>PAJC01000048.1 GCA_002705165.1 Planctomycetaceae bacterium | reverse complement strand
CAATTCCGATAACTGAATCTATAGCCTAACCAATCTTCTGCACCTCACATTTCTTTCAGGTCCAGCCCGTCTCAACATTTGCTGCCGAGAAGAATGTGTCACATGTCATCACCCGAGAGGTTCTACCATGCTTGATATCATGTCTAGGCAGTCGGCCGAATTGAACAAAGAACATTTACGTAAAGTTATCCACCAAACGCTTTGCGATATTGGTCAACTCGAATCATCCCAATTCCCACTCAACGAACGTCCATTAACACGAGGCGGAGCTCCCTGTGGAGTTCTCTTTAGCGTGAGTGGTCCACGCCAGGTAACACTGACAGCGGTTTGGGACACCATCAAGAATAAATTATTCCTCTACGACTCAAGCGGAAGTCGTTGCGATCAGCTCTTGGTTGAAAACTTAGCGACCGTATTAGCTTAATAAAGCTCGACCAGACCGTTAAAATCCTAGGAAGCTTCAGCTGGAACAGCTGAAGCTTTCTTTTTAGCACCGACCATTTTACGCCAGAGATCAGTCAACGGAGTCGCGATCAGATAATAAAGAAAGATAACCGGCAAAGCGATTTCCTGAAAAACCAATGCCCCAACAATGGCAAATAGAATCTGGACAATCTTGAAATAGTGACGCTTCATTGACTTTTTCTTAGCAAGCTGTTTCGCCAAGTGTGGATACCGCACATAAGAAACCATTAGCCAGGCCAGAATAACTGTCAGTGGAGGTACGATAATCATCACTAACTGGCCAACATCGATATTGACGCTCTCAAGGATTGCATCCTTCTGAAGCATTATATCCGGCATGGCCATTGCAAAAGTCGCGATTGTACCGGCAGCAGCTGGTGAGGGTAACCCTCGGAAATACGATGTATCGCCCCCTTCTTCTGCTTCAACGTTATATCGAGCGAGTCGTAAAATAGCACAAAGCGTGTAAATTCCTGCAGCACCTTTCATCAGCCGAGGATGAAAAACATCGGCAAAAAACAGCATAATGAAAGCAGGAGCAACACCAAAGGTAATCACGTCACAGAGGCTATCAAGTTCCATACCAAATTTACTGGTTTGATTTAGTAAACGAGCAACTTGTCCATCCAGTGCGTCAAAGAGCATTCCCAGAAAAATCAGAAGACCTGCATAACGCAAAGCTTCGTATGCAGCATTTGGATCGAGTGGTAAGGCTGCAGCAGGATCCATGCCTTCCGTGGCCAAACGAACACCAATCGCCTTCGTTGCCAAACCAATCGCCGCCAAGCCACAAATGGCGTTGCCCAACGTCATTAACGTAGGCAAGATTGGGAACTTGGAATCATCCGACAGATCGTCATCGAGATTCACATCGAGGTCTTGTGACAAATCACTCTTCATACGGCTAATTATAAACCTGTCTGCTTAGGATTGATATTGAGCAATTTATTTATACCGGGCAAAAACAGTGGAACCCGCCTGAACTTTATCCCCAAGTTTCACCAGGACCTCCAGGCCTTTTTCTCTAGGGATGATCAACTCCGTTCTCGAACCGAGCTTGATCATCCCAAATTGAGCACCGCGGCTAAACGTCTCTCCGGTTTTCGCCCAACAAACGATTCGCCGAGCTAACTGTCCAGTAATTTGACGCACTCGCATTACCCGGTGTGGAGTTTCGGTCGACTCCAGCCACAATTCAAGCCTCTCATTTTCCCAAGCCGACTCCGGCTTCAAAGCACTTAGAAATTTCCCTTGACGATACCGAGAGGCAAACACTGTACAGGCGACCGGCACTCGATTGATATGCACATTAAATACGGAAAGAAAAATAGCGATTTTAATAGCAGGCCCATCGATTACGTCATCGTGTTCAATCTCTTCAATCAAATCGATCTTACCGTCAGCTGGCGAAACGACAGTCCCCGGCCCCTCAGGAACCACTCTTTTCGGATTGCGAAAAAACCAGATTACTTCAGTTTCTAAAAGGAACGGAACCAGGGCTACTACCCACCACCATCGTGAACCGTGGAGTGCGAGGTAGACGAGCAGAACCAAGAGCGGAATGAGAATTGAGGAGAAGATTACCATCTCGGCTAAACCCGCCCGGGCAAATCCGTAACTTTCACGACCAGTGAATGGATCGTCTTGGGGATCCCAATAGTATCCTGGCTGATTGGCATAAAATTTCAGATCGCGGGGATCAAGTACATCCCAGGGACATTGGTTAGCGTCACCTTTCCGTGTTGCTGCCATCCGACGAATATAACCTCGTCGAAAAGTCTTAAGATAGNATCGNCGGATATGTCCCCAAAATAATTCGATCCGCATACACACTCCACCACCTGGTTGGACNCAGTGGATTTGTGAGTCGTGGGGCTGAATTTCGCGGCCCCCCGGAGTCAATGGAGGAGTGGAATCTGACATGGAATTCGCTTCCTGAAGGATCGAGGCATGTGCAATGGCGCAACATACGTAATGTCGAATTATGGGTGATGGCACATACCGTGTAAACCCTCTGTCCTCACGACGGACATNCGGGAAGGTGCCTTAGAATACCTCACATAACAATCATATTAAGGANNGAAAACGAATAAAGCCTTGAGCCGTTTTGCTACNCTATTGCTTGCTGAGTACAAAAGTGACTACCAACGCAATGGAACGTGACCAATCTNATAACACTTCACTTCATGACAACNCAATTCGGATTAATCATGTCGAANACGGCAAGATCGACGAACACCGCATGCTGCTGGGTTTGCATCTGCCACATGAAATCGACCAAGCTTCATTAGTGATTGGGATGCATGGTGGAAAGTGACCACTTGAAACAAAAAAACTCCGAAGCTTGTCCACAAGACAAATTTCCGGAGTTTTAATTCGGTGAGGTTGTTCTAAGAGTGACATCTTAAAAGTAGGCCTGGACGGACTCGAACCGCCGACAAAGGGATTATGAGTCCCCTGCTCTAACCAACTGAGCTACAGGCCCATCATGGCACTTAGCAAACTAAATACCAGNTATAGGTTACTTGGCAATGTTGTAGCAGTGAATCAAATCCTGATCTCGTATATAAAGCTTCCCGTTACTGATCACAGGGTGCGTCCAAATCTTACCTCGCTGTGAGCGAATAGTCGATTGTGGTGTCAGAATGAATTTACCATGTTCTTTGTATCCTTCCGGAGATGGCTCAAGCAGAACAACTTCACCCGTACTTTCAGACTGAGCGTAAAGACGGCCATCAGCGAAAGCTACGGCACCTTTGCCAAAAGTCTTGTTATTCCAAACCATCTCACCGGTCTTGAAGTTCTGGCAAATCCAACCAGGACCATCGGAGTAACCATAGAGATAATCGCCCAATTTCACGACTCCACCATGATGATTCTTCATGACGGTATTTCTATAAACATCCGTCACCTGATTTCCATTTACCGTTAGCAACTTACAGCCTACNCCGTACCCCGAAGTGANGTANACATCTGCCCCGCTAACAATGGGAGTAGGAATCGANGCTACCCGGCCTTCCCACTGGCTCTTCCAAGCCAACTTGCCNGTCTCAGCCACAATGCCAAACACGTGTTCNTGAGTCATCTGGATATACTGTTTCACTCCACCAAGCTCGACCGTTACGAGACTTGCATACTGAGCACCGTCAGTCATTTCAGAACTTTGCCAGATTTTGCTTCCATCTTTACGATTGACAGCCAGNACCGAACCCTGAGCACCACCGGGAGTACAAATCACTTTGTCACCATCTACCGTNACNCTTTCACAATANCCCCAGTTCGGACGTCGGCCNCCAAAATCAGCCATATCAATCTTCCAGTTCTCTTTCCCAGCAGCCGAAACAGAAACCAGAGTACCTACCCCCGAAAGCACATAGATATTGCCGTCTGCAACCGTTGGAGTAGCACGCGGACCATTACCCCATCCATTTTCCAAAATGTTACTNAGAGCNAATGCCCATTTCTCTTTTCCAGTATTTGCCTCGAGGGCAAACAGAATTTCAGCATCACCACGAGTACCTAAGGTGTACAACACGCCATCTGCAATCGCAAAGCTGGAGTAGCCTAATCCGGCATTATTAAAGGTCCAGGCTTTCTCGGGACCACCTGCAGGCCATGATTGAAGCAAGCCAGTCTCTTTGGAGATACCGTCTCGTGAAGAGCCTCTCCATGTAGGCCAGTCCGCTGCTTCAGCCAAGCTGGAAACCAACATTCCCAGCAGAGCAAACATTAATAAAAACGACTTTGACATTTTCCTGTACTCTCTAAAACTCTATCTATGAATCACGCTATCAAGACAACGCTAAGGACTATTCAAATTAAAGGGAGTGCCAAGCACACCTTCCGGTATTGATGTTACCATAGAAAGCACGGTTTTTCCTAGCGGGGGATGATTGAAGACCGACTCTGCTTTCAAGATCTCGCAAACACCTGCACTCCCTTGATGAATCCCACTTTATGACTGAACTGACAAACTCCGATGAGGACTCAAGACAAGTCTCCCAAATCAGCCTCAGTGGCCGATGGATCGGACCAGTATTAGCCTGCATTTTGGCGGTCATTCTTAAGACACAATCAGACATGCCAGATCCTGCTTTGGCGACAGCATGCACGGTTGTCTTAATGGCTGTCTGGTGGATTACGGAAGCGATTCCTTTGGCAGCAACTGCCATGCTCCCACTCGCTTTGTTCCCAATCCTGGGGGTTGGTGAAAAAATGTCGACCGCTCCGCAAATCGATCAAGCCGTGGTTTGGAATCTGGATAACCCTCGTTTCGGAAAGCCGCTTCCAGCACCGTTACAATCCGATAGTCCGCGTGAAGGGACCGGCACTTTAATTCAAATTTCNGGTGAGCATGGAATCATCGATTCTGAAAGCGGGCAGATTCCAGTTCCGTTACACTCCATTCGAGCTAAAAAACCAGCTAGTCTGTTTGAAGTCACCTCGCGCAGCTATGCCAGCAAGTTTGTTTTCCTGATGATGGGAGGGTTTCTATTAGGAATGGCTATCGAACGGTGGAACCTACATAAACGAATTGCCTTGATGACGATTCTTGCATTAGGTACGGAGCCGGCGCGACTGATAGCAGGCTTCATGGCGACCACCGCAATACTAAGCATGTGGATTAGCAACACGGCTACGACCGTCGTCATGCTTCCCATCGCCTTGAGCCTGATCACACTATTGAGAGAGAAAAATCCTCACCTCGATCATTCACGCCTCAACAACTTTTCCGCTTGCCTGCTTCTATGCATCGCTTACTCAGCCTCTGTCGGAGGACTCGGAACTTTTTTGGGGACGCCAACCAACCTTTTGCTACGCGATATTCTGGAGCAAAACGGAATCGAAATCAGCTTTGGGCAATGGATGGCGTTTGGGCTGCCATCAGCGTTGATCTTTCTAGTGATCATCTGGCTTTTAATGACAAAAATGATCTTCAAAATTAACTTGCCAAAACTGGAAGGCGGTCGGCAACTCATTCAAAATGAGTTGAAGAAGCTTGGGCCTATGAGCAAACCGGAAAAAACAATCGCCTTTCTCTTCGCCGTTACAGCGGTTCTTTGGATTACTCGAAGTTTTCTCACCAAGTGGGCATGGCTTCAGGAGCTCTATCCGAATGTTATTTATATCGATGACACTATCATTGCAATGACGGCTTCGCTGCTGTTGTTTATCATCCCTGCCTGGGGGCATCCCGGGCAAACATTGATGGATTGGAAAACTGCAAACCGACTTCCCTGGGGAGTGCTGCTTCTATTTGGCGGAGGTTTGGCACTGGCAGGAGCGGTGAAATCAACGGGACTTGGAGCGATCATTTGTAATGCCGTGACACCCTCCGGAGCAACAGCCATTCTGATCATTATGTTCGTTGTCACAACAGCCATGATCTTTATGACGGAAGTAACAAGTAATACGGCAACGGCTGCATTAATCCTACCACTGCTTGTCACACTCGCAGGCAACCTTGAAATCGATCCAAAAATCCTACTAATCCCAGCAACTCTCGCTGCCAGTTGTGCATTTATGCTGCCGGTGGCAACGCCACCTAATGCAATTGTATTTGCAGCCGGGCAAACCACTATTCGACAAATGGCTCGAGCCGGTTTGGTATTGAACCTGGTTTCTATTTTGTTACTTCCACTGTTGACTTATATTATTGGGCAACTCGTCTTCGGCTTTTAACGACCAACTCGTACAGCATTCAAGGATGAATTGTGATGACCAGTTATATTGTCATACCAGCCCGTCTTCATTCAACACGGTTACCTGAGAAACTACTTCTTGCAGAAACAGGGAAACCGTTAATCCAACACACATACGAATCGGCTCAAAAAGCCACTCAGCCATCAGGCATCATTGTGGCTACGGATCACGAGCGAATCGCGGAAGCTGTCAAGGGATTTGGCGGTTCCGTCGCGATGACGGACCCAGCGGCACCAAGTGGTACCGATCGAGTTGCCGAAGTTGCTCAAAAGCTGGAAAACGCGGATATCATCGTTAANGTTCAGGGTGACGAACCAGATATCTCTGCCGAAGCTATTGATAAAGTAGTCGAACTACTGGAGAACAATCCCGACGCTGTTATGGCTACCCTGGGAACCCCCATCCGAAATAAGTCTCAGCTAGAAGACCCAGCCTGCGTCAAAGTCATCTTTGATCATCAACAACGTGCAATGTACTTTAGCCGAAGTATCATCCCTCATGCCAGAAACTGGGATGCCAGCCTTTTAGAAGCAGAACCCGCTCATTTCCACCAACATATTGGACTCTATGCCTACCGACGTGAATTTCTACTGTCACTCACCAACTTACCCCAGTCTGAATTGGAAAAACTGGAAAGTCTTGAGCAACTACGTGTACTTTTTCACGGGTATACGATTCTTGTCGGAGTGATCGATAAACCTTCTCTGGGAATTGATACTCCCGAAGACTATGAGGCGTTTGTCAGATTGGCGAGAAATCGTTAGAATTGTCGAGTTGCGGAAGAGTTTCTTGGAATTGGCCTTACCTGGCCATTTCCCTAAAACAGAGGAATCCCTTTGTTTTACGCCTCAACATTGCAAATCCGAAGGTAGAACGATGGATGTCTCTACCTTGATCACCAGTTTCATTTAGGGAAGTGGTGGTCGTTAAAAAGCCTGAATGGAATCACATCAGAGATAACCAATGACCAAGCATATATTTGTTACCGGTGGTGTTGTTAGTTCTTTGGGAAAAGGCCTGACTAGCGCATCGATTGGACTGCTCCTTGAGCAACGCGGCCTCAGCGTCAAAATGCAGAAGCTAGATCCATATATCAATGTGGATCCCGGCACCATGAGCCCCTACCAGCATGGTGAAGTCTACGTGCTGGACGACGGTAGCGAAACCGACCTCGACCTTGGCCACTACGAACGATTCACCAATAGCCCGCTAACACGTGACTCAAACTACACTACCGGACAGATCTATTTGTCGGTAATCGAGAAAGANCGTCAGGGAGAGTTTCTGGGGAAAACCGTCCAGGTCATCCCTCATATCACTAACGAGATCAAACACGTTGTAAAACGCCTTGTCGATGAAGACACCGATATTGTAATCACCGAGATCGGTGGGACAGTCGGCGACATCGAAAGCCAGCCATTTCTGGAGGCTATCCGCCAATTCTCTCAAGATGTCGGTAAAGAAAACTGTCTCTATATCCACCTCACTTTAGTACCTTACCTCAAAGCTGCTGGTGAATTAAAAACGAAACCAACTCAACACAGCGTTGGGCAACTTCGCGAGATCGGTATCCAACCGGATATTCTGATCTGCCGTACGGAACAGGAAATCAGTCGGGAAGACTGTGAAAAGATTGCCTTGTTCTGCAACGTTCCGCTGGAGGCTGTCATTGAAGAAAAAGACATGGACTTCTCGATTTACGAAGTACCTCTTGCTCTGAAAGAACGCCAACTCGACGAACTCATCACTGACCGTCTAAGGCTAAATGCTCCTGAAGCCAATCTGGAGGACTGGAAAACACTACTCCATGATTTGCGTAACCCTCAACAGGAAATTAGCATCGCGGTCGTCGGTAAATATGCCGAGCACAAAGATGCCTANAAGTCGATTTACGAAGCACTCGATCATGCTGGCATTCGCAATCGGGCTCAAGTAAGAATCGTGCCAATTCAAAGTGAATTAGTTGAACACGAAGGACCGGAACGTCTGCTTTCTGGTTACGATGGAATTCTGGTGCCTGGTGGCTTTGGTGAACGTGGTATTGAAGGTAAAGTTCAATCTATTAAGTTCGCCCGTGAGCGGGAGATACCGTTCTTCGGAATCTGCCTGGGGATGCAAACTGCCTGTATCGAATTTGGTAGGAACGTTGTCAATTTAGAGAAAGCGCACTCAACCGAATTCGATAAGAACACACCCCATCCGGTTATTTGCCTCTTAGATGAACAGAAAAACATTACTGAGATGGGGGGAACTATGCGACTTGGCGCTCACCCTTGCCTGCTCACCGAAGACAGCCGGGCTCATCATTGCTATCAACAGGACGAAGTAGCTGAACGTCATCGTCATCGCTATGAATTCAATCATGTCTATCGCAACCAATTCGCAGCAAACGGCATGATTGTTTCGGGAACAAGCCCTGACGGCTTATTACCGGAGATCGTAGAAATTCCTGAGCACCCTTGGTTTGTAGCCGTTCAATTCCATCCGGAATTCAAATCCAAGCCAACACGATCACACCCTCTATTCTCGGGATTTATCGAAGCAGCCATCAAACGTCGCCTATCACGCGGTGATGTTTCGGTCGAACAGGAAATCGAACAGGAAATCGAACAGGAAATCGAATCTCTCGATAATGCTGGATAGTCTCAGGGACAGATTCCTAAGCTTTCACCATACATACTCTTAGGGCAATTGTTTTCACGATTCCTTTCCGCACCTCGTGCGTTTCTTCGCTATTGGTATATATTAGGAATTCAGGAAACCAAACAGGAGAAACCAACGCATGTCTGAAACACCAGAGCCATCTGACCCGATCGAAGAAGAAACACCCGTCGACGAGTCCACTGCAGAGAATACCGAAACACCTGAAGTGGAAAACACTGTAGAAGAGCAAGCCGTCTCTGAAACAAGCGATGAACAACTTAGTGAAGAGCAGGTTGACGAGTTGGAAACCGTTGAATTCCCCGATGCCAGCTTCGATATGCTACTCATGCAGCACCATACTCAAGCAATGCTGGCTATGGGTATGATCCCCGACCCTGCAACCGGTCAGGTNATCAAAAACAAGTCCGCGGCAAAGTTTCATATCGANATGCTGGGCATTATNCAGGAAAGAACCAAGGGNAATCTCAATCAGGGGGAAGAGGATGCNCTCAATGGCGTCTTACATAANCTGCGAATGATGTTTGTAGAGTTCAATAAATAACGCCGCAACCGCTCATGAGTGATGATGCCNAACAGCACGACCCTCAGGATACTCCGACCGACCATCAGGAAGATCAACGTCAATTCGAAGGTNTCCTGAACGACGAAGCGTACGCCAANTGGCGNCGTGCGGGACTTAAGGTACGCNANTTCCCAAAAACACCTGGTGTCTACCTCATGAAAGACGNGGTGGGGCGTGTNATCTATATTGGTAANGCCAAGAACCTTCGAAGCCGGGCTNGAAGCTATTTCACAAATCGCTCGATCGCTGACACNCGGATTTCAAAATGGCTACANGAAATCCATGACATCGACTTCATGGACTGTGCCAGCGAAGTCGATGCACTTTTGACCGAAGCCCGGCTGATCAAGGATATTCAGCCGCCCTACAANAAAGAACAGCGCGACGACAANTCGTTCCCCTATATCATGATCACCAATCGCGAAGACTATCCACGTGTCGAGGTGACTCGGGAACCGCCAGACAAAAATGCCAGGCTCTACGGTCCTTTCACCAGTGCCGGTTCGCTTAACGGAGCTTTGAGTGTTTTGCAACGCATTTTCAAGTTCCGCAACTGTTCGCTCGACATCGATGCCAACGACGAGAAATGGCAGTGGTATCGCCCGTGCCTACTGGCCGCAATTGACCAATGTTCTGCCCCCTGCAATCTACAAATTAGTAAAGAAGACTACGCCAAAGACATTCGTCGGCTACAAATGGTTCTCGATGGGAAAAAGACGAGACTTCTACAAGGCATGAAGAAAGAAATGCAAACAGCCTCGCAAGAACTCCACTTTGAATTAGCCGCAAAACTACGCGATGAAATAAAGATGCTTGAGTCTCTCGACCGTCGCGGGAATATTGAAACTCACGAACAGCCGGAAGTCTTCTATACAGACCCGCGCAAGGGTATCGCCGGTCTCAAGAAAGTACTTGGCCTTGAAATAGAACCGCGAACAATCGAAGGTGTGGATATAGCTCACCTCGGAGGTTCAGAAACTGTCGCCAGTCTTGTGCAGTTCATTGACGGTCTGCCGTTCAAACCGGGATATCGACGGTTTCAGATTAAGGATGTCGACGGAGTAGATGACTTTCGTAGTATCTATGAAGTGGTGAGCCGACGATTTAAGCGATTGTCTGACGAAAACGAATTGTTCCCAGACATCCTCTTGATTGATGGTGGTAAAGGTCAGTTGAGTGCTGCCGTCGCAGCCTTTCGGGATATCAATGTAACTCCCCCTGTACTGCTTTCGATTGCTAAGAAGGAGGAATTAATCCATCGCCCTGATGAGGATGAACCACTAAGGCTCACTCGCAACTCATATGCTTTGAGACTTCTGCAGTACATTCGCGATGAAAGCCACCGCTTCGCGCAACACTATCACCACATATTACGTCGCAAAAAAGTAATTCCCGATTAAGAGGCAAGGATTTCCCTCAGCTTCGGCAATTCCTTCTTCATGATCGCGGATCGAATTCCCATTCTGATTCCCCAGCGAGTTGCCAGCAGTCAAAGCCGACTTGGCTAAATTGACTAAGGCGTTACCAACGCATCATTTTCTTCCTGAGTGGGTTTTCTGCCCACATAATTCTTTTGGTAAATCCTCTTAAATCGCTACCAAATATTAGCTCCCCCCAGAAAACTGCCGGGTTTATTGATTTTTAATCCGAAATCCCTTGCAATCTAAGTCAAGATCAATAAACTGATCTTGTGGGTTATCTACCCATTACTGTTTTTTCTTGGTCTTATCAGTGGGTTTTCAGCCCACGGCTGATAACCCCAATTAAATCCAAAAGGTGCAAGGAGGCATCGTGACCACGTTGGAATCAATTACCTCAAAGAGGCNNATAAGACGACGCAATGTCTTCACACGAAGCTCTATTGATTGGCGAACATCGGCGCACACTCGATCAGAGATATCGGCTTTCTATTCCGCCGGAATTTTCCGAACAGATTCAAAACCCTGGTCCCGAACTCATACTCGCCAAAGAAAGACCGGGNTGTCTCAGTCTATGGAATGCCGACCCTTGGGAATCCCATCTCAATCGTGGAATCACCTGGGTGGCCGACAAATTGAAAGCCGGCAAACTGGAACAGCAGACAAACCAACTACTCCAACTGGGACGTTTGCTCAGTACTCGGCATGTACCGCTCCAACTCGCCGGTCGTGGTCGACTAGTCATCCCCGAAGGATTTCGAGAATTTTTGGATGTCAAACCAGGCGATGCTCTTTTCGTCGTGGGAGCCTCCGTTTGTGTGGAATTGTGGCATCCACAGCGATGGGTCGAATACTTGAATCAACAAATGCCGGAATTCAGGGAGCTATTTGACGAGCTAAGCAACTAGCAAACAAAACAACCAGCCCGAATACAATACGATATTTAATAAGTAAACCGCATGATCTGGGTCTCTCTTGTTGGGAAGCAAGTAAACCACGGATGGGTTTAAGTGGCACGGAAGCTACATTGTCGTCGTATTGTATCGGGCTTTTTTTATACGGAGACGTCGCCTCTCCACCCGCTCGGTTTAACTTAAAATGAACACTGATCGACGAGACTAACGAAAACTTCCCCAGTACTAAACCACCTACCATGGCACTACTCATTGGAATTGATGAAGCAGGATACGGGCCCTTCCTCGGGCCACTCTGCATCGGAGCNACATACTGGAGTATTCCTGATGAGCTCTTCAGTAGTGATGTTGATCTCTACCNACTCCTNGAAAATTTAGTTACCACGACGCTCAAAGACAAAACTCGNATCATGATTGGTGATTCAAAACAAGCCTATAAGCCCCGCGGTGGATTAAAGAATCTGGAACGAGCTATCTTTCCGTTTCTTCANAATCCAANTTCATCTTTTCAACAATGGATGGAGACGTTTGCNGTGAAGTGGAGTGTCTGGTCTGCCCCATCTCCCTGGTTTCAAAAATACGACAAACCACTTCCCCGTGCCCTACCCGAAGGAATGCAAACCGAGTTAACAGAACTGGCAACAAATTCCCTGGCTGGCAGTCCGGTCTGCTTTTTAGGAGCAAAGGTTTGGTGTTTACCTGCCCATCGTTTCAANGTACTACTTGATAGCTTCCCAACCAAAGGGGCCTTGTTATCACATTGTTCTCTTACNTTAGCACGACAAATAACCGAGGAATTTACCGACACAAAAATACAAATCCATTGTGACAAACACGGTGGGCGTAATCAGTACAGTCATATCTTGCAGCAGTTGTTTCCAGAGTATCTGGTAGAGGTTCACGAAGAGGGGCGGGAGATTAGTCGCTATGCCTGGGGACCTGAAAACAAACGTGTTCACTGCCGCTTTGTAGCCAAGGGAGAAAGCTTCATGCCAGCAGCTCTGGCCTCCATGTACGCCAAATATACCAGAGAACTCACCATGGAAGCTTTTAATCATTGGTGGGCTCAACACATCCCGGAAATTAAGCCGACGGCCGGATATCCACAAGATGCCAAGCGATTTCTGAAGGAGGTCGAACCTCTATTACAAGCCCTCTCTGTCAGTCGCAATGTCTTATGGCGTAACAGTTAAGCCATTTATGAATTAACCTTCCCTGCGTAAAATAAGAGATGATCACTCTATCTTTAGATGCCAACTATGCTTGATGCAGCCCAAATAAAAACCGACTTCCCTGTCTTACAGCAAACAGTACATAACAATGTGCCCTTGGTGTATCTGGACAATGCTGCCTCTTCTCAAAAACCTCAGGCTGTCATCGATGCATTAAGCAACATCGACAGTACCATCTACGCCAATGTTCATCGTGGCGCACACTGGCTAAGCGACGAAAGCACAGCGAGATTCGAGGAAGCGCGTGATGCGGTAGCTAAATTTATCAACGTCGCCAACTCACGTGAGATTGTGTTTACCACCGGGGCAACCGGTGCGATAAACATCGTCGCTCGAAGCTGGGGTGACGCCAACGTTCAGGAGGGCGACGAAATTCTACTCACGCGGTTCGAACACCATTCGAATATCGTCCCCTGGCAACAATTAGCCCAACGAACAGGCGCCATCATCAAGTGGTGTGACATTACCGATGACGGGTATTTGAATCTGGATGAATTTGAGAACCTTTTATCCAAGCGAACCAAAGTCGTTGCCTGCACTATGGCTTCTAACGTGCTCGGCACCTACACTCCAGCTAAACGCATTACTGAATTAGCACATGCCGCCGAAGCAATCGTCGTTCTGGACGCCGCTCAAGCAGTTCCTCATCAGCCGCTTGATTTCATCGATCTAGATGCCGACTTCATGGCCTTCAGTGCTCATAAAATGCTTGGCCCTTCCGGCGTTGGTATCCTCTGTGGCAAAGAAGCATTACTTGAAGCGATGCCTCCCTTCTTAGGGGGCGGGTCGATGATTAATGTTGTCTCGGAAGAAGGATTTACCACGGCCGAATTGCCTGCNAAATTCGAAGCTGGAACGCCNGCCATTTCCCCGGTTCTGGCATTACCAACTTGCATCGAGTATCTNCACAACATTGGGATGGAAAACATCCAGCAACATGAACATGAGTTGGTGTCCTATGCTCATGAACAGTTAGCAACCTTAGGTAAAGTCAACATTCTAGGGCCGCCCCCGGCTGACAAAGCTGGGGTTGTGAGCTTCACGGTTGAAAACCTGCACCCTCACGACTTAACACACGCATTGGATAATCAGGGAGTGGCGATACGGGCCGGTCATCACTGTGCCATGCCGCTTCACACCCGACTGTCTATTCCAGCAAGTGCTCGTGCAAGCTTCTATCTCTATAACACACGTAGCGATGTCGATATGCTTGTTCAGGCAATCGATAAAGCGATCCAGCTATTCAGCTAGTCGGCTGCCGTTATCTGATCCTGATTATCATCCGTCGTATTATTACTCTGAGATTCCTGCAGTTCTGCCCAGAATTGCTTCACAACTTCTCGTTCCGGAAGCGTACTATGAACGTGCGATCGATGGTCCAGTAAGTGTTGTTGGGCTTGCCAAGGATCCATCGACTTAGCGGACATTAACCAACAGATGGCAACNGTGGCACTACGTCCTCGACCAGCTTTGCAGTGAATATAGACCGTGTTTCCCTGTTCCACATGATGTGNTACAAACTCAACACCTTNCTTTACATCGGCAAGTGAAGGAGGAGTAAAGTCGATAGTCGGGATATGCAATTGCTCAATCGAATGTTTCTGATACTGAGAAACTGGACCACCATATTCATTACACGTATTCACCACAGCTCGTACGCCATGAGTTGCCATATTNTTAACGTCGAACGGGAATGGGAAGGCACCGACAATAACGTGTTCATCGATGAAGTCCCACCAATTACGAATTTTAAGGATTCGTCCTAGCAAAACGTTCCAGGCCAACGTACCGGGAAACAGGATGCGCGCGCCCAGCCATTTCAAAGATTTCATTTCAGATTCGCTCGTTCTTGATTTCGAAACACCATGCTCAGAATACCTATCTCTAATCCTCCCATAGGTTGTAACCTATCCTCGGGCATTCATGGTGGGTGAATTCTAATCGCAACCGGATATCATTTGATATACCTATTTCAAACTCACNAAAATACGACTATGATTGCCGCACGANNGANNATTCCGCGTATCTGCGCCCTAAANAGTTTCTGTTAAAAATGCCATGCCTTCGAAACCGATCATTAGTGTTAGCGGATTGCGAGCAATTGTCGGCGACTCGCTAACGCAAGAGCTTATCGAGCAATATATCTCAGCCTATGCATTCCAATTAGCACGAAACGATAATTCCGGTCCNATTATACTGAGCCGTGACGGTCGTGCCTCCGGTGAAATGATCTGCCAATGGGTTCAGAGAATACTGACAAAANATGGACGAGATGTCCTCTACGCAGATATTATGGCAACCCCAACCGTCGGAGTACAAGTTCTGGAGAATCAGGCTGCAGGAGCGGTTCAGGTCACGGCGAGCCACAACCCCCCGCAGTACAATGGACTGAAACTCTATGGTCCGGATGGTCGGATTCTCAATGCACAAAAAGGTGCCCAGCTTTTGGAATTCTACCAACAGTTACAAACACCAGCGACTGGCTTAGAGGGCTCGACAACCCAACTTTCAGATACAAACAAAACGCACCTCGAGAAACTACTGGCATTAACCGAAGTCAGCCGAATCCAACGGTGTAAATTTAGAGTGCTCTTAGACTGCAATCATGGTTCGGGATCCGTGTTAGGAGTTCCATTATTGGAAGCATTGGGTTGTGAGCTTGTCGTTTTGGGACAAGCGCCAAACGGGCAATTTGCACATCCAGCGGAGCCAACGGCAGACAACCTGCAAGCTGTCGGACAACAAGTAGTTGCTCATGAATGCGATATTGGTCTTTGCCAGGATCCGGATGCTGACCGCCTGGCTCTGATTGACGCTGAGGGGAACTATCTCGGTGAAGAGTACACCATTGCACTATGCATGAAACAGCTATTAGCTGAGGAGCCCGGTGATGTCGTCATCAATTGTGCCACGAGCCGTATGGCTTATGATCTGGCCAATGCCGTGGGCCAAACCTGTCATGAGGCNGCTGTTGGCGAAGCCAACGTTGTCGATGTGATGCTAACACAAAATGCTGGGTTCGGCGGTGAAGGAAATGGGGGCCCTATCGATCCCCGTGTTGGGCTGATTCGTGACAGCTTTGTTGGTATCGTCCGCGTCCTAGCACTCATGGCTCGCGAAAAACGCCCGCTTCAAGCGATCGCTGCCGACATACCTGCTTATTCNATNTATAAGGATAAGGCTCCATTAGATGGCATGGATGCTCAGCTGATTTTCAAGAAGTTAGTACGACGTTTCCCGGAAGCCGATGCGGATTANACGGATGGCCTTAAACTACGCTGGCCTAACGGTGATTGGCTACTTGTACGCGCGAGTAACACCGAGCCGATTTTAAGAGCGATCGCAGAAACCCGATCGCTTTCCGCCTCTCAGACACTATGCAAGAAAGCACTTGGCCTCTAACGTCGACAACGCTTTCAATCGAAACGTTACTACCGCTGAAGGCCTTAACCTCCGATGATGTCTTTACCCATGTATGGGCGAAGAACTTCTGGAACGACAATCGAACCATCTTCCTGCTGATTGTTTTCCATCACGGCAATAATTGCCCGGCTGATGGCAATCGCTGTTCCATTAAGCGTATGGAGAAACTTAGTGCCCTTTTCGCCTTTCACTTTATAACGAGCATTCAAACGACGGGCCTGATAGTCCGTNCAATTNGAAGTGCTGGTCACTTCGCCCCACTCTCCATGCTCACCCCGTCCTGGCATCCAGGCTTCAAGATCGTATTTACGATAAGCCGGTCCGCCGAGATCACCAGTCGCCGTATCGACAACACGATATGGGATTCCCAAACTATCGAACAGCTCACATTCGATTTGACAAAATTGCTCCAGGGTTTGCTCGCTTTGTTCCGGTAATGTAAACGCAAACATTTCTACTTTGGTGAACTGGTGAACCCTGTATAATCCTCGAGTTGCCCGACCGGCAGCTCCGGCTTCTGTTCGGAAACAGTGACTGATACCGCAAATTTTCAATGGGAGCTCTTCTGAGTCCAGGGTTTCACCTGCCATCATACCACCCAGCGGAATTTCAGCTGTCGCGATCAAATTGAGATTGGAGTTTTCGATACTGTAAATCTGTGTTTCCGGTCCCCGGGGGATATAACCTGTTCCGTGAAGAATCTCACTGTAGGCCAAATCAGGAGTAATGACCGGGGTAAATCCGTTTTCAATTAGTTGCTTCACAGCATATTGCTGCAGTGCAAGCTCCAACAATACTGCGTCGTTCTTCAGGAAATAGAATCCCGCTCCGGCAATTCTCGCTCCAGCTTCAAAATCAATCAGGTCATGNTTTTCTGCNAACTCGACATGATCCAGGACTGTGAAGTCAAACGTTGGTGGTTGGTGTTTTCCCCGGCTCACTTCGAGATTGGATTTATCATCTTCACCTACCGGCGCAGCTGGATGAGTCATGTTAGGAATACCGGATTGAATTTCGGTGATTTCACTAGCCANTTCNTCATGCTGTTTTTGAGCAGCGTCTTTCTGTTCTCGAAGTGCACGTCCTTCGGCCTTGCGTTCTTCCCGTTCCTCATCAGAACCAGCTTGTCCGATAGACTTGGAAACTTCATTGGCACGTCGATTTAATTCTTCCGCCTGTTGCAGNAACTCNCGTCGCTGTCCTTCCAATTCAACCAGACGAGAAACATCTGCAGTAACACCTCGCAATTCGCAGTTCTTTGCGACAGCCTCTGCATTTTCAACAATGAATTTACGATCCAGCATCGTTGTCTAACCCCGTATAATCTTGCTTATTTCCTGCCAGAGATGAGCACTGGCCTTGGTTCCTCGATAATAATCATCTAACGAGAACTTTTCATTCGGGCTGTGTGTGTTGTCATCATCAAGTCCCCACCCTAACAGTAACGTATCTATTCCAAGCAGTTCACGAAAGGCGGTTACTACCGGAATTGAGCCACCTTCTCGAATAAATACAGGTTTTGTTCCGAATCCCTTTCCAATAGCCTCGGCGGCTGCCGTCATATACGGACTGTCNAGCGAAACAACAACGCCCGGAGCCCCGTGATGATGTATCACTTCCATTTTCAACCCTGGCGGTAACAGTTCCTCCAGCATTTTCTGTACGCTATCACGNACTTTATCGGGATCCTGATTTGGGACGAGACGGCAACTGAATTTCGCTCCAGCTCGAGCGGGTAAAACGGTCTTTGCACCTTCCCCCTGATAACCTCCCCAAATACCNTTGAGGTCACATGTTGGACGTGCCCANCGACGTTCCAGAGTCGTATATCCGTGCTCACCGTGGACGTCTTCAATTCCCAATTTAGACTTNAATTCATCTTCCGAGAATGGAAGCGTAGCAAACTGTTCTCTTTCGCGCGTCTCTAACTCCACCACATCATCATAAAATCCGGGGATCTGAATACGGCCATTTGTGTCAACCAACTTGCCCAACATTTGCGTCAACGCATTGACCGGATTGGAAACAGCTCCCCCAAAGGTACCNCTATGCAGATCNTGTTTTGGTCCTTCGAGGTACAATTCAAAATAGACAATCCCTTTCAGTCCATAAGTGATCGCCGGCTGCCCTTTGGCAAACTGACTGGTATCACTGATTACNGCAATGTCTGCTTCGAGTCGATCTTTGTATTGCTGAAGAAATGGATCCAGATTCGAGCTACCACACTCCTCTTCACCTTCAATCACATATTTAATTTGAAGTGGTAGAGAACCTTCGGCTTCCATCCAGGCCTGAGCACTTTTAATATGAGTGAGCATTTGCCCTTTATCATCAGTCGCTCCACGTGCATAAACATTCCCATCCCGAACCGTTGGTTCAAAAGGAGGCGTGACCCACTCATCCAGCGGATCCGGAGGTTGGACGTCATAGTGCCCGTAAACTAGGACAACCGGCGCCCCTTGAACCGGAGGCGTCTCAGCAAAAACAATTGGGTGCCCCTTGGTCTCCACTACCTCCGTTGTAAATCTCAGGCTACGAAATTGATCTGCGACCCATTGGCCTGCCCGCTGGACGTCGGCTTGATATTGACTGTCCGTGCTCACACTTGCCATGCGTAGAAGCTCGAATAAATCGTCCTGATTCCTCTGACGATTTTCATCTAAATATGCTTCGATTTTATCCATGATTTTCGTTCCCAATATTGATGGATCTATTTGTGCATTCGCTGCACGCTAAAGTGNTCTTCTTTACCGCGAACAACTAAAAACTCTTTGGTCACCGGTAAGACGTACAATATAATGACTCCTAAGCCAATCGGCCATTGTGATTAGCGAAGAAGACGATTACTCTGTGGAGCCCAAAGGAATGAATCAGGAAGCAGCTCCTGTTGTCGAAACAGACAACCGACCCAAACAACAACCGCGGTATCATGTCGTACTCTGGAACGACGAACACCACACCTATGAGTATGTAATTCACATGCTGAAGGAGTTATTTGGCTTTAATATTGATCGGGGATTTAAGCTGGCGACCAAAGTGGACAACAATGGCAGAGTAATTTGTTTAACTACCACACTGGAACATGCCGAATTNAAACGAGACCAGATACATGCCTATGGCAAGGATGAACTCATTGCCAATTGCCAAGGTTCAATGTACGCTACGATTGAACCGGTCGATTAAGTCCTTTTATAGATTCCCATGTCCGCAAAACTAAAAACCGTTACGCTTGGCTGCAAAGTCAACCAGTACGAAACCGAATTCATTCGGGAAGGCCTGTCTCAAATCGGNTACATCGATGCGCAACAGGACGAAGCTGCTGACCTTTGTATCGTGAACACATGCACCGTTACCAATGAAGGGGATTCTAAAAGTCGAAAAGCGATTCGACAACTGGCACGTGAAAATCCTGATTCACGCATTGTCGTCATGGGGTGTTACGCTACGCGTGCCCCGGAAGAAGTCGAAGCGTTGCCNAACGTGGCGGAGGTCGTAACCGACAAACGGGAACTTCCTGATATGCTGGGCCGCTTCGGTGTCGTGGATATCCCAACTGGTATTTCCGGATTCGGGAATCGGCATCGAGCTTATGTTAAAGTTCAGGACGGATGCTTGCTGAGATGTAGTTACTGNATCATCCCGCATGTNCGTCCCGAGCTNACAAGTCGGCCGATGCAGCACATTCTGGATGAAGTCGATCGTTTGGTAGCCAACGGTTATAAAGAGCTTGTGATCACCGGAATTCACATCGGGCATTATGGCGTCGATTGGAATATGAAGAAGCCTCGTGAAGAGTGGGTTCGTTTGGCCGACCTGGTTCGAGCCATCGCTAGCCGCCCTGGCGAGTTCAGAATTCGAATCTCCAGTATTGAAGCGACTGAAGTCACGAAGGAACTGATAGCCGTGATGGCGGAATTTGCGGAGAAGATTACTCCACACTTACACATCTGTCTGCAAAGCGGTTCAGACTCTGTGCTGCGTCGGATGCGTCGCCGATGGAGCAAGAAGACGTTTATCAATCGTTGCAACCTGATTCGTCACGCTCTGGACAATCCATCTTTTACCACCGATATTATCGTCGGTTTTCCAGGTGAAACTGACGACGAGTTTTCCGAAACACTCGAAACCGTTCGCGAGATCGGATTCTCGAAAATTCATATGTTCCCATATTCGGCGCGTCGAGGAACACCAGCAGCCGACATGGATAATCAGTTACCCAAACAACTCAAGAAGCAACGTGGCCGGGAATTGGCCGAAGTGGAAANAGAGCTTCGTCGTGATTATTTCACGAGTNTGCTNNGTTCTGAACTCGAAGTCNTGGTCGAAGCTCAGAAAAAANATTCTCCNNACCAGCTTGTGGGTACAGCCTGTCGCTACGCCCCAATTCAGTTCGAAGGCAACGTGTCTCTCATCGGTTCACTTGTTCATGTGATCGCGCAGCGAGTGGAAGATGACCGTATTATCGCAAGTCTTGTCGAATAAACGCTTAGGCTTAGAAGCGTGATAGATAATTCGAACCAATCGACTTCTTAGGCACATGGATGGGACGTGGCTGAATATCAAATTGAATTCCACCAAGTGTTTTAGGTCGCAAGCCAAACTGAGTCGAGTTTGGAAGTTGCACACGTTGCGCACCATAAGCTTTCATGACAGCTGCCACACGNGGCTCGAGATTGATTTTCCCATCGATCTGACGCATACCGAGAGATTGGAAGCTGCCAACGCATACGACACTTTCGTGTCGATCGTGATACTCATAAGCTTCGATGCCCTGTTTGCGTAAAGCCATTACCAATCTGTGAGCATCCTCCGCTGCCTTCACAAGACTATTCGAAACAGCGGCATCTGCATCATAATTCTTTTCGATGTCATAGACGACTTTGCCACGNAANGTGGCAACCTGCACGGAATATTTACCNGGATTNTTTAAAAGACTATGCTCAACTCCACTGTTGAGACGCTCAACAAATGGNTCCACCGAATTTTGAGTGAAGTATTCAGGCGGCAGATTAGGATTGCGAATGATGAAGGCTCGCCCCATGGGGCCCTTCTTATCAGCACTTAAATTAAGTTTACGCTGTAACGAACGCAAACCTGCATAAACCTGCGTTGTACCTGCATCAGGCTCAGGACCTAATGTACGTGGGTGGAGCGTCTTAATCTTCTGCAGTAATTTCTGAGCGTCATCAGATTGTAGTGACTCAAAGTTACCCACCAACACTGCAATTTCATCGAACTGGACATTACGGTTATAGACCATCTGTTTAGGCTTACCGTACTTATCAATACCTCGCCCCTCGACTTTGTTCGAGAAATCGTAGGACTTGCGATGCATGAATGCTTCCAGTTTGAACTCTTCACGTAATTCTATAATAAGATTGTGCGCCTGCTTCTCCGCACCCGGTCCACGAAAGGAAGTAGCCATCACCATCCAGGGACCCTGATCCTGAGTTACGCTGTAGCGTTTTGCCGGATCCGCATCCACCTGTTGGAATGGAAAGAACAGATAGTCGAAAGGATTTTCTGCGCGAAGAGTCGATACCGACAGTAATAGCCCTACGACAATCGCTAATGAAATCCCGGAATTTCTGTAGCTTTTCATCTTCTCACCCATAAGAAAAAGAGGTTATTTGAGGGTGGAAGAATAGCAAATTGTGAGTAACCAACGAAAGACCGATTCGCTTCCATGCCCCACTTAAGCCAATAGGCTCAAAGACTGCCGGCGGCCATTAAATCCTGAATTTTTGAGCGTATCTTTCGCATAGCACGACTCCGGTGACTCAAAACTCGCTTAATACTCGGTCCTAACTCGCCAAATGTCTTGTGATACTCCGGGATCTCAAATAACGGGTCATAACCAAAACCATTATCACCAGAGGGCTCAAATCTCATTCGACCATAACAGTAATCTTCGGCAGTCGCTCTGATTTCACCACTTGGATCCGAAATAGCCATGTGACATGTATAAAACGCAGTCCGCTTTTCCTGGGGAGTCTCCCCCAATTCAACTAGCACTTTTTCATTATTTCGCTCGTCCGTGGCGTCCGGGGCACTATAGCGAGCGGAATACACACCAGGTTGGTTGTCTAAGGCAACGACAGAAATACCACTGTCTTCGCCCATCACCCACATCCCTAGATTCCTGGCCTGCTCACTGGCTTTCAAAGCAGCATTTTCAGCAAAAGTTGTGCCCGTCTCATCCACTTCGATCGCCTCTTCAAAATCGGCAAGAGTCTTCAGCTGCAATCCCAAGGGAGCCAAGAGCTGCTCTAACTCGAGTCGTTTCTTGTGATTATGAGTGCCTAATACTAAAACATGCTCAGACATATGTTGTTTACCTAACAATATTTCAATGCTGCCATTCCGAAGGCATATCAGGGTTTATCTATCGTGCAAATAGTATTCAAACGTCGACTTCAACTCTTCCTGTTGCCCATAGGGAACTGAAATCACAATTGTCTTGTGCAAGCTATACTGATCTCTCGTGGTCTGGTATATCACTTGAACGCCCCGGCGATGTGGTAAGACCTGCTGGACGTACCCCCAGCCCAATTGGCGTTGTTGTCCCAACACTGCCTGAATGATCCCAGTCGGTCCAATATGAAACCGAATCGGAACCCACAGACGCCAGGAAACTAACATCAGGGCGACTAACGAAACAGCCGCCATGAGCCAATCCCGGCTGAACCAGTACACTCCCAAGATCACTCCAAGGTAAACCAGAGAAACCCCGATGAACAAAAACGGTTGCAAACGGGGCTGCCAGCAAACTGCTGTAAATTCGGGACGCTGAGATAGTGCCGACGTGGACCCTGCCGATGAGCCAATCCCAACCTGAGCGTGAGTGCGTGATTTATCTTTCGATCGTTTCGCAGACATGAGGCTACTCGTCTTGAGTTGGCTGTTTTACTTGACCTGCCAAGGCTGACGCCTCGGCCGCTAATTCCTGTTCTAAAGAGATCGGCCCCGAAGATCGACCTCCCGATACTCCGTGAAACATATACATCACTACGAAAAAAATCAATGTGGAGAAGAGAAGCAAAGCGGCCAAACACACTCCGTAATACTGCGTAAGAAGCGTGGTGGCATTGCTAACCGGCCTTCGAGTCAGATTGATCTCCTTACGTTCGACAGGCTGCTGACCATCCTGATGCTCATTAGACTTATTAACCCAATTCTCCCAGTCCTGTTGATCCTTCTGACGAGTCTGGTCCGAAGCGTTCATCACTCGATCCTGCGCTCGATTCATATTCAGGATAATGACAGAAATCATACCAAGGTAAGCTAAGAGCCAGATAATTTTCACTGGCGTGCTAAATGTTTTCTCCTGCCTGGCCATAGGGTTAGTGATCCTCGTATAGCAGACAGGACACCTGATGTACGTCATCAGAAAGCTGAGGACGTACATCCTGACAATGTGGCAATACGTCAGGACATCGTNCAGCNAACGGGCAACCCGCATATTCAATNTCGGGCGAGGGAACCTCCCCTTCCAGTTTGACTCGTTTATGACTCACATTCTGCTCAGGATCCGGTACAGGAGCAGCCGACAACAAAGCCTTCGTGTACGGATGACGAGGGTTACGATAAAGTTCATCTGCATCAGATAGTTCGACAATGCGACCTAAATACATCACACCCACACGATGAGCAATATGACGGACGACTGCTAAATCATGAGAGATAAATACATAAGCCACGCCCAGTTTTTGCTGTAAGTCCATCAGTAGGTTAATGACCTGAGCCTGAATAGAAACGTCTAAAGCACTTACCGCTTCATCACATACAATCAGTTTAGGATTCACAGCTAAAGCCCGGGCAATACCGATGCGCTGACGCTGGCCTCCGGAAAACTCATGTGGGTAACGATTCATGTAGCGGGGATTAATACCGACCAATTCCATCAGGCGAACAACTTCAAGTCGTTCATCCGAATCGAATTTGCAAACATCAAAATTCCGCATCGGCTCACGAATAATTTTATCGACAGTCATGCGAGGGTTTAACGATGCAAAAGGGTCCTGAAAGACCATTTGCGCGTTCGCCCGGTGAGGCCGCATTCTTTGCTCACTGAGTTGATCAATTCTAGTTCCGCCCAGATAGATCATCCCTTCACGATGAGCCTTACCTGTCAAATTCAAAATTGCGCGGGCCGTCGTCGACTTACCGCAACCCGACTCACCAACGAGTCCCAATGTTTGTCCCGGCTGAACATCAAAACTAACTCCATCAACAGCACGGATAACCGGAGCCGGTTTTCCAAATCCGCGTCGAGGTGGTTTGAAGTGAACCTTAAGGTCTTTTACCTGAAGCAATGGAGTTGTCATCCTAGACGTCCTCCTTCAAGGTTGTAATATCTCTCAAGCACGCGTGTTGATGAGGTATTTCCCCGTTCAGTGAAACCAGTTGAGGAATTTCCTTCCGACAATCGTCCTCAACAAACTGACAACGTGGATTAAACGAACAGCCTGAAGGCAGGTCAAGCAAGTCTGGTGGCTGCCCGTCAATCGCCTGTAGGTCTTCCTCCCCCTGGTCCCACCGGGGTGCTGAATTAAGCAGCCCAACCGTATAGGGGTGACGTGGTTGCCGGAAAATGTTCGCCGTTGTTGAAAGTTCAACTTTTCGCCCGGCATACATCACCATTACGCGATCACAGACATTCGCGACAACACCTAAATCGTGAGTAATAAAAATAATAGCCGTGCCAAATTCTTCCTGCATACTCTTCATCAGTTCCAGAATCTGAGCCTGAATTGTCACGTCCAGAGCCGTGGTCGGTTCGTCGGCAATGAGGATATCTGGCTGGCAGGAAATTGCCATCGCAATCATCACTCGTTGACGCATCCCGCCACTAAACTGGTGAGGATAGTCGCGGATTCGTTTTTCAGCTCCCGGGATCCCCACTTTCCTTAGAAGACCAACGGCATGTTCTGAAGCTTCTGTTCGATTGAATCCCATATGCAACATGGTGACTTCGACCAATTGCTCTTCGACCGTCAGAAATGGATTTAAAGCGGTCATAGGATCCTGGAAGATCATTGCGATCTTTTTACCTCGGACTTGTTGCCATTGCTTTTGATTGAGCGAAAGTAATTCCAGGCCATCATACTTAACGCTTCCCCCAACGACCTTACCAGGTGGCTGAGGAGTGAGCCCCAGCATCGTTAGATTAGTGACGGACTTACCAGAACCGGATTCACCAACAATCCCCAATGTTTCACCGGGATACAAATCAAAACTCACGCCATTTACCGCCTGAACCACACCGCTATCTGTGTGGAACTCCACCTGTAAATCTTGAACCTGAAGTATGGGTTTGTTTGAGCTTGGCATGGGCTGGCTTATGACTAACTTTGAATCCTCATAGGAAACGGGGAAACTATTTATTCTTTAATTTGGGGTCAAGTGCATCGCGGACACCGTCCCCAAGAAAATTGAGGGCAAACAGAGTCATTGCCAGAGCCATGCCAGAAAAGGCAATCATCCACCAGTAACTCTTCACAACCGTGATAACCTGCACACCCTCATTAACCAACAGCCCCCAGGAAATATCAGGCGCGTTGACACCCAGTCCCAAAAAGGAAAGAAAGGCTTCAAAACGAATAACCGCAGGAATAGTGAGGGTCAGGTAGACAATCACTATCCCCATGACATTAGGCACTAAATGACGGAAAACAATTTGCATTCGCGTTGCACCGATTGTTTTGGCAGCTTCAATAAACTGCTCGTTTTTCAGTGAAATCACCTGCCCCCGCACAACACGAGCCATCGTTAACCAATAAATAGCTCCAATGAGCAGGAAGAACACATGGATTTGTTNAATCCCATTGTCNTTAAGTGGCTCACGGATTCCAGGACTNGAAAGAAAGGACATAATAAAGATTACNATGAAGATAAATGGAATCGAGTAAAACACATCCACNATTCTCATCATGATGTTGTCCACTCGACCACCGAGNTAACCTGAGATCGCACCGTAGCTAACACCAATAATCAATGACACAAAGGTCGCAATAAATCCACAGGCCAATGAGACTCGAGAGCCCCAGAAAACACGGGACAANACATCTCGCCCTAGCTTGTCCGTTCCAAAGATGGAGGGGATACAGTAATCACCAAAGATCGCCATACGGATTTGGATCATCCATGTGACAAGCACGCCGGGATTATTCCAATACAATTTAATCGGATGAGTTTTTTCACGAGCCTCAATGAGAGAGAGCAACCGCGCATCTTCTTCTTCATTCTGGCCCTGGACCGTCAACAACTGTTCTTCAAGACCGGCCGTTTCCTCGTCGTAGATCTGAATATCTAAAGAGAATGAATCCCATTGAGGTGGTAACAACTCTCTATTTTTTACATCCTGATAAATCGGTGACTGCAAAGGCAACATGGGAGTCAACAACGCTAAAGTNACNATCACNCCCAAGATCCACAACGATGTCATGGCTGCCNGGTTTCGCTTCAGTCGCTTCCAGCCATCAGCCCACAACGAGACCCCTTGCACGTCATGTGCTTCCCGAAGAATCTTTGTGAGCCGTTCTAGCTCAGATTGTTGATGGTCTGAAATCGACATGANAGGGGTAATTAATNAAAGTTGTTTAATCTGCTGTTNTTCGACAANGAATCGATCGTCTGATCGTTACTCAAGGTGAACCCNAGGATCGATAATGGAGTACGCCAAGTCGACCAGAGTATTCATCACGAACAGCAANACGGTGTAAGTAAGTAAGGCTCCCATAGCCAGCGTGTAATCGCGCTGAATNGCAGCTTCAATAAAGTGACTTCCCATTCCTGGAATGACAAAGATTCTTTCAAGAACGAGAGAACCGGTTAGAATTCCGGCAATCGCAGGGCCCAAATAAGAAACCACTGGTAATAAAGCTCCTCGGAGNCCATGCTTTAGAACAACCGTTCTCGGACTNAGCCCTTTTGCATAAGCCGTCCGGATATAATCATTCCCCAACACTTCTAACATCCCGGTACGAGTGAGACGAGCGATGTATCCAGCAAAAGGAGCTCCTAAACAAAAGGCCGGCAGAATAATCTGGCTAATGTCTCCCCAGCCTGCAGCAGGAAACATTTGTAAGTTAAACACAAAGACCACAATCAACAGNGCAGCCAAAACAAAGTTTGGAATGGCAATCCCAAGTGTGGCTAGCAACATAAACGAATAGTCATAGGCACTATTACGTCGCACCGCCGAAACAACTCCCGAAGTCATTCCGATCGAAATGGCAAAAACCATACCCAGAATTCCGAGGGCTGCCGAGACTGGNAAGCCCTGTGCCAACACTTCGTTGACAGTGAAGTCCTGCATTTTAAAACTGGGCCCGAAGTCCAATTGAACGGTATTCCAGAGGTGCGTGAAATATTGTTCCGAGATTGGAGCATCGAGATTATATCGTGCCTCAAGTCGTGCACGTACTGCCTCAGAAAGCACTCGTTCACCATTGAACGGGCCCCCAGGGATCTGACGCATAAGGAAGAAGGAGACCGTGAATACAATCCACACGGTCACAATCATCCANCCAAAACGCTTAAGCAAAAAAGTGAGTACCTGCATTAATCCTCCGATCCTTCTGAATCGATCGAAAGTAAATGCAGAGGGTGAACATCTTGCAGATTGGCGGTAAAGCCATTAATGCGGGTATTCACCATATTGAGCGAGACATAAAAATAAATTGGAATGATAGGCTGTTCATCCATCAAAGTCTGTTCCATTTCTTTGAAGATGGCCATNCGCTTTAACGGATCAGATTCATACTTAGCTTTTTCAATCCCTTCGTCATAGAATGCGNTAGACCATTTGGTTTGATTATTAGGGCCGTCAGTTACGAACATATCCAGAAACGTATTAGGATCGGCGTAATCTCCAATCCAGCCCGAACGTGAAACCATGTAATCGCCAACCCGGAGGGTATCAAGAAATGTTCCCCATTCCAAATTTCTCAAAGTGACATCGACTCCCAGATTCTTTTTCCAGTCTTGCTGAATGACTTCAGCAATATCGCGATGACTGTCCGCTGTGTTGTACAGGATTTCAATCGTCGGCAACCCTTGACCATTAGGATATCCCGCTGCGGCCAGAAGACGCTTNGCTTCTTCGACGTCATATTCACCGCAATAGGCACTCTGGTATCCATTCATTCCAGGTGGGACGAAACTGCGGGCTGGCACCTGACCACCTTTCACAACACTATCTACAATNGTTTGCTTGTCGATTGCCATATTCAAGGCCTTCCGGACAAGTGGATTATCCAGCGGAGGCTTCGANGTATTGACTCTGTAAAAGTAACAGGCCAAAAACGGAGTGGACACAAAATCATCACGTTCTTTGAGCAATGGGATCAGTGTATTTGGTGGTTTNGTATCCCAATCTAACTGTCCGTTAAGGTACATATTAAGACTCGTGGTTTCCGATTGAATCGCCAGCACATCCACTGAATTGAGNTGCACATTTTCAGCATTCCAATAGGTCTCATTCTTCACTAATCGCAGGCGATCTCGAATACGTCGTTCCTTCAATAAGAAGGGGCCGTTACCAACCATCTTTCCCGGCTTACTGAATTCGCGATCCCCATGTTCTTCTAAGTTTGCGCGATGAACCGGATGCAGTGGATAGAACGCGACTAATTCGGGGAAGTAAGGGGTAGGGCTATTTAAGGTAACCTCGAATTCATGAGGCGAATTCGCTTTGATACCAACATGCTCGAAGTCGAACAACACATGTTCAACCGAGATCAATCCTGTCAGATCAAACTCTCCCTGATAGGAACTTACGAGTGTCTGTATCTCTGGATTGTCGATATTCTGTATCGTGAAAGCCGCTGTGAATATTTCGCCATCCTGCTGAAACTCCACTACAAAAATAGCCGCTCCGGAAACACCCTCCCCGCCATCCCCATGGCTATCGTCTCCGGCCTGCGCTCCATCCGGCATCGGCCGAATAAGAGAAACGAGTTTACCTCGACGAATAGTTCCTCGAGGAAACATCTGACCGGGGACCGGACGGTCTTTCATTTCAATTTCAACCGGATCACCTTCCTGCAACTCGACCAACGCAAATTTGGAGCCATTCTTAGCATAGAACAATTGGTAGTTGTACTCCGAAGCTGTTTCGGGATGAAGGAATCTCATCCAGGACCAGGCGAAGTCTTCGGCAGTGACTGAATCACCGTTACTCCATTTTGCATTTTCTCGAATGTGGAAAGTGTAGACTGTGCCATCTTCACTGACTTGATAGGAATCGGCCATCGCAACAGGCTTTGGCTTGGTCGGGGTTCGCCCTAATTCATCCGGCTCACCATCGGGCACACT
Organism: Planctomycetaceae bacterium; assembly: GCA_002705165.1. Lineage (GTDB taxonomy): Bacteria > Planctomycetota > Planctomycetia > Pirellulales > Pirellulaceae > UBA721. Next base: position 10,035 of record PAJC01000048.1, on the reverse strand, counting down.
TCGTAGCAGTCCCTCATAAAGAGCATTAATAACACGTCCCTCAGGAACACCTGTCGCTTTCGCCGGATCGATCGTCTTTACTTCGGTTCCATTGTTGAAGACAAATTCCGCAGGAGGTAACGTCGCAAGGTTGACAGCCCAAACGACGGAAAGACCGGCGAGGAGAATCAGAAGAAAAGGGAAATACTTGCGAAGTAATCGGGCCAAAAAACACCTCCCAGCTCGTAGTTGGCTTGCTAACGCAGAAGGACTAGTCTCAAACCTACGTAAGACCTCCATTGTGGTCGAATTTCAAACCGAATAACAAGCTTGAAAATACTAAGAAAACATGAGTTATCAGCAAGANCTGCAAAAANTCTAATGATTCCAGTCGGTTGCAGATGATTCGCCNAAAAAATNGCCCGATTTCCCTTGATNCATTNCATAGACCTGNCGNGCATTCGTCTTTTTCTGTCCGGTTCCATTTGAATTCCAATCNTAGGTGAGNTAGAAAATANTTTAGGAATGTAGAACNATTGGAAAATNCTCCTGAATATCTTTTCTCTGCGGATAGGTACTTTTNNTACCGAAATTTACNATGGAAAACTACAACCAAAACCAACCNCCANGCAATGCTACGACTGAGGCTACGAGCAACTCNGGGATTGAGTCTTCCGGGAAGACGCGGCAACATGAGTTCCGTNAATCACCCGTGACTCCCTCACGGGATCTTGCCAGCGATCTGATCGAAGTATTCAAACTTCTAGCCGATGAAACTCGTCTCCGCATTCTGATGTTGCTTTTNGAAAAAGGCGAACTAAATGTACGGTCTCTTTGTGATAAGCTTGACCAAAGTCAACCNGGCGTAAGCCATCACTTATCACTGCTTCGTTTAGCCGGTTTCATTGAACGCCGTCGCGAAGGCAAGAGCAACTACTATCACGTTGTTCAGGAAAAGTTTGAAGTCGTTCTCTGCTTGTTATTCCGAACGGTGCCAGGTCGTCCTTCTTATCTGCAGTTCCGCGAGTTCCAAGTCGAGTACCATCCTCAGGTTTCTGACGTCATCGCTCGCACTGCAACACAGCCACGGGATGAATCCAGNATCACTTCGCCTGGCAGCATCTAAGGACCAACATCAGGATTGATTTGGATCACATTACGCGATTCCACTTTGAAATAACGAACTTTGTTCTCGTCATTTCCGCTGGCGTACCAGAAGAATCAGNCTAGTGGTTTTAGCGTGGGCCGTAATTAGCCACTCGGGTACTGTCGNCAGTATTCGTACAACGCCATGCATGTAGCCGTTGCAGCATTGTAGGAGAAAGGCATTCCCCAGACCGGGATTTCTATTGTTGCATCTAATAATTGCAAAACGTCGTCGGTGATTCCATTTCGTTCATGCCCGATGACGAGCACACACTTTTGTGGAAACTTGTATTCGTGAATATNGTGTGAATTAGAGGTTTGCTCAAGACCGATCAACGGATAGCCNGCTGACCTGAGCTTCTTCAGGACGGGAAGAAGCGAGCGGCGAATCTGCAGNTCGACGTGTTGTTCACCTTCACGGGAAATCTTCGGATCAATTTTTACGCGACCACTAGCCACCACCGTTCCAACACCACAGCATGCTGCTGCCCGGACAATCCTGGCAACGTTCACATTGCTGCGCATCTGCGGCATCGCAAGAATTAATTCACGAGGCTTCTCTAACCTAGTGGGAGCCTTGTGACGCAAATGCACAAAGTCATTCATGAAGTATTCTCAGTCGCAAAATTAGTGTTACAAAAAAAGCCACCGAAACAAAGAGGTTGCTTCGGTGGCCATGTTACCCCACTAGGATTTGAACCTAGACTAAGTGAATCAAAATCACTGGTGCTACCATTACACTATGGGGTAATCTCTTCAACTGCTAACAAACAGTTGAATGAAATATATATACCGAAAAATTGGATCTAGGAAAAGCTGACACTCGTCTGCAATCCACAATTCAATTCAGTTTTTTTGGTTTACGATTTTGAATCGCGGTTCATAACNGTAAAGGCCAGCTGTTCTAGTTCCATGGCCAAATCAACTCCGATTACACGCACTTGTGANGGAACACTGATCGTCACCGGGGCAAAATTAAGAATTCCTTCAATCCCAACTTCCACGACCTGCTCTACCACACCCTGAGCTGCATGCGAGGGGACGGCGATGGTAACNAGGCGGATACTCTGCTGCATCACAATCTTTGCCAGATCCTGAATGTGATAAACNTCNACCCCTTCGACTTGGGTACCAATTACNAGGTCATCAACATCAAAGGCTGCCACGATCTTAAATCCCTGATCGTGAAACCCTTTATAACGCAACAACGCACGACCCAGGTTACCAATCCCGATCAGGGCGACATTCCAGGCAGTATTGGTTCCCATGATATTTTTGATCGCTGCCACAAGTTCCTGGCAACGATAGCCGACACCGGGGTGGCCGAACTGACCAAAATATGCCAGATCTTTACGAACTTGAGCATCCGTAACACCTAACAACCGACCTAATTCCGTGCTATTGGTCGTTTCCCTGCCATCCCGAATCAAATGCTGTACTTCGCGCAGATATAGACTCAGGCGGCCCACAACTGGTTTAGGAACAACCAATTCACCCTGATCGTTAAATAGTTTGGACTTGGACTCAGACATGGCAAGTGATCTAAAAACGGTAAATTCTGTTCATTAGTTTTACAGCAAAACGAACAGAGATAGCAAATTAGACCCTATAAAATCAGGGTCTTCATAGCCCCTTCCGTCGATAATCGTTACAGTTTACCTAAACAACATAACAGCGGTTAAAAACCACCTAAAAGGGCAGTTCAATTCAAAACTCCTTATCTTACCCAGTTAGCCTGACCGAATTTAGATGCGGGTAGTCGTGAATAGATGAAATCTACGCTCAAGGTAAAATATTCGGGATTCCGATAATTTTTTTACGGCCACCTGTGTACCAGCTTGAACAATTGCTTGGGGCATTCAGGATGTAGCCACCAAACCGTACCTGAAACCACTGGTCGGTTTGTTTCACTTGATGGATCAAGGTTGAGAGCCGCTGGGCGCTCAGCACCCATTTATTAACTAGTCCATTTAGTGAGCTTGGAATCACCGAAGGAGTACCCCATGTTGAAATCACGTTGGAGCGTAACCAGCCTGGCAGTTGCTATCTGCCTGTTCCTACTGGACTCAGCTTCGGCTGGGTATCTTGGCCTTGCAAATTACCGTAATTGCGGGATTGCGGAACCGGAGACTATTTGCGAGTCCCAAGTACAGACGCATACCATCATGCGTACTCGCCGCCGAGTCGTCTTTGATCAGCAACAATACACGTGCTACAAGACAGTCTATGATACTGTCGTTGATACTAAAGACATCGATTGTGTGAAGTATGTCAACGAAACCAAAGTTCGTAACGTGAATTACGAAGTGGCTCGCAAGGTCTACGAAACCAAGTACCGTGCCGTCAATTACACAACGACGCGGCCTGTTTGGGAAACCAAACAGCGGGTGGTCAACTACACGCAACGTCGCCCTGTTTGGGTAACAAAGACGAAGCAGATTCCATACTTTGTAATTAAACCGGTTGTGGAAACCAAACAACGGTTGATTAATTACACGCTTACTAAGCCTGTTTATGAGACAAAAACTCGCACTCATAGCTGGAATGTGACACGTCCAGTATGGGAAACCAAACAAAAGACCGTTAACTACACCGTGCCAAAGACTGTCTGGGAAACCAAACAACGAGTCCTTAACTACACGGTGCGAAAGCCGGTCTACGAAACAAAGACGCGAACTGTCACTCAAATCGTTCGTAAACCGATTCAATACACCAAAACCATCCAAATCAAATCCGGGCACTGGGAAACACAGATTGTCGAATGCCCGGGACCAATTCGACGTCGGGTCGTACGTACGCCGGGTTGCTGGACATGGGATCCAACCTGCTGTCGCCGTATCTGGGTACCCGGATCCTGCGAAGTCGTTGAAGTACAATGTCCGCCACGTCAGATTTGCAAACGAATCTGGGTGCCTGAAATCTGCACTCAGGAAATCCCGTGTGTTAAATACGTTAACGAAACGGTTAGCAAGGAAGTTCCTTACACAACCTGCCGTTGGGTCAACGAACCCAAACAAAAGGTTTGCACTTACCGAACTTGCAAGGTTGTTCCGGAAACTAAGCAACGCGTTGTAAATTACCGCACTTGCCGGATGGTGACAGAAACGAAGTCGCGTGACATACCTTATACGGTTTGTCGGATGGTTAAAGAAAATAAGCAACGTACTGTAAACTACCGCACATGCCGCTTGGTTCGTGAACAAAAAGTTCGTCATTGCAACTACAAAACTCTACAGATCGTTGCCGAAACCAAACAAAGAACTGTGAACTATCGACAATGCAGAATGGTGAAAGAAACGAAAACCAAACAGGTTCCTTACCAGGAATGCAAAATCGTCAAAGAGACCAAGACTCGTCAAGAATGCTATAGCGTTCGAAAGCCGGTCAAGTACACCAAGACCATTCAGGTTTGCAAACGAGTACCACGCCAGGTGGCTTACACCGTGACACGCTGTGTACCTCGTGTAGTCTGTGAACAGTACCCGGTCACAATCTGTACGCCAAACCCATGCGGTCTGCTGCGAAGAAGCCTACTACGCGACTGCTGCTTTTAATTTAGCAGCCCACTTGATGCGCATACCGGGGGCACTGCTTGTTAGCAAGCGTGCCCCTTTTTCTGTTGCGCAACGGAGCAGTTCAATGGTTGAGGCTCTAACCCACACTAGCCGTTTCTTGAGTGCCTGACTCCACGTCTCCTACAACCTCCGCCACTTCTTCTTGCCGTCGAAGTTTTTTATCTAGAATGGTGAGATAAACCAAGGCAACAAAGTCGTAACCGGCGTGGCTGAAGGCGGCCGGCAAAACGGAACCGGTAAGCTCAACTAAATAGCCAAAGTAAAGTCCTATGACGAATGTCACCACAAAGTAAGCTTTGGACAATGCATGACACGCCCCAAAAAGCAAAGCCACGATAAATACGGCTGGCCAACTTTCAACATCTGTTCCAAGCCACGACTTCACAAGTTGCTGAAGAAATCCCCGAAATAACCATTCCTCACCAAATCCTGCTCCGACTGAAATCAACAGCAGACCCCAAATCGGAATCCCCCGCATGATCGGCATTAACTTGGTCATCACCAACTCACGAAGATTGCGAAATGGCTTCCAATAAGGCCCACAAACCTCACTAAGAACAAATAAAGCAAGTAACGGGACCGTCGACAACATTCCATAGACGGTACTAGCAACCCACGAATCTTCACCCAAGAGTTGTCCTGCTAAACTTCCCGAATTAGGCAGGTCAAACAAGTCAATGAGGAAAATGGCAATCGGCACCAACGCAAATTCCAGGACCAGAAACTTAGTAAGCACTTTCTGCCAAGTGAATTCCAGTGGCCTTTGAATATCCAGATTGGAATGAAGATCCGTTGTCACCCCAATGTTTTCGGCCAATCCGTTTTGGACTGGCTGTTCGGCCGAAACAACTGGCGAATCACCCTGATTTTCAACTTTTTCTTCCAAGGCTAACCTCTAAATAAAACGTAGTATCCAGGGAAAATAACGGGCCTCGATACACATGAATAGTGTGAGTTTCAATAAGAATAACGGCTGCTAGGCAGATTCAGGCAGGCAATCCCCCAATTTGGGTGGTTATATTGATTGACACCCCGCAAACATCGTTGGTAGATTTACCTACTTATGCTCAGGCCGCAAAACTCACNCAGTTGCCCTCTTTTCTGTCGTTAAACAGTCCTGCTACGTTGGCTAACCTAGCTAACGGAGCNATANAGAGGCAAAGGTGCTATAAGCGGCCTCAAAAGCAATATAACGAATAATCCTGCTAATCACAGCAAGTAAATTTGATTCAAATCTCCTTGCTCTAAGCATATTTAAATGAGCCTTGGACGTGTTGCTGACGGTTCAAAACCCTAATAGGACAGATTTAAAACATGGCTAAAAAGAATGCTAAAATGACGTACTACTTCGGTAAGACAAAAACCGAAGGCCGAGGAGTCGGAAAAGAGATTCTCGGTGGTAAAGGCCTCAACCTNGCTGAAATGACTGGAATCGGCCTTCCNGTCCCTCCCGGATTTACGATTACTACNGAAGTTTGTGACCAGTACTACAAACTTGGTGAAAAACTGCCAGCTAATTTGATGGCGGACGTCTCCAAGAACATTCGCACACTGGAGCGTGAATTGAAGAAGGGTTTTGGCGATGCCAAGAACCCTTTGTTGGTTTCTGTTCGTTCCGGTGCAGCGGTCTCAATGCCTGGGATGATGAACACGATTCTCAACTTGGGTCTGACAGACGTATCGGTCGAAGGTTTGGCAAACGCGACTTCAAACCGTCGTTTTGCTTATGACGCTTATCGTCGCTTGATCAACATGTTTGGCGACGTGGTNATGGGNATTGAACACCATTACTTCGAAGAAGCGTTTGACAAGATCAAGAAGAAATACAAGGCCGTTGAAGACACNGATGTACCGGAAGAAGGGTTAGTGGAACTCGCCACTGCTTACAAGGCTGTNTATAAGAAGCACACACGTTCTGCATTCCCACAAGACCCCATCGANCAACTGCGTTTGGCTGTTGAAGCGGTCTTCGGTAGTTGGAATACGACCCGTGCTGTTCGCTACCGTGAAGTGGAAGGTATCCGAGGCCTGCTCGGTACGGCTGTCAACGTTCAAGTGATGGCCTATGGAAATATGGGCGAAGATTCGGGAACAGGTGTGGCGTTCACACGCAACCCATCGACAGGTAAAAACATCTTTTACGGTGAGTTTCTGATCAACGCTCAAGGCGAAGACGTTGTAGCCGGTATTCGTACTCCTCAACCTGTTGCTGAAATGCGTAAGTGGAACAAAGCGGTTTACAAACAATTGCTGGAAATCAAAGACATTCTTGAAAACCACTATCGTGATATGCAGGACATCGAGTTCACGATTGAAAAGGGCAATCTGTTNATGCTGCAAACTCGTACCGGTAAACGAACTGGTGCTGCAGCAGTAAAAATCGCCTGCGACATGGTAAAAGAGAAATCCATCAACGAAAAACAAGCTCTGCTAAGAATTCCGGCTGACGCTTTGACTCAACTCTTGCTTCCTAGCTTCACTCCTGCCGGTAAAGCAAGTGCAGACGTCCTGACTCAGGGCCTACCTGCTTCTCCTGGTGCTTCGGTGGGATACCCAGCCTTTACAGCCGATGAAGCGGTTGACCGTACTGCAAAGGGTGAAAAAGTCATCTTGGTTCGTAAAGAAACAAGTCCTGAAGACGTAGACGGCATGCACAGTGCTGCTGGCATTCTGACCAGTACTGGCGGTATGACCAGTCACGCAGCCGTGGTCGCCCGTGGTTGGGGCCGGTGCTGTGTTGCCGGTGCCGGCGAAGTTATGATCAACGAAAAAGGGCGTAGCTTTACCGTGAGTGGTCGTAAATTCACTCACAAGAGTCTCATCAGTATCGATGGCTCCACGGGTGAAGTAATGGCTGGTGATGTTGAAACTTCGACACCTTCTCTTTCNGGCGATTTTTCTAAAGTAATGCGATGGGCTGACAAGTACCGTCGATTAGCAGTTCGTACCAATGCGGATTCTCCTGCAGACGCAAAACGAGCTCGTGACTTNGGTGCTCAGGGGATTGGTCTCTGCCGTACAGAACACATGTTCTTTGAAGGCGATCGGATCACTGCAATGCGAGAAATGATTCTTTCTGAGACCGAGAAAGATCGTCGTAAAGCTTTGAAGAAATTGCTTCCNTTCCAGCGAAAAGACTTTGAAGGTATCTTCACGGCCATGAAAGGTCTTCCGGTAACCATTCGCTTGCTGGATCCACCACTTCACGAATTTGTTCCTCATGATGACAAAAGCCAAAAAGAATTGGCGAAGACGATGGGGATTTCACCTGCAGTCGTCAAAGCTCGTGTTGANCAACTTCACGAATTCAANCCAATGCTGGGGCACCGTGGTTGTCGGCTAAGCATCACTTATCCAGAAATTTTGGAAATGCAGGTAACAGCTATCGTGGAAGCCGTTATTCGTTGTAAGAAGAAACGTGTCAACGCAATCGCTGAGATTATGATTCCTCTGATCGGGACAGCCGCTGAGTTGAAACTGCTTAAGGGTAAAGTTCAGGAAACGATTGACGTTGTCAAAGCCCGTCGCAAATACAAGGGCAACCTGAATATCGTCATCGGTACCATGATTGAAATTCCACGTGCCGCTTTGACTGCTGATGAAGTTGCCGAGCACGCTGAATTCTTCAGTTTCGGTACCAATGACTTGACGCAAATGACCTTCGGTTACAGCCGAGACGACATTAATGGATTTCTGCCTGACTACCTATCGCAGGAAATTCTGCCTGTTGACCCTTTCCAGTCTCTGGATACAACNGGGGTTGGCCAGCTTGTTGAGTGCGGTGTTACCAAAGGNCGTTCGGTTCGCAAGGGACTNAAAGTCGGTATCTGTGGTGAACATGGNGGTGANCCTGCTTCTATCAAATTCTGCAATGAAGTTGGACTGGATTATGTAAGCTGCTCGCCGTTTAGAGTGCCCATCGCTCGTCTGGCTGCTGCTCAGGCAGAACTCAGCAAGTAGTCTCTCGGGTGGCANACTCCACCTAGAACTCCGTAATCATGAACCCTCTTCAGATCACNTGATATGAAGAGGGTTTTTTGTGGTTCACTGGTTGTTGTACGATACCCGAAAACAAGCTGAACGATTAAACTAGCATTAGACTTAAAACTTTTATCTGTTATTCACCTTCGACTACGTGGAGAAACAAAGTCGTGACTGACCACAACGCAAAATACAACCAAGCAGACGCTCTCAAAGACGAAGGCAAACTGGACGAAGCCATCGAACTCCTGAAAGAGATTGTGGCCGAAGATCCAAACCATAGCATTTCACACTTTGCACTGGCCGTCCTATATGGCAAGGTAGGTCAACACGACCAAGCCGTTGAACACGGTGAAAAAGCCGTGGANCTCGATCCAACCGATCCATTTAGTTACACCGCGATGAGTGTGACTTATCAGCGTGCTTATGCTGGNACAGGNGAGGAAAGNTACATTCAAAAAGCTGAATTTGCGATGGAAAAAAGCCGGCAGGTCGGTGAGCAACAACGGATGGGTGGCTAGCGTCGCTTCCCCGATGCTCCTTGAAAGAACAACGATTAGCTATGACTGCTGCCCGACAAACAACCGGCGTCCCCGGGCTCGATGAACTGCTCGGAGGCGGACTCATCCCGGGAACGCTCTCGGTAATCATCGGTGCCACCGGGATCGGCAAAACTCAAATGGGCGTCCATTACGCCCATGCTGGAATTGAGCAGGAAGGACAGGGTGGGGTCTTCTTCGATATGTGCTCACGTGGTGATTCTCAGAACCATGCGAATTATGCGGATCGGATGAAGAATTGGGAACTCAAGGTCGCTGAAATTGAACCGCACATTAACTTCGATGCTTTTTTGTCCGGTGAGATGCCGCTGGGCGACTATATGCATATTTTCGACTACTCCGGAAAACGTGTCACAAAGCGAGATCTCGACTGGAATGAGTGGCATGACTGGCAGGCTCAACTAAATAACAAACTAACCTGTGCGATTGCCTTTCTCTTCGGCAACTGCCTGCGTGGAACCAAACGTGTCGTCGTGGATGGGGTAGAACCGGTTGGCCGACCGAATGACTCTATCCAGATCAACCTGTTTGAGTACATTTATCATCAGATTCTCCGAAAGGACCCTGAATGGGTTGCACGAGATCTGTTACGCGTTAAATATCGCGTCAATGCGGCTAAGGTTGCCAATCTGAAGTACGACAGTACTTCACTCGGGTGTATGATGCTCTATACATCACACGAAACAATGCTCGACGACATGATCGCCCGACCTCTCGATGAAGGGGATACGCTGTCCAACGCCAACACTCTAATTTATATGGGGAAAATTCGTGACGGCATGAAAGTTCGCCGG
>PAJC01000047.1 GCA_002705165.1 Planctomycetaceae bacterium | reverse complement strand
AAGCCACGGAAGAAGCCACGGAAGAAGCCACGGAAGAAGCCACGGAAGAAGCCACGGAAGAAGCCACGGAAGAAGCCACGGAAGAAGAAAGTAACCAAGAAGGTTGAGCCTTTCACTCATTGGCGAGGTAGAGTTCAGCTTAACCATTTTTAATAACCACAGTTTCAAATCGAAATTCGTGTAAAGCAATGATTCAACAAGAAACAAGACTGAATGTAGCGGACAACACTGGGGCACGAGAAGTTGCCTGTATTAAGGTACTTGGTGGTTCACGCCGCCGAACAGCCGGACTCGGTGACGTAATCGTCTGCAGTGTAAAAAGTGTCACTCCTGGTAGTGAGGTTAAAAAGAAGTCGATTGTTCGAGCGGTTATCGTTCGCTGCAAGCAACCGACTCGCCGAGCGGATGGAAGCTACATCAAATTTGACAGTAATGCCGTTGTATTGATTGATAAAGACGGCAATCCGCGAGGTACCCGTATCTTCGGTGCTGTCGCGCGTGAACTGCGGAGCAACAAGTATATGAGAATTGTCAGCCTCGCAAATGAGGTAGTGTAACAATGAGTATTAATAAAAATGACCGAGTTCTTGTCATAGCAGGCAAGGACAAAGGACGCACCGGAACTGTACTGAACGTTGACCGTGTAAGTGATCGCGTGATTGTAGCCGGAGTGAACATTGTGAAAAAAACAGTGAAGCGCAGTCAGCAGCAGCCTCAAGGTGGAATTATCGACGTTGAACGTCCGATTCACATCTCGAATGTAATGCGGATTGACGAAGAGACTGGGGTCGCTAAACGTCAGGGTGCCGAGGGCACCGGGCGCGATAAACAACGCGTCTTCAAAGAACACAATAAGCAGGGTGGCCGTAAGATTACAACTTCCGACGAGTAACAATAGGTGTTACGAGGCGGGTTAAAGAATAAGAAGGAGACTTTCTTCAGCCGATGTGCCAAGGCAAGCCATCGTACAGAGAAAGTGAAAAGAAATGAAACCGAGACTTCAAGAAAAATACGTGACTGAGATTCGTTCTGCCTTGGCCGAAAGCCATGCTGGACAGAATGTGCACGCGATTCCGCGACTGCAGAAAATTGTGGTCAACATGGGCGTGGGAAAAGCGATTGATGACAAAAAATACCTGGAGATGGCAGTCTCAGCGTTAACTGAGGTTACCGGTCAAAAGCCAATCATCACTCGTGCTCGTAAATCGATCGCCGCCTTTAAGTTGCGTGAGGGACAGGCAATTGGTGCCAAAGTCACACTTCGTCGTCAACGCATGTATGAATTTCTGGATCGTCTGGTTTCAATTGCTCTGCCTCGTGTTCGTGACTTCCGTGGAATCAGCCGCAACGCGTTTGATGGAAACGGGAATTACAGCCTGGGTTTGAGTGAACAAACAGTCTTTCCGGAACTTAACCCGGATAAGTACTTATTGCCGCAGGGAATGAATATTTCATTCGTGACCTCGGCCGAAACGAACGAGGATGCATTGGAGCTGCTGGAACAATTCGGCATGCCTTTCCAAGCCGCATCCTAACATAAACAACTTGTGATGAATCTCGCGGTTAGCAAGCTGTAAGATTCAACCCTGTTTTTAGCCCAGCTTTATACCAAAGGAAATAAAGTGGCCAGTAAATCAAAAATTGCAAAAGCAAACCGAGTACCGAAGTACTCATCCCGTAGTGAGCGACGCTGCCAAATTTGCGGTAGACCTCGCGCTGTGTATCAAAAGTTTGGCATCTGTCGTATTTGCTTCCGCAAATTGGCAGACCAGGGTTTGATTCCTGGCGTCCGTAAGGCTAGCTGGTAAAAGGAACTGATATCACCATGATGACCGACCCTATTGCCGACATGTTAACTCGGATTCGAAACTCCGTATGTGTTGAGCACCCTGTTACAGATATTCCGTCCTCTAAGATTAAACGAGGAGTTGCGGAAGTATTGAAGCGAGAAGGTTATATCTGGGACTTCGAAGAAATCGAAGGAAAACCAGGTAACGTTCTTCGGCTTGAACTTAAATACGGTAACGACGGTGAGCAACTGATTCAGCACATCAAGCGAATCAGTAAGCCTGGCCGTCGTATTTATGCGAAAGCAAAAGAATTACGTCCTATTCTAAACGGAATGGGAATTACCGTAATTAGCTCAAGTCAGGGTGTAATTAGCGATCGAGAAGCGCGTACTCGCGGTATCGGTGGCGAAGTGCTTTGTGAAATTTACTAAGTCAGGCTGGATTGAATAAACAATCCACCTGCCCGACCGATTTCAAGCTGAACTTTGATGTTCAATACAACATCTTACTGAGCTCACAAGACAACACTGGGAATTAAAAATCCGAGTTTGCATAAGACAATCATTAGAAACAAAGAATAACAAGTCAGAAGACGAGTTGCCCCATGTCACGTATAGGTAAAAAACCTGTTGAAATCCTTGCTGGCGTCACTGTGAGTGTCGCTGGTAGTACTATCAATGTGGAGGGTCCAGCAGGAAAGCTTTCCTTCGAACACCGTCCCGAAGTTACTGTGGAAGTCAACAGTGATGACAATATCGTTCTCGTTGATCGGATCAACGAACACCGAGAATCCCGAGCCTTCCACGGATTAACCCGGGCATTGATCAACAACATGATCATCGGGGTAAAAGAGGGATATGAAAAACGGCTGGAAATTGTCGGCGTTGGTTATAACGGTCAGATTCAGGGTGACACTTTGAAACTGCGGGTTGGATACGCCAATGAATTACAGAAGAAGATTCCAGCTGGTCTGGACGTTTCCTGCCCGGACAACACGCATATTGTTGTTAAAGGTCCTGACAAGCAAAAGGTAGGTCAATTTGCTGCGGAAGTGCGGGCACTTCGTAAGCCTGAGCCTTACAAAGGTAAAGGGATTCGCTATCAAGGCGAACATGTCAAGATTAAGGCTGGTAAGGCAGCCACTTAATCGACCTAGTTAACAAATCATTTCAACAGTCAAAACCCAAAAGGGTCTAAACCGTGAAGAAAAGTAAGTTACTCAACAAGCAGCGTGAACGTCGAGCATTTCATACTCGAAATCGTCTGCGTAGTGATTCCGATGCACCTCGTATGTGTGTGACTCGTTCCAATAACAACATCTATTGTCAGATCATCGATGATGAAGCCGGCAAAACACTCGTTGCTGTAGGAACGCAGAGTAAAGACGTGCGTGAAAGCATTGGATACGGCGGAAACGCTGAGGCTGCCAGCAAAATCGGTGCTGCTGTGGCTGAAAAAGCTTTAGCTGCAGGAATCAAGAAGGTTAAGTTTGACCGTGGTGCTAACAAGTACCATGGCCGTCTTGCCGCACTGGCAGATGCTGCACGTGAAGCTGGTTTGGAATTTTAAGATACTACTAGAAGTAGTCTCCGCGTGCAGCGGAACTACTGGTTTAATTTTTAGGGAGCAGCCGAATCGTGGCTACGAACTCTAACAAAGATTTCATCGATCGTGTTATTAAGATCAAACGTTGTGCCTCCGTTGTTAAAGGTGGTCGACGCTTCAGTTTTGCAGCTATGGTCGTCGTAGGTGACGGCAAAGGTAAAGTTGGATGGGGCTATGGCAAAGCCAATGAAGTTCCACCCAGCGTACAGAAAGCAACGAAGCAAGCTCAGAATGGCATGATTTCCGTTCCTGTTCAGGACGGCACAATACCCCATCAGATTAAAGGACGTTTTGGAGCTGCCAAGGTAACGCTCATTCCTGCTGGTCCTGGTACCGGGATTATCGCTGGTGCTGCTGTTCGCAGCGTTTGCGAAGCCGCAGGAATCTCCAACATCCTGACAAAAAGTTTTGGAACCAACAATCCTGTCACGCTAGTGAAGGCGACCATTGAAGGTCTTGGCAAACTGCGTACTAAGGATGAAGTTCAACGATTACGAGAGGTAAGTCTCTAATGAAACTTCACGATGTAAATGAAGGTGTTCATAAGAATAAAAAGCGCCGTCGTGTCGGTCGTGGTCCCGGCAGTGGCTGGGGTAAGACCGCCGGACGTGGGCATAATGGTCAAAAGTCTCGGAGTGGTTGGTCGCAAAAAGCGACCTTCCAGGGTGGTACGATGCCTATGGTACGTCGCATCCCGAAACGAGGCTTTAACAATCGCTTCGCGCTGAATGTCGTTACCGTCAATATTAAAGACCTCGAACGCACATTCAATGATGGTGATCAGGTAACTCCTGAAACACTGAAAGCTCATTCACTGGCTCAGACTCGCTATGATGTTCTGAAAGTACTAGGGGACGGTGAATTGACTAAAAAACTGACTGTGGAAGCCCATCGCTTCAGCGGCTCAGCCAAAGAAAAGATTGAAGCTGCCGGCGGCACCGTAACAATTCTGCCAGGCAAAGCTCCTGTCGTTAAAAACAAAATGGGTGGAGCTTAACAGTTTTAATNCTGCTCGAGTGAAAACCGGCGGTAGCGGAACTAAAGAGATAAGTCACAAGGCAATGGACTGTCTTTCGAATTAATTGGTAACAAAAAGATGTTGGAAAAACTTCGAGTTATATTCACGATCCCGGAATTGAGGAAGAAAATCCTCATTACGCTGATACTGCTCGGTGTTTACCGCATCGGATACCATATTACCCTGCCTGTAGTCGATCAACAGGCGATTGCTTCCAATGCTTCCGATTCCGGAGCTCTGGGNGGATTAATTCAACGCGTGTCGGTCTTCTCGGCAAGTAACCTGCAACAGGCAACAATCTTCGGTCTTGGAATTATGCCTTATATTTCGGCATCGATTATCTTCCAAATCCTCGGAAGCTTTGTTGCCCCTATCCAGGCTCTGAAAAAAGAGGGGCAGGCTGGGATGAAAAAAATCAACGACTATACACGGTATCTCACGGTCGTGCTCTGCTTGCTCCAAAGTGCTGTGTATGTATTCGCCTATTTGGATAGTAGTGAATTGATCGATCCGGACTTCCAAAATGCCTCCGGGGGGCTGAGGTTTGGTTGGAGTATTACCTCCATTATGATGATGACCTGCGGTGCCACTTTCCTGATGTGGTTAGGGGAACAGATTGACGAGTATGGTATCGGTAATGGTATNAGCCTGCTGATTATGGCTGGAATTCTAGCCGCCATGCCTGCTGCTCTGAACGATCTGTTTGCCAATTCCACCTTTGAGCTGAAAGGGTTAGGCGGTGATGTTGGGGTAGAGACNATGATTCTCCTGGCCTGTGTCTTCGTCGCGGTCGTGGTCGGAGTCGTATTTATTACCATTGGCCAACGCCGTATTCCAACTCAAAGTGCAAAACATGTTCGAGGACGTCGAGTCTTTGGTGGTACGCGGCAGTATCTACCATTGCGAGTAAACCAGGGCGGAGTGATGCCTATTATCTTCGCTTCCAGTTTACTCATGGTCCCCGGAATCATGTTTAGTTTCCTGGAANNAGCTNTTGGANNTGAAGGAACGTTAGGTACCGTAATGGCGGGATTGTCTTCGGCATTTCAGCCTGGTTCTGGATTCCTTTACAACATGATGTATGTCGGAATGATTTACTTCTTCTGCTATTTCTGGACAGCTATTACTTTTAATCCAAAAGAAATGGCCGACAACTTGAAAGAGTACGGGAGTTTTATNCAGGGCTATCGTCCAGGNAAGCGTACTGCCGATTACCTGGAAAAAGTNATGGTCCGAATTACTTATGTNGGTGCTGCATTCCTGTCAGTGGTTGCTATTGTTCCAACGCTGGTTGCCAGTTGGTTGAACGTCGATATGCAACTGGCCAGTTTCTACGGGGGAACTGGTTTGCTGATTGGTGTGAGCGTCGCCTTTGANCTGGTGCAGAAAATCGATTCTCATCTGGTCATGACAAGTCACAAAGGNCTTTTGGAATCCTAATGTTGCCTCAGGCATAATTAAAATCAACAGTCCTTCCTTTGAAATCGAAATCAGGAGTAGAAACGAATGATGATAGTCTTCGTTGGACCACCTGGTTCTGGAAAGGGAACGCAATGCGAATTGCTCGCTGAGCACCTTGGTGTGACGCACCTTTCAACAGGAGANTTATTTNGAGTCCAGATGGAATCGGGGTCTGANNTGGGGCAAATAGCTGCCAGTTTTATTGACCACGGTAATCTGGTTCCCGACCATGTCACCATTGACATTGTCAAAGAAAGTTTAGGCGAAGCCCAGTTTAATGTAGGGTGCTTGCTGGATGGTTTCCCCCGTTCGGTACCACAGGCTCAAGCATTAGACGCCATCCTGGCGGAAAATAACTGTCAGGTGGATTTGGTACTCGCCTTGGACGTCAACCAAGATGTCCTCGTGGATCGTATGCTCGCCCGGAAGCGAAAAGACGATACATTGGAAACCATTCAGCAACGATTTGATGCTTACGAGCACTTAACTCGACCTTTGCTGAACTATTACCAAAACCGGGATGTTTTGGTGACTGTCGACGGTAATGGANACATCGACAGAGTTTTTGAAGGGATTCGCGAGGCTGTTGCAAGTGTTCGATCGANCAATTCCAACNCCTAAGCATATGCCTAAACCTGCTTCAATTCGAAGATTTCGCCCCTTGTGGGTAGGTTTGAGCGAAGTTTATACTAACTTACTTACAATCTGTTTTTTGAGGCCGGTATAGAGATGAAAGTTCGAGCGAGTGTCAAGCGAATTTGCGAACATTGCAAAGTCGTTCGCCGCAAGGGACGAGTATATGTTATCTGCAGCAACCCACGTCATAAGCAGCGTCAGGGTTAAGCTGACGGAAGCTGTTTGCATCGGCGGACAGATAGTACGCACGTCAAGATTTTAAGATTACTAACATTTGGCAGAGATGAAGTCATTCTCTGTTTTGCATTAAATTTACCAAGGAGTATTGGCATGCCACGTCTTTTAGGTGTGGATATTCCCAACGACAAAAAGACCGTTATTTCTCTGACCTACCTTTATGGAGTCGGACATAAGACGGCACGCGACCTGTGTCACAAGGCTAACATTGAGCCTTCCACNCCAGCGCGCGATTTGGCAGAAGATGAAGTCAGCCGNTTGGCGACGATTCTTGAAGAAGATTACACCGTAGAAGGTCCGNTACGCCGACAGGTTCAGCAAAATATTGCTCGACTGCGTAACATCCGAACTTACCGGGGTATTCGCCATCGTATGGGACTTCCTGTTCGAGGACAAAACACCCAAACCAACGCCCGTACCCGTAAAGGTCCTAAGAAAACNGTTGCCGGTAAGAAAGGGGTTAAAGACCTCCGCTAACCTCGGAACCTGCAATTTATGCAGCCCACGGGTCAGCATTACCTTATACCTTTTGTCNGTGTGATCACTGACAATCACAATCAGAGGAGCAATTGGCTGTGGCCAAAACTAAAAAACGAAAACCTCGTCGTAACGTAACAGTTGCTGTCGCTCACGTGAAAGCCACTTTTAACAACACGACGGTAACGATCACCGATACGAAAGGTGATACGCTGTGCTGGGCAAGTGCAGGCACGAGCGGCTTCAAAGGAAGTCGTAAAAGCACTCCATTTGCTGGTCAGTCTGCTGCTCAACAGGCAGCGGAAAAGGCCTTGAAATTCGGTGTTAAAGAAGTAGACGTTCGAATAAAAGGACCTGGTAGTGGACGCGAGAGCGCTGTCACTGCATTGCAACAGGCCGGACTGAACGTGAAAACAATCGAAGATCGAACTCCGATTCCCCATAACGGATGCCGTCCGCCTAAAAAGCGTCGAGTCTAGTTCCTAATACGAGCGAACCTCGCTTTCCACTCCCTTCCCATACCGGGGACACCCNTCCCCCTTCACGANTATTCGGAGAAACCTGATTATGCATATTCGATGGCGAATGCTTGAGCTACCAAGTGTTGTTGAGTGCGATAAATCAACGTTGAGCGAAACATACGGTAAATTTACCGCCGAGCCTTTTGAACGCGGATTTGGTGTTACTATTGGTAACAGCCTGCGACGGATCCTACTTTCAAGTCTGATCGGAAGTGCTGTTACCCAAATTAAAATNCAGGGTGCGCAGCACGAATTCACTTCTATACCTGGCGTAGTAGAGGATGTCACCGATATTCTNCTGAACGTTAAGTCCCTCTGTATCAAAAATCACTCTGAGAGTCTCAANGTGATCACGATTGAAAAAANTACTGCNGGTCCAATTACTGGTAGCGANATCGTGACTGATGCAGATGTTGAAATCATTAATAGTGATCACGTGATTGCCACGCTCACCGAAGACGTTCCTTTTATGATGGAAATGGTTGTAGAAAACGGGCGTGGTTACGATCCAGCTTCGGAACGGGAAAATGGCGAAAACGAAATTGGCATTATTCCAATCGATGCTATTTACAGTCCTATCACTCGCGTTCGTTATCACGTAGAAGAAACGCGTGTTGGACAAAAAACCAACTACGATAAACTAACGATGGAACTCTGGACCGACGGGACAGTAAATCCNGAAATGGCACTGGTTGAAGCTGCCAAGATCCTTCGTAAACACCTCAATCCATTCGTTCAGTACTCGGAACTTGGGGGACAGGTGCACGCAGCTGATCGCTCTGCCCGCAGCCCCGAAGATATCGAACTTGACGCCAAGCTAAACATGCCGTTGGCTTCCCTCCAGCTGTCGGTGAGAGCNAACAACTGTTTGGAATCAGAACAAATCCTTAACGTTCGTGATCTCGTTCAGCAGACTGAAGACGGGTTGCTGGAGGTTCGTAACTTTGGGGAAACGACTCTGGTTGAAGTTCGCGCCAAACTTGGTGAAATGGGGCTACACCTGGGAATGCGAGTTCCACCACAGCCTCCTCAATCTACTTTTTAATTAATCATCCCACTGGGTATAAAGAATACAGGTTTAAGAGAACCATGCGACACCGACGTCGAGGCCGACAACTTGGCCGTACATCACCTCATCGTAAAGCAATGATGCGAAACATGGCCAGCAGTCTGTTCCTGACTGAACGGAGTGAACTGGCAAACGAAATTCACGGAAATACTCCGCGAGTTCGTCGCCGAATTGTTACTACGATTCAAAAGGCTAAAGAAGTGCGGTCCATTGTTGAAAAATGTATCACACTGGCTCGTAAAGTTCAGCCATGCTACGGTCAAGCAGCAGCATTATTGCCGGANAATCTTCAGGGCGACAACTTCGATAAACGAAGCTCAGCTTACAAGACATGGCGTCAAAGCCCTGACTGGCAGGAGTGGGCGGANGCTCGTGCTCCCATCGTTAATGCGCAACGTAAAGCCCTCCAAATGCTAGGTAACCGCGAAGCCGTCGATATCCTATTCAACGATATCGCTCCNGCTTTGCTCGAAGAAGACTCNGAACGNGTTAGTGGTTTCACTCGCATTCTGAAAATTGCTAAACCACGCCTTGGCGATAATGGTACNCAGGCAATTCTTGAGATCGTTGGTGAATCCAATAATCGTGATACTTCAGGTACTGCAGCACCTCAGGCCCCAGTCATTGAAGCCGAGCAAGATGCGGAAGACATTACCGTTGAGAATGCTGGTGAAGAAGACGCGGAAGAAACTGGCGACGAAGAAATAGAAGCGGAAGCCGGCAGTGATGCCGAACAAGAGGACAACGAAGAATCAGAAGTTGCCGAAGCCAGCGAGGAAGCTGAAGAAGCTGAAGCTGATGCTGAGGCAACCGACGATACAGAGGACGCTGAAGAAGCTAACGAAGCAAGCGAAGAAGAAACTGAACAAGAGTAAAGCTCATATTCAAACTCCTTTNGCGATTCTAGAATACAAGAGGCCCTTTGCAAAACTGCAAAGGGCCTTTTTTTATTTCGCACATTTCAACCTAGCAATTTGGTTAGCCCACTCGCCTAATCGGAATTAGCTTAGGCTGAGGCACCTTCACCCCGATAATTTTCCCNTATCGTNCCTGCAATGCAGTGAACTTAAAGCCTAGGAAGTTATACAAATATTCCGGTGGCCCCATCTGCAACCACTCCCGAGCGAATTTCAGCATCTGACGGTCGTATTCCTTTTCGCTTGAAGTGTGCACGTAGCATCGTCCGGTATGACGGCGAATATCACCGTTAAAGTCTGAACTAATATGCCACAACTCATGGAAGATTGTTGTCAACTTCTCCTCAAACGGTTCGTTCTGAAATCGTGGTAAATAGAACTTGAGAATATATAACATCTCTACCCCTTTGGCATCAAAGAGCCTTTGAGCACAATATATTCTGCCCCGACGCTCCTCTTCCATCGCCCCGTTTTCAAATCTCATGGGAGTCAACGACGCATGGATACCATGGCGTACTCCTTTGCGAGTCTGTGAAAAGGCAACTGCCACTCGGGACATATCAATATGACGCATACGCGGATGGCGATTGCAGATGTCCTCACACAATCGGTGCATCTNATCGGTAAAGTCAAATCCGGTCGGTACACGCTGACCTGTCAACGGATCTCGACGCCGATTGCTGAAACGCATGTTACCTGTTGGGCCTGATTGTTGCATAAGAAAAATAGAACGTATTATTGAAGACCTGATTTAATCCCTATTATGTATCGGGACACTAATGAACATCGATCACTCACAGAGTGATATTGATTCTATCGGCTGAAAAGGGTTACCCTTTTTGACTGGTTCAAACAGCTATTGTGTAACTATACCTATTACCGTCTTCTCAAGGATAGCCATCTTGATGCTTCCGCAGCTCAAATTATCTCTGCTGCTTGCGATCACCTGTCTGCTTACCGGCTGTCATGCCCTGAAGACACCTGAATGGAAGCTGGAAGAGGCTGTCGANGANTCGCCNCTTGCCACACCAAAGCTCGCTAACGATTCCGTGGTGATTGAGGTTACCTTTATCCGTGTACCGGCCGACAATAAGCAACAAATAGCTTTGGTTTGGAATGATATCGATGAAGCTCATATTTCCACGAAACTCAGTACAAAGCTGCGGGAAAATGGGATTCGCTGCGGTAAGTTACCCAACGCCATCCCGACTTCTTTTGAGATGCTGCTTCAAGGAGATAAAAATGTTACTGACCCAAAAGCTCAATCAGGAACCCTAAACTTAAATCTGGGACTTCGTAATCGACGGCTGCAGTGTAGTGCGGGCAGTGAAAATCATGTTGTCCTTAGTGACTCTGTCATCGACAGCCTNGTCATCATCCATTCCGAAGAAGAATATACCACCGCTGAAAAGTTCCAACAGGCTCAATGTCAGTTCGAGTTTCGAGCGTATCCACAGGGNAATGGNNCTGTCCGTTTAGAAGTGGTACCCCAAATTCACCACGGAGCGGCTAAGTCTCAGTTCAAAGGACACGACGGTGCCTGGCTACTGAAGACTCAGCGTAATATACAGGAATATACTGACTTACTGATCGATACCACTCTACTCCCGGGGGAATCACTACTGTTGAGCTGCTCCGAACTGGCTCATGGTTTAGGTGGTCATTTTTTCTCCGACAATGACGATCAAACAGAAATACAACACATGCTACGTTTGCGTGTGCTGCATACGCAATATAATGACCTCTTCCAACAGCAAACGGAGCTTCCATGAGAAGCTCGATCACATCTGCGCAGACAGATTGGATTCACACGCGAAAAGCAGCTTATCTGTACNGATTTTGAAGGTTTAATCTCAATACCCCCTTTTTCATATTGGGAAGTCACTGAATAATAAGAACTCATCGATCTTTTACAGTAAATACTTCGAAAATCTCAATAACGGCTTTGCCAGAACATCCCTTCAATAAAATCTGCGAAGCCCCCATAAATCAAGGAGTAATTGAATGGCACTCGTTCCTCTACGTGTAGTTTTGGATCACGCTGCAGAAAACGACTACGGCGTTGCAGCGTTTAATGTTAACAACATGGAACAGATCCAATCCATCATGGAAGCTGCTGAAGAAACGGATTCACCTGTCATCGTACAGGCNTCCCGCGGTGCCCGTGCCTATTCTCAGGACACGTATCTGCGTAACCTAATGCAGGCAGCTGCTGAACTCTACCCTCACATTCCNATCGTGATGCATCAGGACCANGGCAACAGTGTTGAAACCTGTGCCAGTGCTATCGAAAACGGATTCACTTCAGTGATGATGGACGGTTCGCTCGAATCAGATGGCAAAACTCCTGCGAGCTATGATTACAACGTGGATATTACTCGTCAGGTTGTAGAACTCGCTCATGCTAAGGGTGTCAGTGTTGAAGGTGAACTAGGCTGCCTAGGCTCTCTTGAAACTGGCATGGGTGAAGCAGAGGATGGTCACGGTGCGGAAGGTGTTCTTTCTCATGATCAGCTTCTGACCGATCCTGATGAAGCTGCTCAGTTCGTTGAAGCCACAGGTGTAGATGCTTTGGCTGTTGCTATNGGTACAAGCCACGGCGCTTACAAATTCACAAAGGCTCCAACCGGTGATGTCCTAGCGATGGATCGCATCGAAGCAATTCATGCTAAGCTTCCAAATACTCACCTGGTCATGCACGGTAGTTCCTCTGTTCCACAGGAATTACAGGACATCATCAATGAGTTTGGTGGAAACATCAAGCAAACCTANGGGGTACCTGTGGAAGAAATTCAACGAGGTATCCGTTCGGGAGTCCGCAAGATCAATGTAGATACAGACAATCGTCTGGCAATCACCGGTGCAATCCGTAAGGTTCTGACGGAAAAACCTGCTGAATTTGACCCTCGTGCATACCTAAAGCCTGCTCGTGCTGCTATGAAACAGGTTTGTGTTGATCGCATGGTTGCATTTGGTCAGGCTGGCAACGCCGCTGACTTGCGCAGCAANCTCTAAACAACCTGTATNACTGGGTGCCACAGGGCTGAATCGCGATTGCCCTGGNACGCTAAACTGCGTTAAAATCTGCTTTCAGTTGAGAAGGGATGCTGCGCGCNTGAACAANGGATTGTTCAGCCCAAATAAAGCTCTCCAAAATACCAGTCATGGAAGACTGATTGTGAGTTTAGAACTAACAAAACCCGAACAATTCCCTGATTCTCCAGGGCCATTTGAACAACTGCGTCTAGCCCGGGAAATTATCTCGACAGAGGCCGATGCACTTACAAATCTGGCCAACAATCTCCCCCAAACATTTGTGGAGGCTGTAACGGCCGTCAGCCAGTGTCAGGGCAACCTCATAGTCATTGGTATGGGTAAAGCAGGACTGATTGGCCAAAAGCTAGTCGCCACTTTTGCTTCGACGGGGACNCCAGCTCATTTTCTCCNCCCAGCNGAAGCCGTNCANGGAGACTTAGGACGAGTACAATCTTGTGATGTTGTGTTGCTAATGTCGTACAGTGGAGAAACCGAAGAAGTNACCAGACTNCTTTCNTCTCTGGCTGAACTGGATGTCACAACTATTGCAATGACGTCTACATCAACAAGTACCCTNGCATCCCAATCTCATATCGTTTTGGAACTTGGGCAAATGACTGAAGCTGGAGCACTTCAGCTGGCCCCCAGCACAAGTACAACAGTCATGCTGGCGCTTGGCGACGCTCTGGCACTGGTTGTCAGTAAGCTAAAGTCTTTCACATCGCTCGATTTCGCACGCTTTCATCCTGCTGGATCACTTGGNAGGAAACTAGCTCGTGTTTCCGAATGCATGCGCCCACTAAGGCAATGCCGAGTCGCCCATCAGGATCGTACGATTCGAGAAGTCTTTATTGAAAGTCAGCTCCCTGGCCGACGCACTGGAGCAGTCATGCTGATCGATGACAACCAATGTCTAACGGGCCTCTTCACCGATAGCGATCTTGCCCGGCTGCTAGAACAAAACAAAGAGTCTTGTTTTGATACCGCGATTTGTCTGTCCATGACGAGTGATCCGATCTCTATTCAGAGTCATCANATACTGACTGATGCCGTTGAGATTCTTGCTCAACGTCGAATNAGTGAATTGCCNGTCGTTAACGAATTNCATCAGCCTGTCGGTATGATTGATATCACAGACACGGTCGCTCTGGCCCCTGCCAGTGAACCCGAAGCAGACNCCACGATTCCATTTCCAAACANCCGGGCTTGATAAGCACTAATGTCAGAATCTACTAGTTTTGNAAAAATAAAGCTCATNCTCTCAGACGTCGATGGCGTACTAACCGATGGTGGTATCTCTTTTGATAATAACGGTATTGAATCAAAAAAATTCCATATCAAAGATGGGCTGGGAATCAAAATGTGGCAGCGAGCCGGTTTCCAATTTGGAATTTTAACAGCAAGAACTTCCCACATTGTTAAAGTTCGTAGCGCAGAATTAGGTATCGACATTGTTCGTCAGGGTTTTGAATCCAAGCTTCCCACGGCAGAGAACCTAGCAAAAACTATGAATCTCGGATTAGATGAAATCTGTTATATCGGTGACGATCTGACTGACTTACCTGTCATGCGTTCAGTCGGCCTAGGAGTCGCTGTGTCTGATGCAGTACCCGAATTATTAGTAACCGCCGATCTGGTTACAGAAAAAGCTGGTGGGCATGGTGCCGTCCGGGAATTAATCGAGAAAATCCTTCGTTCCACNGGTCGTTGGAACGACTTGGTTCAACAANACTACTCAAATTAAAGANACCGTAGCACAATAATGTTTAAACGNCTTCTAGGTACGATTGGCTGCTTCGCAATNGTTATGATTGCCTACTCNGTCTATGCATTGGCCGCTGCTCCGAGAATTGANCCGGCCTACAATGTCAGGGAACATGCAAGTCAAAAGGGATCTGCGGTCTACTGGGAATCGGCCCCTTCCCAAAACCGCCAACAATTGAGTAATCTATTNAAAGACGGTTCCTGGCAACTTGAATCGCCCAAGATAATTGAGTGGCCTCAGGGACTCCTCTTATTTCAGGACTATGAGCAGGCCGAAAACGAACTGATTATTAAACCTTGCACTTGCGTCCTCTTCCAGTCTGGAGAAAAAAAACAGCGTTTAATCACGATGCACGCTCCAAACGGGGCGGTGATCTCTCAGGATGCACTCTCAAGTAATAAACAAAATGCCGATTTCTCAGGTCGGCTAATCGGTGATGTTGTCATTCATAGTGCCGAGACAATACCCGGGGCAAACGATGCCATTCAATTCGTCACTAGAAACGTCCAGTTTGAAAAGAACAGAATTTGGACAACACACGATGTTGAATTTGAATATGCCGGGCATCATGGTAAAGGTCGCGATTTAATCATTACCTTAGGGGAACAAGAAAAATCCCGCACCAAAGTCATGAACCCGACGTTGTTCTCACGACTTGATTCGGTCGAACTAATCCATGTCGATCAGCTAGTGCTACAAATGGAAAAGAAATTAATTCCAAATCTAGTGTCTGCTGATTCAAGCGCCCTCTCGGCCCTGCCTCAGAATCAATCATCCGAGATGATAATTGAATGTGATGGAACATTTCGGATTGATATCGCCAATTACCGTATGTCGATCGAAGATAATGTTCAGGTTGCTTTTCGAGATAATGGTCTCGTGGATGACACTATGCTCTGTGACAAGCTACACGTCACATTTAGCGCACCCTATTCCTCAGAGCCCAACTCTGACAATCCACTGCTCGATACTTCGACTCAAATTAATCCACAAAGCATCATCGCAGACGGCAACCCTGTCTTGATTCAATCGAAGACAAAAGATCTGCTGATCAAAGGGCAGGGAGTTGCGATCGATCTGGAAAAACTTATTTTCTCTATTCAGGATTCTGTGGAAAGTACGATTCAATTCAAGGACTTCCATATTAAGGTGCCCAAGCTGCTTTACGCGTTTGCGGACGATCCCGGACGATTGGGAACCTATCAGGCGGACGGTGCTGGTGAGTTACGAATGAAATCGAGTACCAACAATCCAACCAATAAAGAGTTCTTGGTGCAATGGAAAGCGCAAAGTGCTTTAACGGTAAACGAAAAGCAGGAAAAGATACTCGAGCTAGATAAAGACGCTCGAATCCAACTATCCGAAACCGAGTCTATCGCTAGTGATCGCCTGCATATTTGGCTCGAAGAAATCGAATCTCCTACCTCGCAAGATGCAAAGACACCCCAGTATGAGATTTCACCCTACAAACTCGCTGCTCAAGGCCATGTAGAAATTGAATTGCCGGAATTGCAAGCAAAATCTCAGCAGGCTCATATGTGGATCACCCGCGACACAAAAAACGCTGGGGAGGATACTTCTAATCCGCTAAACCTTTCTAGGCCTATTGATCTGCTTGAAGATTCGAACAAATCACAGAACCCCTCCCAGCTCAAACGGTACATCGTTCAGGGAGAACTTTTGCAACTCGACCTGCGACAAACAACAGATGGTATTCAAGTCAACGGCGCCATGATGGAGGGTGACCTTTCCTTTCATCAGGAACCAATGCCAGGTCAATCTCGTTCACCACTGGTGCTACATGGTGAACGCATTAAATTATCACGAGGACTTACTGGGCTGGCTGAATTAAGAATTGATGGGAAAGAACGACAAGGACAACCCGCCTGGATTTCTTACGAAGGCTTCCAGTTATCCGGAAATACCATCCAACTCAATCAGCAAATGAATCTGGTTTGGATTCAGGGTGAGGGGGAACTGGTCTATCTTGCTACGGATGATCCGAACCCTGAAAATGCCAAACGGATAACGTGGGATGAGCAAATGGCGTTTACAGGGTCCAAGATTCAGTTATTCGGAAACGTGCAATCCCGCTTTCGTACGCAAACAAACTCCGCTGATCTTGAAGAGATCGATTTGTCGTGTAAAGCGTTAGAGTTATATCTTAACCAGCGTTTAAACTTCCAAGATCCACAACTCAACTCTCCTGTACACATCCGCGAGTTTAAAGCGGTCGATGGTGTCAAGCTAAACAGAAAAACCATTGACAAGAACAAACAACACAAAAATCTGCAGAATCTCACGGTCGAAAGTCTTAGTTACTATCCGATAGAAAATCGAATTGCAGCATTGGGACAGGGAATCATTCGTCACACCTCGTTGAAAGACGGGAGTCTACCCACCATCGGCAAACCAATCGATGATGGTTCCAAGATTCAGAGTCTTTCGGTTGAATTTAATGAAGGGCTAACGGGGAACTTAACTAAACTCAATTTAACCTTTAAGGGGAAGGTCCAGGCACTAATGAGTTCTGTGCCGCGTTGGGACAGCGTTATAAGTTCTGAAGCGGTTCAAGAAGCAAAAGGGGTCGAACTAAATTGCAATACCCTTTCCATTGCTGACGTCAGTCAGGCCGAAATACCATCCTATGTACTTTCAGCGACCGGGAATACCTATATCTTTTGGGCTGACTATACAGCGTTGGCTCATCGGATTTCCTTTTCACAATTGAAAAATCACATTGTGATGGAAGGTGGACGAGGG
Source organism: Planctomycetaceae bacterium (assembly GCA_002705165.1). GTDB lineage: Bacteria > Planctomycetota > Planctomycetia > Pirellulales > Pirellulaceae > UBA721. The sequence continues at coordinate 1,769 of PAJC01000047.1, read as the reverse complement.
GAAGCCAGACTTTGGCTCAACACAAATAAAACACCAACACCCAATGCCGCCGCTAGACAGATCATCTATGATCTAAAGACAGGCAAAGTCGACGTGCACTCACCAAGTTTTCTCGACTCCGGGCGATAATCAAGCCAACGGCAAACGAAGTCGTTCCTGCTCAAACCGCTCCATTAAAAAATCGACCGCTTTTTGAGCCTGCGTTCGATAATATTCAAAACCATGGCCCCCGGCGGTTGTCTCGAAATCAAACTCGTGTGGCACGCCAAGTGAATAGAGTTTCATTTGTAACCGGTCGACACCTTCAAACCAATCGTGGTCAACCGGATCACAGCAAAAAAACTGATGGCGAGGCCAGTTGAGTGGGTGGATATGAAGCAGTGCTGAATCCTGTCGGGCCACTTCCGGATCGTCATACATCAATGGCAACGTTTCATCAATTCCCTGCTTCATCCGTAGATGATAATCAATCGCTGGAGATATTGCTGCCACGATGGGGAAGACACCCGGATACTTGTAGCTGAATCTTAAAGCGCCCTGGCCCCCCATGCTGGTGCCAAGCAGACCGACTCGAGGGGCAGATACTCCCCATTGATTTTCGACATACGTGAGAATATTATCCCGTACGTAAGTTTCCGCCGAACGTTCTGAGTCAAATTCCGGACAGATTTTATTGGACCACCAACTCCGCTTTGTACGAGGACCAATCACTCGAATGCCATGTTTTTCGAACTGCTCGGTAAATTCAGCTTTGTCATTTAGCCATTCACCGCTCACTCCATGCAGATATATCAATNCATATCCATGCTCAGAGGGCTGAGAGGGTTCATAGATCTCACATGGATGGCCATCCACTTCAATCGTTGACCACATCGAAAAATACTCTTACTTGGAGGTTAATCTTGTTGAACTCAATGAGCTTATTGATCATTGGGAGTGGAAACACTGAAGTTTAATTGATTAGGCACAATGAGTACAATGGCCTGAACACTTTCGTGACCTAATAGAGCTTCCGCCCAACAAATGACAGGATTGATAGTGAAAATACTTTTTTCCGAAGAGCAACTTCAACAGGGCATTTCGCGGATGGCGACCGAAATCAACCAGCGTTTTGGGCATGAACCCTTAACTGTCATTTGCGTAATGACGGGGAGTATTATTTTGGTGGCAGACTTGATTCGGCAATTAGTGATGCCGGTCAAACTTGGTTCTGTACATGCCTGTAGCTATCGCGGAGGAACAAGTCGAAGTGAACTCGAACTCGACGCATCCATGCTCCCGAACCTAGAGGGTTCTAACGTACTCATCGTCGATGACATTTTTGATACTGGTCACACATTGACCGCGGTTCATCAACACATCGAATCCTTAGGAGCTACCTGCGTTGAAACAGCCGTGCTCTTATATAAACACGGGCGAGAAGAATTGGATTTTCAGGTCAATTTCATTGGCTTTGAAATCCCTGACGAATTCGTTGTCGGTTATGGACTCGATTATCAAGGGATCTATCGTAACTTACCCTATGTTGGCGTGATGGAATCACATGATCTGGCTCAGGACGAGTCATAAAACATCTCACGAGCAGGAATAGTCATGTCGGAAATGAGAATCGCAATGATCACGCGGCGCTTTTGGCCTCTCGTAGGTGGTGCAGAAGTGGTCATGGCTAATCTGGCAACAGAATTCCAGCGACTGGGAGTCAAACCAATCCTGTTAACCGCACAGTGGGATACGACCTGGCCCAAGCATTTCACACATCGCGATGTCGA
>PAJC01000046.1 GCA_002705165.1 Planctomycetaceae bacterium | reverse complement strand
GCTCTGACAACTGAAAGTGCAATCCTTAACCTGGGCCCATTGCCACCCTCACAGGCCTCCGAGCCTGCTGTAGATGTCAGACCAAATCCCGACAATAATGCCGCCGACTCTGAACCAGCCAGATCAAAACCGATCGCGGAAAACAAACCAACTACGAAACCGACACGTACGTCGCACCGTCACGGCCGTCGAAAAAAGAGATCCCCCTGGGCCAATCCGATTCTATGGGGCGGAATCGGATTGGGAGTACTGGGAATCATAATGGTCTTCGCTTTCCTGAGTAACACCACCATCGATAACGACGGGGATGGGGATCGCAACAAAGTCGATGACACTACAACAATAGCGAAAACCGATCCTGAAGCACCAAGCATNCCTAAGGATACAGACGACGAGACGGATAAGGATGAAGACACATCAACCGAAATCGAGGGTAGTGTATTGCTGATTGAGGACGACGGCGAAACACTATGGGCATCTCCAACCGAGGGTGCCCCAGTCGATTTGGCCTGGACTCCTCCCGGAGCTCAGCTCTTTGTCACTATCAACNTAGCCGATCTCCTCGCCACNGAAAATGGACTATCCGTTTTGCAGGCATTTGGTCCTCAAGTCTCATCAATAATTTCAACCTTTGAAACGTCAACCGGTGTGGCTCTCGACAAAGTCGATCGGATTATTCTCAGCTGGCTTGAGGATGAACAGGGGCAGAGTACCACNCCTAACATTGTCGCCTACCTGTCTGAAGCCCCCGACCGCGGAACTCGCAGTGGTTTGCTTGGTGATCCGGATTCCGAAGAAACCGAAAATGGCCTTATCTTCCANGTGGGACAGTATANCGCCTTGATTCCGGAACAGGACGGTATACTCGTATTTGGNTCAGCATCCACCCTGANGGCAACGCTCGAATGGGGAGGAAAACCACCACTCCTTCGTCGCACGATGACACAACTGCTTAAAAATTCTGACAACCAACGTCACATCAATGTTTTACTTGCCCCCAGCTTCCTGTTTAATTCACTTTTCCGCGACGGCAATACGTTTTACTTTGGTGACCCTAAGAAAGTCCGTGAACCGTTACAGTGGTTGCTCGGGGAAGGACTCGAGGCAATGCTAGTCAGTTTTCACTTTGATCAGGTTTTTTATGTTGAAGCGAGAATGTCAGCCGGACTAACGGTCGACAAACGTGAACTCATCACTCAAATGCGTGATCGCATGAATGAAATCCCTGAGCANATCGAAAATTANATTGTTGACATCAATCCATCNAAGCACTGGCGAGCNTTGGCCTTTCGCTTCCCCGGTATGATTCGATTCCTGCATTCACAAACTAGAATCCAAGTCGAAGACCAAACCCCAGTACTCAATATTGCCTTACCAATCGAAGCTGCCCCCAATCTGCTGATTGCTGGCGAACTTAGCCTGGCTTCCGAGGCNGGGGNCGNTTCAGTCCCGGGCAATCCAACGACTACTACCACACCTCAAAGTATCACNGAACTATTGAACGTACCGATGTCAGTCGANATTCCACAACAAGACCTAAACNTGGCCATTGCTGATATTGCAATGGACGTCCGCAATTCGATTCGCGGGCTTCCTTTTGAATTCAATATCAAAATCGATGGGAATGATTTAATGGACGAAGGAATTACACGAAACCAGGCCATTCGCGACTTTGTCATGGTGGACAAACCACTCCAGGAAATCCTCACNGGAATCGTTATGAAAGCAAACCCTGTGACCACCGTTCAGTCTCCGACCGAAAAAGATCAGAAGCTTGTTTGGCTGATTACTGACGACCCATTAAAAGCCGGTACCAAGATTATCCTATTGACGACNCGCAAGGCTGCCGAAACTAAACAATACACTCTTCCTGCTGTTTTCGTAGAATAACGAGAAGAAACAAAAGTACTGACAAGTCTTAAACATGTCAGAAGACCACGAGTAAACGTAACTGGGATTCCATGCAGCCCTTTTCAATTCAGTGCGTCACCTGNAAGTCAAAACTGATGGTAAGTAAGCCGTCATTGCTCGGGCAAATCCTCGTCTGCCCTAAATGCAATAGCATGGTTCAAATCCCGGAAAGTCATCCTTCAGAAACTGAAGGCCTTACTCCGGTTTCTGCCAACTCTGAGGTTCCGGTCGCTCAACAACAGCACGACCACACCGATACGGTAGAAGATTTCGGCTACTCTGCCAATCAAAATTCAACAGGGAGTTCGGATAGCCCNGACAACCAGAAAGTAAGTGGTCAAACTTCNCCCGATTCGGACGGAGATTCTCAATCTGTTGTCNACTCCAATGATTCTTTCAACCAAAAAACCTTGTCCGATTGGACAGATACCTCGGCGACTGAAAAACATAAAAAACTTCTAGTCTCATTTTCATGCATCTCNGCCTTAATCCTGATCGGCGTCATTATCACATTCAGCTTCACAGGTGAAAATGCATCCGAGACCGCGATCAACAACCAAGGCAATTCACAAATCCAGAACAACTCGACTGAACCAAATGAGCAAACTGAAGAGGAAGTCACCACGCCAGCCAAACCGTCTGGCAAATCTAAGACTACCTCGGATGAGAATAGCAATGAAGACACTATGGACCCGGAAACAATCGGTCCAAACTCCGAAACACCAAACAATCCTAAAGCATCCGTCGAAAATGTAGAAAGTGAAATACCAGCCTCTAACGAGCCGGAAAGCCCACTGCCTGTAGCACCCGAAGGACTCATCCCCGAAACGCCAAAGAATCCAACGAACAATGACACGCCCGAAGATCTCAATTCTGTGATTGATGATGTGGCACCGTTTCTAAGCAACTCCCCGATTGATGTCGCGGATGCAGTTCCTGTGGCTAAACTCCCCATGACCAGCAATGAGACAACTCGAACTCCAGCAGTTCCCGTGAATATCGAGGGAGGCCTTAGTTTCACCGTACCTGAGATAGATATAGCGAATCCAATACCGCTCAATCAGTTTCTAGAGTTTTTGGGAACCCTTGGAAACATTCCATTCACATTCGATTTTGAGTCGCTGGAACTAACTAATTTAGGGCATACCGCCGGAGTACAACATAACTCCTCCAACCAGACCATTGAGCAAATTTTAATGGCTGTCTTAAATCCATTACAACTGACTTTCCAAATTGAAGACGGACATGTCCTGATTCTGGCGCAAGCTCATACGGACCCAACGATTAACACCACCGTCTATAAGCAAAATCTTGCCAACACTCCACAGGACGAAGAAACGGTTGCCACTCTGAGTGACATCATCAACACCTTGCTGGCAACAGCTGATTCGCAAATAGCCAAGCCTATTGCTGACAACGAAACCACAGAGATCTTCCATCTCGAGATTTCCGGCAATAACCGCACTCAGGATAAAGTGCGGCAACTTCTAGCAAGGATTAGTGATCCACTAACAGGCACTGGTTCCTACGAATTGCGTTCGTGGGCTCAATATCAAAAGACATTCACGATGAATTTCAGCAAGGGAGCACCCCTGTTACAGGTTTTGATTTACCTCAACTCTAACTCTGGACTGCAGCTTCAGGCCAACTGGAAAAACCTTTGGCAATCGGGTTGGACACCTAAGAGTCAGGTCAAGATTGCCACTGCGGACGAACCACTACAGGACTGTCTTGAGCAAATCCTTACAAAGGTCGGATTGTCTTATATTGCCCGCGCAAATGGGGTACTTGAAATCACGACGGCAGAGCATGCACTAGCCGCTAACCAGATTGGGCTTTACGACATCAGCAAAATGCCTGTCACCAAAAGAGATGCCCTAGTAGAAACTCTCGACAAGCTAACCAAGGGCGAAGAAAACGATGTCTCTATCCGGCTAATCGAAGCATTACCCGATGGACGCCTTGGCCTCTCAGCCCCCGCTGCCATTCACCGGCTAGTTGCCAAACAGTTGGAGAAAAAGTAACGCGTTACTGACTCATCGCTTCGATGGCTGCAGCACGTTCAGCGGCACTCAACTGTCCATCTCGATTAGCATCAAATCGAATTAGCAAACGCGTTTTATCCAGTTTATCCTGTCTTTTGCGAGGCTGGAAGAGAAAGCCTTCACGACGTTGCCGGTTACCAGGGCGTTGCCCAGCATTAGGACGCTGTTGTGGTTGATTTTCAGGACGCATTTGTGGCNNCGGGNTTTGTTGAGGTCGCTGCAGTGGTATCCGTNGTGTTGGGTTATTGCCATTACGCTGCTGGACAAACCTCTGTAATGCCTGCTTTTCACTGGGGTCTAATTGTCCGTTACCATCCACATCAAATCGTTGTAACAACTGACGATACCGTTGCTGGCGTTGTTGCACATTCACCGGTGGCTGAGCAATTAACTGCTCGGCACAAACGACAAACAACAAGAATACGATGAGGCTATATAAATTTCTCATAATTCATTTTGGCTTAATGCTTGAACATTGCTTCCTATGTTTCATTAAACAATCAGAACACTTCGAAAGTTTCGGCTAACATAAATTATATCGGATAGAATTAGCGAAACACTTATTGATAACATGAGTTAAATAACTATTCCGGGGCACTACAGAGAAGTATAACCCATGATCACTCGTATGCTAAAGCTTGCCGTTGTTAGCCTGCTAGGACTGTTCGCAGCCATCAATACTTCATACAGTCAGTCCGTACTGGAAGTCGCTGCTGAAGTCGATCGTTTACTTGACCAGCAGACCCAGCCGTCCTCCAACAACCTCTGTAATGATGAGATTTACCTGCGTCGTCTGTTTCTGGATATCACAGGAAAAACTCCCTCACTTGACGACATTCTCGTATTCAATCTGGAAACTCATCCTGAAAAACGAACCAAAGTAGCCGAAATATTGCTTCAGGACCCGGATTACGGAGCCAATTGGGGAAGATTCTGGCGCGATGTTATTTATTATCGTCGCAGTAATGACCAGATACTGCTGGGAGCTTCCGTTGCCGAAAATTACTTCAAGGACACACTTAACACCAACACACCGTGGGATCAGTTCGCTACCGACTTGATTACTGCCCTCGGCGATATCCGTGAAGACGGAAGTACGGCTTTAATCGCGGCGCAACAAGGGCGTCCCGAAGAAACTGTATCAGAAATATCCCGCATCTTCCTTGGAATTCAAATTCAATGCGCGCAGTGTCATGACCATCCAACCGACCGCTGGAAACAAGAACAGTTTCATGAACTTGCAGCGTTCTTCCCACGTGTAGCCGTACGACCTCAAATGGACCCACGAACTTTTCTGGTCTACGCGGTCGATCGAATCCGGTTTCAACCACGCACAAACAACAATCGCTTCATGGGCACGTTAGAACACCGGATGCCAAACTTCGAAGATCCTGCCACGCCAGGCCCTCAAGTCACTCCCAAATTCTTTATCAATGATCAGCAACTACCACTCGGCACCACCGATATGGATCGAAGAAGAATGCTGGCGCAATGGATTACCTCCCCGGACAACCCATGGTTTGCCAAGGCGGCAGTTAATCGCATGTGGTCAGAACTGGTCGGTGAAGGTTTTCATGAACCTGTCGATGACATGGGCCCCGATCGCGAAGCAATTGCACCGGCGGCCTTTGATTACTTAGCAGCCAAATTTACCGAATCCGGATACGATATGAAATGGCTTATCGCTACGATTGTCTCTACTCAACATTACCAATTGGAAAGTCAGGATCGACGGTCATACGATCAATTACCTTTTCAAGCGAACACCGTTCAGCCCTTACGTTCGGACCAACTGATGGATGCCATCCTGAATACCCTTCGGTTCCCTGAATTACCTGAACGAGCCGAGTTAGGAATTCGCCGGCAGTTCGCCGAGACATTTGGATATGATCCAAACAATATTCGTGAAGAAGTAGCGGGTACTATTCCGCAAGCACTCATGTTGATGAATGCGGAAGTAATCCACCGGCAGATCACAGCACGATCAGGCACGATGCTAGGGAATTTACTTTCAGAAGTCAGTAACAATCGTCAGGCGTTACAGGAACTCTATCTCAAGACTCTTTCGCGTCGCCCGAATCGTAAAGAACTGGCAACGAACCTGCAATATATCCAACAGATTGATAACCGAGGCGAAGCATTTGAGGATATCTTCTGGGCTTTGATCAACACCTCTGAATTCAAGACTCGTAATTAAGAGCCAGATATTAACCAGAGCACTACAACGAAGGCGGGACGAACCCATGTCGACATCAAAACTAAATCGCCGAGAATTAATTCAACGCACCTTATTGGGAACAACGGCAATTAGTGCATGGCAGGCCAACATTATCGGGCAGGCAACCACGATGCAGTCCAACGCAACGTCCTGCATCCTACTCTGGATGGGAGGTGCCCCTAGTCAACTCGACACCTGGGATCCTAAACCTGGCACGGGGAACGCGGGGGCTGCACAGGCAACGCCAACGGCATTAACCGGCGTTCAGATCAGTGACCGCTTGCCGGAAACGGCTAAAGCGATGAAAGACGTTTGCCTACTCCGCGGAATGCATGGTCCGGAAGGAAGTCACCCACGAGCCTCCTATTGGGCTCAAACCGGCTACCTTCCCTCGGCGAGTATTAAACACCCTACAATCGGCTCTCACGTCTCGCATCACATAGGCAATCCAAATGCGGACTTACCATCGTTTGTCCGCGTCGGAGCAGGCCGAAATCTGACTGGGGCAGGGTTACTGGGAGTGGATCACGACCCCTTCAAGATCGGAAATCCAAATCAAAAACCGGCAAACACACAAATCCCGACCACCAAACCAAGATTTACGAGGCGGCTAAGCCTACTTGAACAACTCGAACAGGACAGCAGCCGTACGGGAGCCGATCACTGGACCAATGCCAATCGCAAGGTCTACGGAAAAGCAACTCGCATGATCACGAGTCCACTGATGGAAGCCTTTGACCTGGAACAGGAAAACGTGGCCAGTCGTGAATCTTACGGGGAAGGAAATTTTGCAGCCGGATGCCTCATGGCTCGCCGATTGATAGAATCCGGCGTAACGTTTGTAGAAGTCACTTCTGGTAACTGGGATACACACTTCGATAACTATGAACGCACAACCGATCTGTGCAAACAAGTGGATCGCCCCTATGCACGTCTTCTGGAAGACCTGAAAGATCGGGGAATGCTCGACACGACGCTGGTCATTTGGATGGGGGAATTCGGGCGTACACCACGAATCAATGCCAGAGGAGGTCGTGATCACTTCCCTCGGGCGTACAGTATTGCGTTAGCCGGTTGTGGAGTCAGTGGTGGTCAGGTAATCGGCCGCACAAGTGAATCTGGTGAAGAGATCCTCGAAGGAAAGAACTCGGTCCCGAATCTACTCACTACCATCTATGATAAATTAGGCATCGACGCGTTTCATGAAAACATGAGCAGCGTCGGACGCCCAATCCGTGTTGTAGAGAATGGAGCCCTCATCGAGGACGTCTAAATTGACTTACCTATAGCTCCGGCCACTATCTTACAGCGAGCGATCGTTTCTTCAAACTGATCAGGCGTGAGGGACTGGTAACCATCACTCATGGCCTCCGGTGGGTTCGGATGCATTTCGATGATTAAACCGTCGGCACCGGCAGCCACGGCAGCAACAGCCATGTCCGGTACCATGTAAGCATGTCCCGTGCCATGACTAGGGTCAATTACAACGGGCAAGTGAGTCTTGTGATGCAGGTAAGTAACCGAGGCCAACGGAAGGGTAAAACGGGTGTGAGATTCGAAAGTTCGAATACCTCGTTCACAAAGCATGACATTGGAATTGCCTTCATTGAGGATATACTCCGCAGCCAGCAGAAACTCGTCCATCGTTGCCGATGCACCACGCTTTAGCATGACTGCTTTATCCGTGTTCCCAACGGCTTCCAGCAGACGGTAATTCTGCATATTACGAGCCCCGATCTGCAACACATCTGCGTAATTGGCAACCAGATCAACATCATCGGTTGCCAGAACTTCAGTCACTACTGCCAGACCCGTTTCTTCTCGCGCTGCTGCCAGAATTTTCAGGCCTTCTTCTTTCATACCCTGGAAACTGTAAGGGCTTGTACGTGGCTTAAATGCTCCACCTCGAAGTGCTGTCGCTCCGGCAGCTTTCACAACTCGGGCCGAATCCATTAATTGTTCTTCTGACTCGACACTACAGGGACCTCCAATAACACCAATTTTAGTTCCACCGATCGAGAGACTACCAGCGGTGACGACTGTCGGTTCAGGTTTCACCTCGAGACTAGCAACCTTATAAGGAGCTAGGATAGGCATTACTTCCTCAACGCCCTCTCCAGATGCAAGCGCTTCTTTCATCTCCTCTCGCTTTTCACCAATGGCCGCTACTACCGTACGCTCAGTCCCTTCGATGATATGGGCTTTAAGACCTAGTGCCTTGATGCGCTCAACGGTTTCAGCGATTTCTTCGGAGCTGGCACCATTCTTCATAACGACGATCATGACTTTTTTCCCTATTAAATAAATATTTGGAGGTTTCGATTACATTAAAAAACCCGACAGTTTCTGCCGGGTTGGAAAGTTTTTTCAATATGAATGGTTCGCACACCATCAGCACATATCTCTTCCAACCCCGCGTTGCCACGGGCCTCTAAAGAAAAACGACCAATAAAATTTTTGTTGCTGATTCATGTCTCTAAATAACTGTTCGACTCATTAAGCGAGCGTTCACATCGTTTGTGCATTATATGAGTATCATCGTCAAAGACCAGCAATGAACCTTGAATTAATTACAGATAATCTTCACGAACAGGGGCAAAGATATCAAGAGCTGTTACACTCTCATCGCCCGCAAAACACGTATGAGGAATATCTCCGGGGATGCGCCACATATCACCCGGATGGAGTACTCGCGTTTCTTCTCCCACCGTAAATGTAAGCTCACCGGAAATCAAAATTCCACACTGTTCGTGTTCATGCTGATGTAATTCAACGACTGCCCTAGGCTCAAATTTAACCACCGAAAGCATCATCTTTTCGCCCGCTGCGGTATAGATATCCACTCCCGGGAAAATCTTCTTCGGTGTGCAATCATCAGCCGACAGAAAGTACTTAGAGGACATCAGGATTTCTCAACGGTTAATTTCAGTTAAGCCCAAGGCTTTGGGGAGGAAGTGACCAGGCAAGAGTTGATGGAAAACCAGGGCGTCCACCTGAGCCGGGAGGGATCATTTCGACTTTATAGCATAAAGTGCTGTATCTCACCTCAACGTATTCTGAAAATCAGGTACTCGCTCAGCAATCTGTAATAACCGATTGTACTTTGCAAGTCGTTCACTTCGNACAATCGACCCAATCTTAATTTGCTCTCCAGCAGCAGCGGTGGCCAGATCTGCCAGAGTTGAATCCTCGGTCTCTCCACTACGAGCCGAGACCACAAGACTAAATCCTGCCTGACGTCCTACGGCCATTGTTTCAATTGTCTCCGTCAGCGAACCAATTTGATTGACCTTTACCAATACACTATTTGCTGCCTGCATTTCGATTCCCTTACGAACACGATCAGCATTGGTAGTAAATAAATCGTCGCCTACCAGCAATATTCTGTCTCCGAGTCGTCTCTGCAACTCCTGCCAACCTTCCCAGTCATCTTCGGCAAGTCCATCTTCAATTGAAATGATCGGAAATTCATTGACCCAAGATTCCAACGTATCGATCATTTCACTACTCGAAAGCACTCGTCCCTGCTCAGCTTGCAAATGATATTTGCCATTCTTGTAAAAGTGAGTCGACGCCACATCCAGAGTAATGGCAACATCGTCACCTGAACTAAGACCGGCAGCTTCAATCGCTTGCGTCACTAATGCAACCGCATCTCGATTAGATGTGAGCCGAGGACCATAGCCACCTTCATCTCCGACCAAATATCCTTCAAACCCTCTGTCACGCAACAATTTACCCAACCGGTTATAAACTCGAACAATCCACTCCAAACACGTTGGGTAATCAGGAGCTCCGATCGGAGCAATCAACACATCCTGAAAATCCAGATTTCCTCCAGCATGCATCCCCCCTGAAATCATATTTGTCTCTGGTAACGGAAGGACGGGAGCCGGGAAGAGTTCAGGATCAAATCCCAATGCACTTGTTCCTTCCCGAATAATCTGATGCAAATGTTCGTACAGCGGCACTCTCTTTGAAGCGGCCGCCGCATGGCCTAATGCAAGAGAAACAGCAATCGTTGCATTCCCCCCCAAAATACTCTTTTGAGCTGACGAATCGAGTTCTTTCAGGACTGCGTCACACGCTCCTTGCTCAGCACTATCCTTTCCTACGAGTGCCGGTGCAATGACAGCATTGACATTTTCCACGGCTTTCAGCACACCACGACCATCGTACCGCCGAGGATCCCCGTCTCGAAGCTCAAGGACTTCCGAGCTACCTGTTGATGCGCCCGATGGAGCGATCGCTATGCCAACTGCACCATCCTCGGTATGGATTTCAACTTCAACTGTTGGACGGCCGCGACTATCCAGAACTTCACGCCCGTGTATCTTTTTGATCGTTGTCATTTGGCTTGTTGCTCTTTAAATAACTCGATTCGCATCATCTCACCAACCGCGTCTAAACTTCCCACTTCATCTACCAAGGCCTGCCAACCGACGTTTCGAACCAGGGCCTTTGTTGAATCATCTGCCAGATACTCCACTGGACTCTTTCCATCGACTCGTGCAACCAAACAACCGCCTAAATTCAAACAGGAGCGGTACTCCAACGCAACTAATTCCTGTTCTGATAAGACTTTGCATATTTCTGTCGCATAAGCACTCCAAAACACATCAATCAAAGACGCGTATTCGTCAAATCGATCACCTGCAATCAAGGCTTTAATATGCAAGTGAGTCAGAAAGAATCCCAAATCAAAAGCCGGGTCTCCGTAATGCCCGACCTCAAAGTCCAACAAAACCACTGACTCGTCATTAACCAGAATATTCTTCGGGCTGTAATCGCCATGCACAAGGCAGTTGCGATGGTTTAAGTTCAACTCAAGTAATCGATCCACTGGAGCCTGCAATTCCTGATGAACTCGCGCTATCTGGCGATAGTATGGATCAAGTCGTAGGTCATCAAAGAATTCGGTCGAGCCAATCAGATCTTGAACGCCCTCAGCATTCCAACTGCCTGAATGCAAAACACCGAGCATCCAACCGCACGCTTTAGCCACTGTTTGATCGACCACTCCATCAAGCAGATCACGCTTCCAAACTCGACAGTTTTCTGCCGCGGCTGTCATTGCGTAGACATAGTTCTCTCTGTCTTCAAAATGGATAGCAGGAACAACGGCTTGCACCCCGATTAACGGGACTGAGGCTGCTTGAATCAATTCGTTGCAAATCTGCAACGTGTCCATTTCACGAATTAGCCGTTCAACACTGCACAACCACTCCTGTGCAACAGCCAAGCGATCGCGAGCCTGTTTAACAACCCAGTTGGCCCGATTTTGATCTGCAAATTCAACCAGTAATACCTGGTTAGAGACACCACCGGTCAACCGGCTAACACAAACCTCTGACGGATCTGCAATCACTTGCTGCTGAACCAGATACTCCGGAGTGGATTCAACTTCGAGAATAAACACTTACGTAATCCACCAGACTTTACGAGCCGGACTTCCACCAAATTTCAGAAATCTTTTCGGGCGTGTCACCATAAGCTCCGGTAAAGGCGTCTTTGAAGTTAGCACCATTGCTAACAGCCTTCACAAGTACATTCCAACGAGCCTGATTTCCCATCAGGAATTGGACATAGCTATAGGAAAGTAAAGCACCGTCTTCACCCCCGAGTTTCCCTGTAACAATATCGGACGATTTTGCGGCACGACTCGCTGCAGTGGCAACCGATTCTTTCCAAGCATCGATACGTGCATCCCCCTTAACGACCTGAGCCGCGAGCACTCGCGACATACCGTTCGAAAACCATGTAGGTACATCCCCCATACTCCGAGCGTAGATACCAGCCACATGTTCAGCCACCAGCCCATCAAAGGTATATTCTTCCGAACGTGGAATCAAAACGGTTCCGTAGGCGTCAACAATGTCGTAATTGAAATGCCCCTTCCACTGGCGTGGTAAGGATCTTTTCTCGATCATCGTACCAAACTCACCATAGTCGTATCTTTGGTTAAAGAAGTAGAGGGTGATCTTACCTTTAAGTAGCGGTTTGTCGGCTGGCAATTTAAGTGCTACGCCAACTTTCTTGGCAATGGCTTCTGCCTGCGTACCGTACTCTGTCAGACGAGCTTCTGTTTGCGTACCAAGCAAGTGAAAATTTACACTATTGGCGGTCGCGTGATTGATACCCGGCATTGCCAGATTCCAGTTGGAAGCAGCCAATGCGGTACGCTGGGCTGCCAGTTCCTGGTGGGTACTGTTTTCAGCAACCGCGATCGCCACAACCCGCCGAATATTACTGGTGAAATCCAATCCATCGAAGGTGGCGCCTTCTTTAATCCATGTTGTGACAATCTCCATTTGAGCATCATCCAACGGATCGCGTCCCCGAGGCATGCGTTGACCGCCACCCGTTCCCAACAGTTTTTTTACCAGAAAACTTTCGTCTGGATTACCCGGTAAAATTGGAGGCCCATTCTCACCACCCCGCATCATGGCACTAAACGAGGCAAGGTCAAATCGCCCCGAAGGACGATCGCCAAAGCCGTGACAAGAAGCACAATTCTGCATCAAAATCGGGGCCACATCATTTTTAAAACTCACTGTCTCCGTCCCCGTGGACTTCATTGGCTTTACAACAGGCAAATCACCGACACTGGCATTAGGATTCAAATCGACAAGCAACTCTTTAGAATCATCCGCATCATATTCGGCCCCTTCATTAATCCATTTTTTTAGCACAGCCAATTCAACCTCGGTGATCTTTAACCCACCGCGAGGCATATCTCCTTCTTCGATCACTTCAATCAATCGACTTCCGGCGGCATCTTTAGCAAAAATAACGACACCCGCATCAGGGCCTTTCATCAAAGTCTCAAACGACTCCATGCTAAACATCCCCCGCGCCTGTCTCACATGACAGTTTCCGCATTTGGCCATCAAAATCGGAGTTACGTGATTCACAAAGCTCACCTTACCTTCCGGCACGGCATCCAAAGTCATCGGGCCATTGCCGGGATTACCTGGGTTTGCCGGAGGTTTAGGCATTGGTTTAGCCACGATCGGCTGCTTTAGTGCAGGAAGCTCAATTCCTTCGAGTTCGAGCAAAGCATGCGCTTTTTTCAACATGTTATAGACTTTCGAGTACAAAGCCAGACGTTGCTGATCAGCGCCCTTCATCTGTTCCTCAAACTCTTTTTGAACTTCTTCGACCAGGTCTGCCGATTCATCAATTTTCCCTTGAGCAAACCAGTTGCCGGCACGAGTAATCTTAATGCGAAGTGCATTTTCAGCCTTCCGCATTTGAGGAGTGAGCGTAACCTGGGCGGTGGCTGTATCTATGACTGTCAGAGACAGAAGTAAAGCCAATAACGTGACATAGTTAGATTGTTTGACGATTGCTAACATCTTCTCAAATTCTCATGCATCTTAATATGAAAGACCGGCGTTGTGATAAAGCATCCACCGCATGGCCCGTTGCGTTCCTCTATGATTATTAACGTCTCGACTCTGAGAATCCAGACGAAACTATATGTTCTATTTCCAGAAGCAAACTTTGTGGATCAGGAGTCGCATTTTCCACCTTCGAGGTTAGACTCTGTATTGCCACAAACAAACCAGCCAGCAATAACAAACCTCCGAGGGTAATAGCAAGCATTTTCCAAATCCCGCCGTTGCTAGCCAGCACTCGGTTGGCCTTGGTATCAAGCAAACTATTTGAGGTGTTTTGAAAAGCTTGTCCACCAACCTCCTCCCCTAAGGTAATACGGCTACTACCGAAACCTATCAAACTATCTGAAACCACCTGACTGCTTTCTGCAATAGCTGAATATTCCCCCATGAGTTGGATAGAAGACTGCACATTGGCAATCGCTCCCTTGTTCGCCACAGCAACCGCAGCATGCATAGCNTGCNCTACACTTTCTGTCGATTGACCTACATCGGCCCGTTGCGGCAAATGCACAACATCCTGTTTGNCCGGCGTNATATCAATNCCCTGTGATTTTANCCANNCTTCTAATTCCTCTGCNACTTCTCTGNCGGACTGAAATCTATGGTCAGGNTTCTTTTGCAGCATCTTGAAACAGATACTTCCAAGTCTTTCCGGACAATCCTCTCGATCGATTCGAATATCGGGTGGCGTTTTAGTTTGATGCTGAGCAATACGTTGTGCCAAAGTACCCTCTGGAAAAGGAGGATGTCCGGTAAGAAGATAATACAATGTACAGCCGAGACCATAAATATCTGCTCGGCCATCAATCTCATGACTATTTAAAGCCTGTTCTGGAGCAAGATAATCAGCGGTCCCCAGCACTTTCTCATTATGCTTGTCCGTGAGCCCTGCCAGATCTGAATGCTCTTCTTCCATGAGAGCAAGGCCCATGTCAAGAATCTTGATCGAGTCCTGTTCATCTACAAGCAGGTTGGCTGGCTTTACATCTCGATGCACCATCGAGGAGTCATGGGCGTGTTGCAATCCCCGAGCTGACTCGTAGATATATTTAGCAGCTTGCAAATACTCTAAAGGCCCATCTTCTTTTACGATTGTCATCAGATCTCGCCCAGGAACGTATTCCATTACGAGATAGTGAGTCTGCCCCTGATTGTCGACATCATAGGCGCGAACAATATTCGGATGATCCAGTGCCGCTGTCGCCTGAGCCTCTCGATGAAAACGTTCAAGATAGGAGGAGTCATCGACTCGGTTACGAGGTAATACTTTGATCGCCCGCAAACGACGCATGAGCGTGTGTTCAGCCAAATAGACACTGCTCATCCCACCGGCCCCGATGTGCCCTAAGAGTTTGTACTTCCCGAGAAAGAAACCCTTATATTTTCGATTCAGCAACTTTTCACGATGCCAGGTCGTAATCAGATTCTTGACCACCATGAACTCAGCGATTTTCTCAGCGCTATTCGGGATCGAGCCGTTGTTTTCATCCTTACAGGCCTGCAAACCTTTCTTCAACTCAGCATCCGACAATAGCTTGCTGCGTCGCAGGAGTTCCAGAAATTGTCGAGCGGTAATACTCATCTTTGCCCGAATTGAGAATGAACGTATCGAAAAGGAATGATCGAACCCTTAGTTTATCACGGGAACGGTTGATTCATTCAATGGAGTCGACATAATTGAAGCGGTAACACCATTTTTAGCATGTTTAGTCGCCTAAAAGCAGTCCGTCTTTAGAGCCCTATACTACTACAACGCTCGAAACCGTCATATGTCCCCACGTAATGCTGTTTTATATACGCGAAAGTCATGTCAACTTTGCGATGAAGCGAAGGAAATACTGGAAATGTATGGTTTTTCCATCCATGAAATCGACATCGACACACAGCCAAAATTGCTGGAAAAATACGATACCTGTGTTCCTGTTGTGGAAATTGATGACAAAGTTCGATTCCGTGGAACCATTAACGAAGTCCTCCTAGTGCGTCTGATAGGAACGAACGAAAGCTAATTGATGACCTCCAAAACAATGCTCGGTGTTTTTGCTAAGTTCTGGGAAGCCGGCAAGGTAAAGACACGTTTAGCCTGCGATACCAACAACCAATTCGCGGCTGAAGTATATCAAACTTTCATTCTCTCCACACTCCAACGTGTCTCCGATATTGCGGAATCTCAGGTACTATGTGTGACTCCGGCGGAACGACTGGCAGATTTTGCACTAGTCACACCGCCAAACTGGACCATCACTTCTCAGTCTGACGGAGATCTTGGTGAACGCATGAACGCCTTTTTCCAACAGGCCGTTGAATGTCAGTTTGAAAAGACCGTACTCATCGGAACCGACAGTCCAACTTTGCCTGTCGACATGATTCAAAAGGCGTTTGAGGCTTTAGAAGTTGTGGACTGTGTCATTGGCCCGGCTCTCGATGGAGGCTATTACCTTGTCGGTTGCCAACAACAAGTACCCCCCATTTTTGAAGGCATTCGTTGGTCCTCCGATAAAGTACTTGCCCAAACAATCGAGGCTTTACTAGGAGCAGGCTACTCCTATGAATTACTACCACCATGGTTTGACGTCGATACAATCGAAGACCTCAGAGAANTACGAGAGTCCAGNAACGATTCTTCCCNGTGGTTACACCAAAGGCTTGATGAACTNGAAGCAGAGCACCTNGCATGAACCAANCNAATNCCAATGAAGTAATTTTAATCGGCGGNGGAGTGATTGGACTCTCCATCGCTTATGAACTTACNAGCAGGGGACAGCAGGTGCGAATTCTTGANCGNGGTAAACAAATTGCTCACGANGCATCCTGGGCCGGGGCTGGCATCCTGCCACCNGCCAATCCGGATTCCGCTCTGAACCCCTGTGATAAACTGAGAGGAATCAGTCACCGCCTTCACCCGCAATGGGCCGAACGGCTTCAGCAAGAGTCCGGGATCGACACAGAATTCCGTAAATGCGGGGGTATCTACCTCGCCAAAAAGCCTGGAGAGGCTGCCTCACTTGCGGGATACATTAGCATGTTAAANCAGGAAGGAATTGAAGCTTCNTTTNTACCNAAAGACAAGCTNCTCGCATTAGAACCCACACTCGACCCGGAGCAATTTCAAGCGGCTTACTTACTACCAGATGAAATGACATTACGTAATCCGCGACACGTAAAGGCCTTGGCCAAAGCGTGTGAACTTCGTGGTGTCCGAATTGATACGCAATGCGAAGTTCTTGACATTGAAAGCACCAATGGCATTATTACAGGACTGAGGACAACGGCAGGACCAGTCATCGGGGAGCAATACTGTATTACCTCAGGAGCCTGGTCTTCTGAANTACTTAAACAGGTAACGGCGATTCCAACAGGTATTGTTCCAATCCGTGGGCAGATGATTTTGTTTGAAGCTCCTCAAAGTCTGATCCACCACATTCTGAATGAGGGTTCGAGATATTTAGTCCCTCGAGCGGATGGCAAAGTACTGGCTGGATCGTGTGAAGAGGAAGTTGGTTTCCAAAAGGGAACAACACCAGAAATGTTAAACCAACTGGCAGACTTTGCTTATTCCTTGGTACCTGCGTTAAAAAAACACGAAATCACCATGAGTTGGTCTGGTCTACGACCNGGAAGTTTTGACGGCGTTCCGTATATTGGTAAGGTNCCCAATNTCAANAATCTGTTTATGGCTTCGGGACACTTCCGAAGTGGTATTCATTTGTCTACAGGCACTGCGGTACTAATGGCTGACCTGCTTGAAGGTAAAGANNCAGAGATCNGTGTGGAACACTTCGGAATTATTAGATAGTTGAGATGAATCCCTTATGGCAATCGAAACCCCTGCAACCATCTTGTTTATCGGTGCCGGTCCTGTCGCGTTGGAAGCTGCTTTGTACGCCCGGTATCTCGGTTACCATGTGGAAATCCTCGAAGCCGGCCAGGTATGTGAACATGTNCACCATTGGGGCCACGTGAAGATGTTCTCTCCATTCTCCCTGAANCACTCACCCCTCGGTAAAGCCGCCATCGAAAGTCACGAGCCAAACCATCTCTTCCCGGGGGCAGACGAATATATAACAGGCNCGCAGTGGCTNGCGAGCTATTTATTGCCGTTGTCAGAAACAGANCTATTNCGCCCCAANATTCACACTAANTGTCGTGTTACCAGCGTTACACGTACCTGGTCAAACAAAACAGACCTAACCCATGACCGTGCTGGAGATCCTTTCCGAGTCCTTATTGAACAAGAGGAGAAACAACGGGTACTGACTGCGGACGTCGTTATTGATACATCGGGAGTCTTCGCCAATCCTAATCCAATCGGCGCTGGGGGGGGACTGGCCATTGGGGAAAAAGAACTCGGCTCAGACATCAAGCGATTCATCCCCACGATAGAACAATCTCATCAATTATCAGGTCAACAGGTTGCGGTCATTGGAGCAGGGCACTCGGCAGCCAGCGCACTGATCACCCTGGCNAATGCTGGAGCAAATCTCACCTGGATTACTCGNGGCGATCACTTACTAGCACTTCAACAAATCGAAGATGACCCGCTTACGGAACGCGTTCACATCCTCAACAAACTAAAATCATTCGTTGAAAATTCTGAAATCTCGGTTTTACCAAACTGCGCCATTGATACGGTGGAGCCATCTAAATCCGAAAGTNACCCGAAATACAAACTCGGAATTTACCAAACCAGCAAGTATGAAGAGCAGGAAGAGGGGGACAACGAACTGATCCTTAGCTGGCACTCCTTTGATCAGATCTTTGGNCTGACTGGTTATCGNACNGATAACTCGATTCATCAGGAGNTACATNTTCANCAGTGCTATGCGACGGAAGGNCCAATCAAGTTAGCNGCAANCTTACTAAGCCAGNNCAGTGGCAACTGTCTAGATATNTCTATCGAATCGCGTGAACTGTTAATAACACCTGAACCAAATTACTATCAATTAGGAATCAAAAGCTACGGANGGCAGNCAGGTTTCTTATTCCACACGGGGCTAAAACAAATCGTTCAACTGTTCCAAATCATCGGCGACAGAGATTCTCTTGACATTTACCAGACTTTTCCTNGCTAGTGTCTGTCCCTACCACCCGAGTTTCAACGTTTGACTAGAAAGCGAAGAATATGAGCACAACCGATGTGGCCGTCGCTCTTTCTCACCTCGATGAACTCTGGTTTCAGGTTGCCGGAACTCGTTGNAATCTAACATGCCAGCACTGCTTTATCTCATGCAGTCCGCACAACAGTCGTTTTGGATTTTTATCACGAGAGAAAATCCAAAGTCATCTTCATGAGAGTGTCGAGTTAGGNGTTAAAGGTTACTACTTCACAGGTGGTGAACCATTTCTACATCCGGAAATGACGGANATCTTAATCGACACACTAGAATTTGGTCCTGCGACCGTACTTACCAATGNCACCGTATTCAAAGACGAGTGGCTTACGCGTCTTAGGCACGCTCAACATGAAAGCAGATACAGCCTGGAGTTTCGAGTTTCGATTGATGGATTCAATCCGCAAACCAATGATCCTATACGGGGTAAAGGATCATTCAGCCGAGCAATGAAAGGTGTTGCCAGCCTCGTTTCATATAATTTCCTCCCCATCATCACCGCAACTCGTACTTGGCCGGAACATCAAGATCAAACCNTCCTCAATACGTTCTCTGATGTCCTTAAGAAGCATGGCTATGACAACCCAAGAATCAAATTATTACCCACTCTTAAAATTGGCGCTGAAGAAAGCCGAACCGGCGGGTACTCGGCCCATCAACGTGTGACCTCTGAAATGTTTGACGATTTTGACACAAGCCAGTTGGTTTGTGAACACTCACGTATCGTGACCGATCGAGGTGTACACGTGTGTCCTATATTAATCGAATCTCCAGACTCTATTTTAGGGGACAATTTGAAAACGGCCTCCAATAAAGTCTTTAGCCTTTCACATGGAGCCTGCTATACCTGTTANCAATACGGCTCCATCTGCTCAAATNTCTCTACCAGTCATACTCCTAAAGGNTCNNAAGTATGACNACACGGATTGCCTTGTTTGGNGGCATCTACAATAACTANCTGGCACTGGAAGCGGCTATATCACAGGCTNGTNAAATAGGAGTGGATGCCATGTATTGCCTCGGAGACATCGGTGCCTTCGGACCACATCCTGACAGATCCTTCCCGCTGCTAATCGACAATAACATACAGTGCATTCAGGGGAACTACGATGACAGCATCGGCAATGAATTGGAAGATTGCCAATGTGGATATACTGCTGCTCGCGATAATCACTTTGCTCAGATTAGCTACAACTACACATTGGCTAACACGAATGATGCAAACAAAACGTTTCTAAGAACACTCCCCAAGGAACTCGAACTTGAAATCGAAGATCAAAGGATCCTCCTGTGCCATGGAAGTCCCCGGCGAACCAATGAGTTTCTATGGGAATCAACGACGCCTCTGCACTTTATTGATATATTTCTTCAACAACGAAATCTTGATTTGATTGCAGGCACGCATACTGGCATCAAATGGCACGCTCAAACCAACCAAGGAAAATTCCTAAACGTCGGAGTGTTGGGACGCCCCGAAAACGATGGTGCAAATCATGTCTGGTTCACAACTTTGGACATTGCACCCTCCGGCATCTTCCACAAATTCCACCCCGTCAATTACGACTATCAGCGATTAGGGAAGGAAATGCAGCAAGAAAGAATCCCCAACGAGTTTATCGAGACTATCCACAC
Organism: Planctomycetaceae bacterium; assembly: GCA_002705165.1. Taxonomy (GTDB): domain Bacteria; phylum Planctomycetota; class Planctomycetia; order Pirellulales; family Pirellulaceae; genus UBA721. The sequence continues at coordinate 2,256 of PAJC01000046.1, read as the reverse complement.
CGGATGGTGGACCACCTGTCTGGAAATCCTACCCCAGAAGGAGCGCGCTGCTGGCTGCTATTAGTCTAGTAAGCCCTTGCACAATCTTTGGTGCACTGCTTTTAATAAACCTATACCTATTCAAACATCTACCAGCCATCCGTCAGGCATTTTTAATATTCAATGCTCGCACTACGCAACCGGTCCTATCTATTGTCATCCCTGATTGGAATTGCTGTGATCGCAGTAATTTCCCGAGACTACCTAGATTTACCTCTCTGGATTGACGAACTACATACTTCCTGGACGTTGCTTGCAGATTGGAATACTGTCTCCGAACGCGCGCTGGCGGGAAATCAGTCGCCGCTGTACTTCTACTTATTAAAGTTAGTGGTAAGCGTTACTGGGCAAACTGAAACATCTCTAAGAGTTTTCTCGACAACCTGCGCTTGCATTTCCGTTATCGTTCTCAACTGGCTTTGCTACCGTCATCAGCTCAAGTTATTGGCGACCCTGCTTACCACGGTTTCCTTTGCAGCAGGTCACCTGCAACTTTTATTTGCAGTCGAAGCACGCTCTTACAGTTTATTGACTCTACTTATCTTGATTCTCTTCTGTGTCAGCTCAATGCGATGGAGGAAAACCCACAACGCCCAAGACGAGGTTAAGAAGGCCATTGGGTGGCGACTTGAATTCACCTGGAGCCTCGTGGCTACGTTATGCATTTACACTCACTACATGGCGATCCCCGCTATTGGCAGTCTTCTGCTTGCGCACTTATTTGCCTGTCCCGCCCCTTTCGTCATTCGAATGAAAGTATTCATTCTACAGGTCTTTATTTTGGGAGTCCTCATTGCGGCACAATTCGATACGCTGGAAAACATTTACAATCATCGTAATCAATGGGCAACTTTCATCCGCGCCGAGCATGCAACTTTCGAAGCGCTTCTGACCAAACTGCCGGTGCTAAGCACTCTGGTTTTACCCGGCATTTGCTTAATCGTGTTCAGGCCCCAATCAATGGCCCTCAAGCCACTCATTCTAGGGTCCCTGATTCTGGCCGTCGTTCCATACCTCACAGCGTGGACGACTACTAGACTTGATTGGGTGAACTGGTTTTTTCCGCGTTATTTAGTTACCTGCCTGCCGGCATTAAGTCTCTTCTGCGGATTCAGCGTGGCGGCAATCGCGCAATCATCGAAGTCGTTCTTCACTCCAGCCTTAGTAGGAATTGGCTGTTTACTGGTTTTCGTGCTATTTGACAGCAGGGCGATTCAAAACCACCTAGAGGGAACTATTACCTTAAAAAATGAACGCTGGGATACGGTCGCTAAAACCCTCCATGCCAAAGCCAGGCCAGATGATATCATCTTTCTGGCAGGTGGTCTGATAGAAGATACTCGGCTGCCAAAACTCGCGGATACAAAGTACACAGCCAATATAACCACCGAGGAATATTGTGCCTTTCCTCTAAATGGGATGTATCCAATTTCTGAAGGTTTGCGAGTGCAACCAATTTCCGACTATCGACAACCGTCTTTACTTGCACAGAGACTCAAAGCAGCTTCGAAAGGCTGGCTTGTCGTGCGTGGCCGAGGTTACAACCAAAAGGCGGAGCAGGTACTTATCGAGACGTTTGGTAATGATGGGTATAAAGACCACATGCTCCCCGGCAAAGTGAATCTCTACTTTTTCGAAAGACTCGAGTGAATATAAACTCATTTCCCACTCATGTGCTCAAATCAGCAAATGCGTCTTAAGCACGTAGTTGTTAGTTTTGGCGGATAGGCAATAATGGACAATTACCCACAACAGAGACATTCGGCCAGCGGAGCTAACAGCCATCGTGACTACTGACAGGACAGCAGAACTAAAAGACATCATGCAACAACGTGTGATGATCCTCGATGGCGCGATGGGAACGACGGTCTTCTCTTTGGGATTTGACGAGCAGACAATTCGTGGTGAACTATTTGCCAATCACCACAAAGACGTTAAAAACTTCGTCGACCTAATCTCTCTGACGCGTCCCGATACGCTGACAGACATTCATCGTCAGTTTCTGGCTGCAGGTGCTGACATCGTCGAAACCAATACATTCGGAGCTAGCCCGATTGGCTTGGCTGAGTTTGATTTACCAGATCTAGTGTATGACCTCAACGTGGCCGCAGTACAGGCAGCTCGCCAGGCATGTGACGAATTCACCAAAGAGAATCCCAACAAGCCACGCTTTGTGGCAGGTGCTATTGGCCCAACAACTAAGACCTGCTCTATCTC
>PAJC01000045.1 GCA_002705165.1 Planctomycetaceae bacterium | reverse complement strand
TAGTGAGTCGGCCAACTTGCCCGGATTTGTTGTGCTCACAAGTAAAGGTGGGCGAAACCCTCAACCGATTGCCACTCGACAGTGGCATAGTGGTTTCTTACCGGGACGCTTTCAGGGAATTCAGTTCAACTCTACAGGAGATCCGGTTCACTTTGTTAATAATCCGGCTGGAATCAATCGTAATCAGCAACAACGAGTGATTGAGGNGATTACCGGACTTAACGAAATCCGAGATCNATTAGTCGATAANCCAGAGATCAGAACTCGTATTCAACAGTATGANCTTGCCTTCCGTATGCAGAACGCAGTTCCTGAATTGATGGATATTAGCAAAGAGTCTCGGGAGACGCTTGATATGTATGGAGTTGCCGGCGCGGATGGTTCTTATGCTTATAACTGTTTACTTGCACGACGACTGGCCGAAAGTGGNGTTCGGTTTATTCATCTTTATCACCGAGGCTGGGATCATCACAATGACTTAGTCCGCTACATGGGAATTTGTAGCGGTCTGTGTGACAAACCAACGGCAGCCTTGATTAAAGATTTAAAGCAACGTGACATGCTGAAAGATACTTTAGTGGTTTTTGGCGGTGAATTTGGACGTACACCGATGGCTCAGACAAACAAAGGTCCTGTCGGTCGCGACCATCATATGAAAGCGTTTAGTATGTTTATGGCAGGCGGAGGTATTAAAGGGGGAATCACGTATGGGGCGACCGATGAACTTGGATATAACGCCGTGGATAATGTGGTTCACATTAATGATTTGCATGCCACGATGTTGCATCAGCTAGGTATCGACCACGAACGACTTACATTCCAGTATCAGGGCCGTGATTTTCGCCTGACAGATGTAGCTGGTGACGTGATCAGCCCCATTTTGGCTTAAGACGATAACCTTAGAGCCCGGGATCGCAACTCAGCGATTAGATAAAATGATCCTGTGACAACAATCAGATCGTCACCGTCAGCATTTTCCAGGGCCTGACTAAAAGCAGCCTCAGGATTAGGTTCTGTTTGTATTCGGGATGCCAGATTGTTGCAGGCTGTTGCAGCCGAATCAAACAAAAGCTGAGGCTCAACAGCCCGGGGATTCTTTGTATATTTAGTGAATGTAATGCTGTGGAACAGAGGCGCTAACAGTTCCACAATCTCATCGTATTTTTTATCTTGGCTACAGCTTAGGACGAGGTGGAGTTTGGTCTTGGGAAAGTGATGGATCAAAAAATCAGCTAACGCCTTTGCCGAGTTTGGGTTGTGAGCCACGTCCAACAGAATCTGTGGCTGAGCGTTGATTAACTCCAGCCGTCCGGCACATCTTACTGTTGATAAACCTGATTGGATTACTTGATCGTCAAGGGAATAACCAAGTTTTTGTAGTTCGTGAATAATGCCAAGACAAACAGCAGCGTTATTAATTTGGTGTTGTCCGGGAATCCCTACGGTCAGGTTGTTCCAGATCAGCTTCCCGTGAATAGAGACACTTTCAATTTGTGGCTGCATGGTTTTAACGTTGCCACTTTCAATCATAATATCCTGAGCCAGAGTAAGAAGTGGAGCCTGTCGCTGAGCAGCGATTTGTTCAATTTCCTGTTGTGGGCCATCGACAGTACAACCGTTGATTACGGGTACTCCGGTTTTAATAATTCCAGCCTTTTCACGCGCGATTAGTTCTAAGGTATTACCAAGAATGTCAGTATGGTCCAGACCGATATTGGTGATTGCCGTTACGATTGGATCACAGATATTGGTGCTGTCCAGACGCCCGCCAAGTCCAACTTCTACTACGGCAATATCTGCCTCGACTTCACAGAAGTACATAAATGCCAGTGCGGTCGTTATTTCAAAGAAGGTTGGTTTGAGATCGATGTCCGATTGTAGGGCATCGCGTTGATCCATTTCTTCCACAGCAGGCATGATTTCCCGAAGCATTCGGATCAGACTCTCTTCACTGCATGGCGTACCGTCGATGCAAAAACGTTGTCCCAGATGTTCAAGATGTGGCGAAGTAAAGAGACCGGTCGTGTATCCCGCCTCCGTCAGAATCTTACTCACCATGGAAGAGACAGAGCCTTTACCTTTTGTGCCTGCAATGTGAATAGCCTTGATTTTCCGTTGGGGGTTACCCAGAAGCTCAGCAAGTTGTTTCATGCGATCGAGCTTAAAGGTGTCGGGAGAACTAGTATTCATTGTTCGCTCAAGGTCAAAGCGACTAAAGAGGAATGCCTGAGCATCTGCGTAGGTCTGAATATGCGAATTAGACGACATTGAATCTTTTGGACTTGGAGTGTTAGCTGCTGAATGGAAAGTCATTCGACCTCTCAACCCACCAATCAACTGATATAACCTGCACGACCGTCAAATGGTCTTACTAACAGGCTATATATCTTTATTTTGATAGCATTCCTATCCCTTATTTATAGTGTTCAAACGGCATACTTTAAGAGTATGGTAGGAGGTTTTTTCACAATCTCTTGTTCCATAGGTTGGTTAGAGCTTTGTTTGCTCTTTGTAGTGAACTGCGGAGACTATTTATCCGTATGAATTAAATTGTCTCTGGCGGTAAATTTTATTATTCCAAGTGTTTGGGAAATAGTAATAACGGCCTGTCATCAGAAAGGTTTTAGATGTCCACATCAGTCGACGATAAGCGGGATGTCATTATTGAAACTCGCAACTTAACCAAGGTCTATAAAGACTTCTGGGGTCGTCCTAAAGTGAACGCTTTGGAATCGCTTGATCTGGAAGTTCGTCGCGGGGAGATTTTTGGTTTGTTGGGGCCTAACGGGTCCGGCAAATCGACCACGATTAAGTTGATCCTTGGGCTGCTGTTCCCAACCAGTGGTCAGGCACTGGTTTTTAATAAAGAAGCTTCCGACGTATCGAAGAATGAGCGGATTGGATATTTGCCTGAAGAGTCCTATCTCTACAAGTTCCTTAATGCAGAAGAGACGCTGGATTTCTATGGTCGTTTGTTCAATATGTCTGCTGGTCGCCGTAAGCAACGCGTTCGGGATCTCATTAAACTGATCGACATTGAATGGGCTCAGCGTCGTCAGTTGAAAGAGTACTCCAAAGGGATGACACGTCGTATTGGACTCGCTCAGGCTTTGATCAATGACCCAGAGTTGATTGTTCTCGATGAACCAACTACTGGTTTGGATCCCATTGGTACTCGGGAAATGAAAGACCTCATTGTACGTCTCCGCGATCAGGGGAAAACTATTCTGATGTGTAGTCACCTGTTGGCGGATGTGCAGGATGTCTGTGATCGCATTGCGATTCTTCATCAGGGTGAATTAAAAGAAATGGGAGCAGTTGAGAACTTACTCAGTGTTCGTGATATTACGCAGATTCAAGCGAAGGGATTGAGCAATGATGCTCAACAGCAAATTCGTGAAATCATTGCGAACGACAAAGCGGATCTGGTCTCGATGGAAAATCCAACCACGACGCTGGAAGACTTGTTCCTCGGTATTGTACGAGATAGTAAAGCTCGTCCTGGTTACAACCGTAAGCGGGAGCGTGATCAACAAGAGCCCGTTGAGAATGCTGCCACTGGTGATGAGACAGTCAAAGATACAGAAGAGACATCCTAAGCAAGTCGGTATGCATTTTATCCGGGTTGAATCAAAAGAGTATTAACGGAATTACAGGCAAATGGTCGTAGATCCTAGTGAGTTTATTCCTTTTAGCGAGTGGCTATCGAATGCTGCTGGCGGGTTTATCGTACTGGCACTTGTTATTTTCATTGCCTGGACGGTTATCGCATTTGCGTTCACCGCGATTCGTAACACTCCCAAACAGGCAGTATCGATTGTTGGCGGTGGTTTAAAAAGAGCAATTCTGGAAGACTTTCCGCGATCTTCATTGCGTCGCACGATCGGTATGACACGATTGGCGATTCAGGAGGCGATTCGCAACAAAGTTCTAATCATCTTTGCCTTATTCGTTGTGTTGTTACTGTTTGCAGGCTGGTTTCTGGATGTACAGAATGACCATCCGGCCCGTCTCTATCTGGGATTTGTCATTTCGACCAGTACTTATCTGCTGCTGGCGTTAGCGATGTTTGTAAGTGCNTTTAGCTTACCTAATGATATTAAGAATAAGACGATTTATACGATTACTACCAAGCCAGTGCGAGCGCATGAGATTTTTCTAGGGCGCGTTCTTGGCTTTGGCTTTGTCGGTACGGTACTTCTAATACTGATGGGGTTGGTAAGTTATGGNTTTGTCGTTCGTGGTCTGGATCATTCCCACACCATTGACCTGGCCTCCATTGAATGGGACGAAGAGACAGGATTGGGNACAGGATTTACATCGGTCGATTCCCATCATCGCCACGACTTTTTGATCAACCGCAATATAGAGGGGGATCGTCCGGTGGGTGCCACCGAGATCGCTCAAGGTCATACCCATGCGATCTACCGAGANGGTGATAATTATGTAGTAGGTCCGCCTACGGGTGACCTGCTCGCTCGTGTTCCAGTTTATGGCAGTCTTCGTTTTTTAGATCGTTATGGTCGTGAAAGNGACGCCGGTGGTGAGGGTGGTTTGTCTGTAGGCAAAGAATGGACATACCGGGAATACATTGAAGGTAATACGTTAAGTACAGCGATCTGGACATTTGAGAACTTAACATCAGACATGTTCAGCACGGGAGGGGGCGATGAGGGCGTAGTACCATTGGAATTAAACCTACGTGTATTCAGAACGACAAAAGGGGATATTGAAGGTACGGTTCAAGGTGAGATTTTGCTAGTGAATCCCGAAAAGACCTTATCAGTCCAGGACCGCTATAGTGCTCCGATTTCGTTTGAAGCGGAGGAATTCCAAACCTTTCAGGTAAATATTGATTACAAAGAGATCCGCCGACAGAATCCAAATACGGCTGAACTCGAAAAGATTAACCTGTTCCAGAATCTGGTTGATAACGGGAAACTGGAAGTTCACGTCCGTTGCCGAGACCATGCTCAGTTTTTTGGTATGGCTCAGGCGGACATGTATATTCGAGCTCCTGAAGGTTCATTTGAAATGAACTTCTTTAAATGCTACCTGGGTATTTGGATGCAATTGGTACTTGTCACGCTCTTTGGAGTGTTCTTCAGTACGTTTTTGAATGGCATTGTCGCGATGGTTGCAACGTTATCGATTGTTGTGATGGGTATTTCTGCCGGATTTATTGGGGAAGTACAGTCGGGTGATGCGCCTGGTGGCGGACCGATCGAGTCTCTTATTCGAAATATCACTCAGCAAGGTGCGACGGTGGATTTGGATATGGGTGAGACAGCGACGTCGGTCATTCAGTCTTTAGATTCGTTCTATCTGGACACGATGGAAAGTGTCGCTAAATTGGCACCAGACTTTCCCAAATTCAATATGGCAGCCAAAGTTGCTTACGGTTATGACATTAATCTGGATCTCATCCTGAAACAGATTGCGACCACTTTGGTCTACTTCTTCGTCTTATTGTTTGCGGGATACTTTGTTATCTCGTCAAGGGAAATTGCAGCGTGAACCTAGAAACGTCTTTCAAGCGTAAAGTTAGCTATATCACAGGTATTGTGTTGTTGTTATTCCCGTTGTTTTATCTTGGGCAACCCTCCACCAGTGATACCGATGGTGGGCGTGGGGGTAAGCTTGCTCAGTTACGAGCCGAGAACTATCTGGCACAATCAAATCTGGGTGAGATTGACCCGGTAAGTTCAACCATGCAGTTGGCGACTTTTGGATTGCGTCCAATAGCGGTGATTGTCTTGTGGGAGAAAGCGACACGATTCCAGAAGATGGAAGACTATGACAATGTGACGGCGACGGTGAATCAGATTTCAAAGTTGCAGCCAAACTTTGTATCGATCTGGAAATTCCAAGCGCATAACCTTGCCTACAATATTTCTGTGGACTTCGATAACTATCGCCATCGTTACCAATGGGTACGACGTGGTATCGATTTCCTAATGGAAGGTACTCAGTACAATAGTCAGGATGCGAAATTGGTTCAGGAAGTTGGGTCTTATACTGGATCTAAGATTGGTGGTTCTGATGAGAAACGTCAATTTCGCCGTTTGTTTGCTGAGGATGATCCTTTCCATCAGCGTATGGAAGACTATGGACTGGAGATGGACTCACAGTTAGTGGCAGGTGCTGACGGAAAGCCGGATAACTGGAAAGTTGCTAATCGCTGGTATCAGAAAAGTGAAGACGTCGCAAAGTTTAGTGACGGCGGCATTCGTGGTGATTGGTTGCGGTTCTACGAACGTAAACCACAAGCATTGATCTATTATGCGATTTCCTTGGAAGACGAAGGCTATCTGGATACAAATGCTCAGCAGGCATTTGCGATTGCTCATGCAGGACTTGAGGAGCTTGGCACTCTGGATATTCTTTCAACCTTTACCGGAACAACTTTGCGTCTGAACCAGGGGGCGGAATTCCAACGTAAGTTAGATAATATGCGTCAGGAAATGGATAAGTTGGGGCCGGGTGTACGACAGGCCGAAAAGGATAAGCGGTTTAATGCACTATCAAAGCCTCAACAGGAAGCGATGAAGTTGGCTCCGGAACTTCGTACCGAATACCATGACCGAAAGATACAGGAGGCAAATCAGGCTCTGTTTGTCTCAGAGATCGATATTGCTAATGCAATGCCTGATGGTGTTAAAGATCGGGCTCTCGTATTGGCTGCAGAGGCGGAAGCAATGGCGATCAAAGCTGATGCGGTCAATTATATGCGGTCCATGATTAACTATGACTACTGGTTGCGACGATGTGAAATGGAACAGCTGGATCTAGCAATTAATGCTCGTAAAACCACTGCCGGCGCCGATGAGCTATTCATTGCCGCTCGACTTCAGCCGGCTCGTGAGGAATACGAAAAAGCATGGACGATGTGGACCAATATCTTTCTTAAGTATCCGTCGATGATCACTAAAGATACCGGACAAAACTTAATGCCTTCGATAGCAAATTATGTGGAACTACTTTCGCAGTTTGATGAAGACGTTCCGGAAGGGTTTGCTTTACAGGAATTGGTTGATTTGGCCGAGGCAGAATTGGCACCGTTGCCAGACTCAAATATCCAATTCCCATCACCTTCTAATCCCGATCGCATTAAGGGTGAAGTTCCAAAGTCGGAATACCAGCAAAACTAATGACTCACCGAGAGTGATTGAGATTCTTGTATTCTTGATGGATTCGTTGGAAGAAGACCTCCTGTTGATCGATCGGATGATAGATCGCGCGCATGACAAAGCGATAGGTTTTACCGATTTCGTAGTCCGGGATGAAGTATTGAAAGTCCCATGCAGGATTGCCGTTTCCACCACCTGAAGGTGACTGCGAAAGCCGTATCTGGTCCGCAGTCCGAAATACCTGAGCGAAGCCCATATTCCGACTTACTCCGTAATACCAGGGTTCGTGGAATCGATGGCGGGAGTAACCAAAGACGAGTGTTAAAGGAAAGTTCTTGTCATGCTTGAATAGGCGTGTATCCCGGATACCACGGTGGGTGGCGTGAATGCCATGTTGAGGAGTGACGCTTCGGATAATCTTAGGTGCAGGTAGTTCCCGAAGGTCCTTCCCTTCCATATTCTCGAAACCGGGGAAATGAATACTTTTGTCTTTAGGTTGGTGAATGTAGCTTGCCCAGAATAGACCGATATAATTATTTTCAAATGTTTTGGCTCTCGGTATACATTCATAAGTCAACTGAATCGTACCGTCTTTAAGGAGCTCATAACGTTGACAGCTTTCCAGCTTATAGTGACCAGCAGGTGCCTGATAAAGTTCGACGGTATTTTGATTGATCCGTCGCAATTCCATCGGGAGGTTGCGAGGTTCGAACAAGATTGTTCGGTCTCGTGTACGGCCATCGTGGATGTGCTCATAGTTTAGTCCTGCGTAGTTGGGAACAAACAGGTTGTTTGGCTGCTCAGTATGCGAGATGCGGGCGATACCACTGTAGCCCGCTCGGTGACTGGGAACCGTATTGTCATCTACCGCCTGGTTGTTCACGACGACGATCTCTAAGCCATCCCGCTTAAGCACGACATAGTTTTTAACCGGTGACGTCCAATCACCTTCCTGTCGGCCGATGGATGTGATGGGAGTTACTTCACCAGCGTTGACTTCGGCTGTGATTGAAATCGAGAACGCAGCCCCGACTAACAATAACGATAGATAACGTCGCATATTCAATGATTTTCTCGATATTGGGAAAACTGGCCGATACTGGATTTGTAGTAACGAGTCGTTCGAGCCGTGAGTTCTTCCTGATTTTTTGTCTGTTGTTCTTTGAGATCGTCTAGATTTGCCTGACAGGTCAGACATCCTCTTGTTTCGAGATGAGCTTTGATAAATAGACTTTGATCATTCGGCAGAATGCCTAANAAATAGGCGCCTAACGTCTTTCGGCTTGGACAGCCGAGATTGTGTTGCCGCCAGATAGCTCCTAGTGAGTGTTCTCCACCGGCAATTTGTTGTCTAATCCGACGTAGTCTTTCCTGTAAGTTGGTGTCTTGCCCTAAAGCTGCTTCCAGTCTGGAGGCCCGAACTGCTTCCAGATCTTCTTCCAGATACGCAGCCAGTTCGGAATCGCTAAATTGATTTAACATCGAATTCTCCTAAGATTCCTGATCTACGTATAATTCAGGGAACAAGTCAGCATTAACTCCAAGTCGTATCATATGCCGTTTAATCTTGTCGACGAATTCATGTTTCAAGCTGGCGACTTGTGGTTGAGACAGGTCCAGGAGGTCGGCGATTTCTTTATTCGGAGTCGCGCTTACAAAAAGGAGTTCCAGGCAAGCCAATTTGATCCAGGATGCGTTTTCGACTAAAAGAGCCACTTCCTGTTCAAGGATTTGCAGTAATGCATCTTCTTCAGCTCGCCGTCGTTCGCCACTTCGATAAATGGTTGACGCTCCGCGACCTCCTCCCGGCAACTCGATTTGCTGTTGCGACTCATTGGAAGTTAGGGAGGATATGTCAGGGCGCCGACCGGTCTTTTTGAAGTGGTCGATGATTCGAAATCGGCAAATAGTGAACAGGAAACTGTCGATCGGTCGGGTTTCATCAAAGTTAGGAAGGCTATTGACGAAACCGATGAATGTATCTTGGACGATATCTTCAACGGTGGCGGGGTCACGGATCTTCTTGCGCACAAAGGCCTGAAGTCGACCACCAAAGCGGTCAACGAATCGCATCCAGGCCTCATCTGCACCCGAACGTATTTCTTCGATTAGTAGCTTGTCAATTTCGGCCATGAAGGATCTCAACACATTAATTGCTTAAGCGAATTGTAACGTGCAGAGAGGGGGCACGACAAGAAATCAAACCCAGTAAAGCATGGTGGCGATGATGGCCAGGGTCGTGAGNGTGGTAACAAGGATTATTACGTTGATAATAATCTGGATTGGTCGATGGGTGTTGCGACTTCGCATGACCTGATTGCCACGTAGTAGGAACAAGATGATCAGTACAACACTGGCAATCATGATGTACTGTATTAATCGTTCACCAAGCAAGACCTCACCCCACAGGTAATTCATTTCAGCCTGTAATGGTTTCAGATCGATAATAGCAACCAAGTGATAATTCGTGATATTAGAAGATTGTCCTCCGACAATGGGAGTATATTGCTGAAGAAAGACATCACTGGAACTCGCGATGGCAAGCGGATCGATGTTGAGCCCTTTTTGTTCTAGTAAGGTTCTGCCATCCAGAGGACTGTTGGTCACTTCGGCTATCACACTATCGATGGCAGCATCAACTTTGGCAATGAAGTTTTCTGTAACTCCCGGGATATCAATGGACAAATCAGATTCAATCCGAAGGGCGTAGGAATTGCCATTAGGTAAAACTAGTTCTGGTTGTTTTACAACGCTACCTATGGCCTCATTCTTTAAATCAAACTTAAAGAACTCAGGCTGGTTATCCTCAGCCACGTTGTTTTGTCCAAAGATTGGTACAGTACATACCAGGAGCAAACAGATTGCAATCAGAGAAGTTCTATGTACCATGCTGCCACCATGAATTTGCCCTAGCTTGAAATTCCTTTCGCTCGGTTGCCAAAAAACTTGGTGATGAGAATTGGACGACAAGCGTTGTAAATGCCACGACGGCGGGCATCAACGGTTGAGGGGCAACCGGCAGGAACCAGGCAACCATTGCAAATATCATCGCTGCTAATAAGTCATAACGTGAGTTGCGGGCTGGAGTGGCGTGTAACCACCAGCGGCACAATCCAAATAACAGGCCAGTGAATACTGCATAATGGACGTAAGATGGCTGGCCTTCCGAAGTAAATTGCCATTGTTCCAGTACCCACGGCCAGTAGCTGTTTCCCGAATGAAGATCATTAAAATCTAAGTGTAGGAAATTGCCGATGGCTAGCTGCAGTGCTCCTAGTCCTGTCCCAACGCCGAACATCACAAGCCGTTTCGAATTTTCCTCATCGGGTGATGCTTCCCAGAGCTTTCCAGTTGTTAGCACCATCCAGCTACTGAGCATGATGACCGACATGATCCAAATAAACCATTGGGTTGTCTGGACTGTGGTAAGGTTTTGATTGGTAAGGTAGACACCAAAAATTAAGGTTGTACTGGCAGCCGCTCCGACGACTGCTCGGACCATCGATGAAGTGAGTTCACTGAGCCGTTGTGAGCGAGTTTTGGTCCGCATCTCGAGGATTGCCACGTCCGTCCATTTCATATTCGTTGGCATGGCTGCCATCGGCGATACATATCGTCTTGAATCGCCGGGAGAGGGCGTGGGTCCCGTCATCACAGGAGCCGTTCCAAGTACAGGGACATTAGTCAATGTTGGAACATAGGAATGAGTCTTCGGAGGTAAAGCAGAATGAATGGTCGGTGCGGTTTCCACCACATCTGTCGTNTNGGTCTCTTGCGGTTGTGTCAGTGATGTATNCNTATTGNGAGTAAGTTCAGNATGATTGAGGTACTCAGCGGGAAATTGAGGACGATGAATNCCTTGTGTTAACGGGTAATTCGGAATCGGTACGTCTAGCATCATTTCCACGACNGTCTGATAACGCTTTGTAGGATCTTTTTCTAGTGCTCGCTCAATTGCGGACCGAAAGGCCTCCGGAANCTTTGAGAGNTCGGGTCGCTCAGTCAGGTGTTTTGTAAGAATTTCAGCGTCAGACTCTCCATCAAAAGGAATATCCCCGATCAGCAATTCGTAGAGGATAATTCCCAGNGCGTAGATGTCGATTTGTCGTCCATAGTTACCACGCCCAATTTCCGGAGCCATGTAACGACAGGTACCAATGGTACGAGTNTTATTNTGTTGTTGACTGTGCGAAATCAGTTTGGATAGCCCGTAGTCGCCGACTTTTACATGTCCCTCACCAAAAAAAACATTGCCGGGCTTGAGGTCGCGATGTACATAACCGTTNTCGTGTAANCGNTGGATGCCACTGGCTATCGAAAAGAACCAGGCGGCAGCTTCGTCGATTGAAAGTCCTTCGGGATTCTTCGTTAAGACATCTCGCAGGCTATTCCCAGACATGTATTCCATGATGATCCACGATTCATCATGCTCGTCAATGTGTTTGATATCGTAAAGCAGGACGAGGTTTTGATGATTGATATTAAGGACCAGATTATCACCACGGTCNGCGTCCATGAAGTCGACCTTTTTAAGGGCAACCTCTCTACCGGCATCACTTAAAGCGAAATAGACTTCCCCGAAGCCTCCTCGTCCAAGTCCCCNCTTNATGGTGAAACCATCAAGAGGTGTGTCGCCAGTGGAATAAGTAAATTTCATGGTTCTATTATGAGGAAAAGTTCTATGCTTCTTAGGTTAGTTTCCAGATTCATCAACTGGGTAGATAGTTTTGTCAGATTTACTACACTTCTTCCAGACTAAAAGATATTCGATCACTTTTAATCTGTGAGCCGTAAAACAGTTCGCCGCCTGATTGCCCAGCCAGGCCATCTAAATTGACTTGTTGATCGGATCTACACAGGAGTTTTTCATTTTGGAGGTATAAAACTATTTGGTGGTCGTCACCATGATAGACGATATGATTGGCCATGTTATTCCCAATAATCAGCGTGTCACTCATCAACAGGATTGCATCGGTATATGGGTTTGTTCGGGTTTGTCCAATCAGATCCAACCGAGCGCTTGCGCTGAGTGGATGAGGTTTGGTGAATTGAAGTTCGGCTGTTCCTAATGAAATCAGGTCTCCATGATGTAGCAATGTGGGGGATTGAATTTCTTTGTTTTGTACCAGTACCTGAGCGAGGGGCTCAATAATATAATCTCCTTCTTCACCCTGTCGCTTCAGTTGGGCGTGTTTGCTAGAAATGTCAGCAAGCAAAGGAATGTCGACTTTCGAATTAGGTCTTGCCTGACCAATAGTTAGTTGATTATTGAGACAAACAAGATAGCCACCTACAGCATCGACCCACATTAAAAACCGATTAGAGATGGCGTTCATAATCTTTTCGTTCGTTCGAAAAAAGTAATGACTGTTGTTAGCGACGCTTGGAGGAGGAACAGTCAGAACACGAGTGGAATTCGTGACCGCCTGCGGCCGTTTTATTCCTGTTGTATTCATCAGTACTTCCTTCGTTATTTTATCAGTTTTGGTTGTCTGCGCAGGGAAAGAGGTCCACGCTTGAGCGTGAACCCCATTCCCCGTACTCGGAGACGCTTATTTGCCAGCTAGCTTGGTCTTGGGAGAAGTTTTCTCCGGAGAGTCAAAGTAGTTAGCCACTTCGTCGAGGATGTCTGCCTTCGTTTCAGTTTCCACTGGGATACGGTCCAGGGTCTGATTGGTGACATGCGACATTTTTTCCTCTGTGCTTAGACGCGAGTCGAGGTTGTCGATCAAGGCATTAGCCTTGGCCAGCTGACTATCGTCAATTTCATACTCACTTGCAGACTTAGTAACTTCGATCATCTTATTGCGAGCAGCAAGATTTTCGATTTCAACTCGCAGCTTTCGCTGTGAAGCCTGCATAGATGCCAGTCGACCGCGTACCGTTTTCAGGTTCTCCATTCGAGTGACATGCAGCTTTCTAAGGTTTGCCATAGTCTCGTTATCCGTTTTGAACTCATCGAAGCGATTGGTTAGATCTCGCTTCACATCGTTCGCAGAATACTCGATACCGTGGTAGGTCACGTATTCAACACCAGATGATAGGTCCGCGTTTAAGCGTTTGATCGACTTTTCATCCACAGCCAATTTCTCTTCAAATTGAGCGATGTTAGATTCAAGCTTTTCGATCTCGACTTCTTCGCGAGCGATCAGCTCCATGTTTTTTCGGATCTCAGGTGTGACGTCTGAGATTTCCTGGCGTGCTCGCTCCAACTCGAATTCCACGGGGACGGAATTTTTGACGGAGTCTCGAACACTAGCTACGGAAGTGGTTACATAACTTGTTGCATCGCTGCCGAATAGCAGTGCAAGTAGCAGCATGACTGCAGCGGCACCGCCTCCGACATACAAAACTTTCTTTTTCATCGTATTGTCTCCCTTCAAGAGAATCTGCGATTGAAATTGTGCATGCCTAACCGGTTTGTATTTCCAGTTGGAGGCAACATCCTGATAAANNAATGCNGAAATCCATTTCAGCAGTACTAACACCCCCTTATTCGTAGCTGCCGAGTGAATATTGGTAACGCAGGAAGAAAAAAACATAAAAATCATCGCAGTTAGGCAAAACACTATAAAAACAACCTCTTTCACCATATTTACAGCNCAGCCCANAACGACAGAAGGCTAAGAATCAGATGGATTTGGCNTATAATGGGGAAGCAAGCGGCAGTGAGTCGCAATTGTTTTTGCCAACCACAGATCTAAATGAAACTCAGCATCTATCCATTAGCACGTATTCTTATTCTGGTACTCGTCGTGATAACGACAGCTGTTCGTAGTGATGCGCAAGAGCCGACCGTTCCACGAAACCCCGAGTACCAAAAGTTGGTGGAGCTCTTAGGCGATCCTTCTTTTCAGGTGCGAGAACGAGCTCATGAGACACTGGCCAAGATTGGCATGTCTGCTCGTCGGGAATTAGCCGCGGGGCTGCGTAGCCCTGATCTTGAGATTCGTAGTCGAACACGGCGAATTTATGTTGACCTGATGTATGAAGATTTTGAGCACAAGCTGCAGCGGTTCGTAGACGATGTCGATGGAAAGCTAGAGCATGATTTGCCCGGCTGGGAACTGTACAAAGAGAAGATTGGTGTGAGTCCGGACGAACGAAAATTCTTTGCGTCAATGGTACGGGCAGAAGCCAGCTTGCTAAGGTCGATGGAGACGAATAAGGGACTGGCTGAACTTTTGCAGGAACGCGTGAAGCAGCTTCAGCCTTATGGAAACTATACTCCCACCGGCCCTACTATTCCACAGGTTCAAAGTATCGCTGCCGTGATGCTGGGAGCTTTGCAACTCACAACGGCAGAACGNGAAACATTAGTTTCCCCGGTCTACAATCTGCTGAATTACTCAAAGATTAAATCGCAGATTATTGATAAGCCTGATTCAGATGTTGGTAAACGCATGACTCGTCAATGGGCTGAAATAGCGGCCAAGTCCCGCAATAAGACTTTAGGTTTAATGCTCATTCTGAACTATGGTTTTGAGCAGTCAGGTATCAAAGTAGCTCGGGATTTGTTAACCAACGCCACTAGCTATTCAACCAGTGAACAGTATGCAGCGATTTGTGCCGCTCGATTTGGAGGAGCAAGTGAAGTGGAACTGTTACTGCCGTTATTAACTCAGAAGACATTAGTGCATTCCTGGAGTACACCTCAGGCTGGAGGAAAACTNATTAAGACACAGCTCAGAGATACTGCTTTGATTATGCTGCTTCATCTCACCAAACAAAATCCAAAAGATTATGGTTATCGCTTCTCGCGTCCCAGTCCTGTTTATGTCTATGAAGTGTACTCCTGTGGATTTACCGAGGACGAAAATCGAGCAAAGGCTCATGAGAAGTGGAGTATCTGGTGGAAAGAAAATGGCAAGAAGTGGCTGGCAGAGAATAGTAAGTCTAAAATCTTGAGCGATTCAGAATAAGTAGCTTCCCGTGGTAGAAGATAACCTCCGAGTAGAGCTAACAGCAGCGGCAGTTGAGATTCGTCAGTTGTCTGAGCAGGCGAATCAGCGATTTGTTTTGGCGGAAAGCTGTACAAGCGGACTAGCTGCTTCGCTGATTGGTAGCCAGTCNGGGATTTCAGAGTATTTCTGTGGATCACACGTCTCTTATCGGAACGATTCGAAGCACCGTTGGTTGCAGGTGACTCNGGAAGATCTTGATTCTGTCGGGGCAGTCAGCCCAGCCGTTGCCTTGCAAATGGCTCAAGGGGCGCTAGGCCAGACACCCGAAGCCAAGTTTGCCGTTTCGATTACAGGTCATTTAGGACCAGAAGCTCCGGAGGGGCTAGACGGAGTTATCTATCTTGGTGTTGCCGTTCGGTTAGATGACGATCTAGCGGCTTGTTGCCATCGCGTCGAAATTTCACCCGCTTCGCGCGCCACGAGACAACAAATCGCTACGCTGACAATGCTCCGTGTTATTCAGAGAACCTTGCAACTAATAATAGCGGTAGAACAAGTCTGCAATCGCAACCAACACTATTCTGTAATTGGTGCGAGTCAAGTCGAAAATGTTTTGTCAGGCTCATTCAATCCCCTGCATGTTGGACATCTTGAAATGGCTGAGTTCGCCAGTCGGACTTTAGAGGCCCATCTACACTTTGAATTGTCAGTGGAAAATGTCGACAAACCAGAGATGAATCAGCCTGAATGTATCAAGCGAGTTTTGCCGATATATTTAGCNCATGATGTTGTTCTNACACGAGCGCCTACGTTCCGTCAAAAAGCTAAATTACTTGGCAAGACTTGCTTCTTAGTTGGTGTAGATACGATTGGTCGAATCGCGGAAGCTTGTTATTACACTGATGGAAGTGATCGTGATGCGGCATTTCAGGAAATGTCTGAACAGAAGGTTTGTTTTTTAGTTTTCGGTCGTACAATGGATGCTTCCTTTTCGACATCCTCCGAAGATCAACCACCATTTATTCAGCTTCAAGACATGGAACTTCCTGACTTGCTGGTAAAGATATGTAAGGGAGTCGACGAAAATCAGTTTCGTCAGGATGTCTCCTCCAGAGATTTACGTTAAACGGACGAGCAGTTGGAACAGCACACCACTCCTGAGGGAGTAGATTTGTATCGCCGCGGTATTCTTCTGGGGGCCGTATCCTCGATTGGCTATTCCGGAGCCAATGTTTTCCTGCGTGCTGTGGATGATTGCGACCCGGTGTGGGTGAGTTGTATCAAAGCGATCCCTACGATTTTGGTGGTCTTTCCCTGGTTGGTGTGGCGCTACCAAAAAGTTGAAAGCAAATTCTGTCCACCTAAGTTAGTGTTAGGATTGGTATTGCTATCCATGGCTTCCCATTTTTTGGGGAATGTAGGCTTTCAGTGGTCGCTCAATAAAATTGGAATCAGTTTGGCAGTTCCAATCTGTTTAGGGGTGCTGATTGTGACCGGAGCCTTAGTGGATTGGTGGTTTTTAAAGGATAAGCCGTCACGGAGGACAATGTGGTCGATGGCGATTTTGGTCACAGCCGTAGTGGTGTTGTCGACCGGCGGGAAAGAGGCGTTCGCCCAATTAAAGAGGACACTGGAGGACCCCGATTCGAACCCCTATTTATTAGCGTTGGCGGTGGGAGCTGTTATTGTTTCTGGAATTAATTATGGGTTCTTTGGTGCCGTGATTAAGGTGGTTGGTAATCGGGATGTTTCACAACCGGCGATCATGACCATCATTAGCGTGACCGGCTTCCTATTTTTATTGGTGATCAGCGCCTTGAACGGATCGTGGGAAGTAGAACGCAATTTAGAGTCAGAGCACCTACTGCAAATGACACTGGCAGGCATTTGTAATGCCATTGCCTTTGTTGCCTTGGTTTCGGCGATTAAGATTCTTTCGGTGACTCGTTACAATCTTGTCAATGCTAGCCAGGCAGCTTTAGGCGCTATTACCGGAGCGGTAATCTTCCATGAACCAGTCAGTGGTTGGATGGTCGGAGGTATTGTTCTGACGGTTGTAGGGTTGATGGTGATGAAGAGAAATAAGGGACCTTCTTCCAAACACAAAATAGAATAACTACAGATTGCCTGTCGGTTGTCTAAAATGGAAGAGAGAGTAAGCCATTGTTTAGGAGTCAGTTACACAGATGTCTTCTGTAGATAGCCCAGTCTTTCCTGCCTACCTTGGCGTGGATGTAGGCGGGACAAGCATTAAGATCGGGATCGTTGATGATTCCGGTCAAAGTCTTGCGCATGGGAAGATCGCGACAGAGCATGAAAAGGGACCAGAAAACGGTGTAGCTAGAATCCTTTCCTTTGCAAAGGCTCTGTTAGAAGAAGCCGGAGTTATCTGGCAGGATATCCGAGCTGTTGGCTTGGGGACACCTGGGACGATGAATGTCAAAGAAGGGGAACTTCTCCATATGCCAAATATGAGTGGCTGGAATTTTTTCCCAATTCGGAGTTATGTCGAAGAGCAATCAGGAAAGCCAGTCGCTTTTATCAACGATGGTAATGCCGCAGCTTATGGTGAGTATTGGGTTGGTCGCGGACGTGAGTACGACAGCTTAGTAATGTTTACCCTTGGCACCGGTGTCGGTGGTGGAATTATCCTCCAGGATATTCCGTTACACGGAGATAATAGCCATGGCAGCGAGTGCGGTCATATCACCATCGAGAGTGGCCCTGATGCACGGATTTGTCCCTGTGGTCAACCAGGCCATCTGGAAGCTTATGTTAGTGCCACGAGTCTGGTCAAGCGTGCTAAAGAGCGGCTGGCAGCAGGTGAAGCCTCGTCGTTAATAAGTGTTCTGCAGCGAGATGGTGTAATTAGCGCACTGGATATTGCAAATCATGCTGAGCAGGGCGATGTCTTCGCGAAAACGCTAGTGGTGGAAACGGCCGAGTTTTTGGCCCGAGGTATTACGACAATGATGCATATTATTGATCCTGCGATTGTTGTACTGGGGGGAGGAATGGATTTTGGCGGTAGTGCTTCCCCAATCGGTCAGATATTTTTAGAGACTATTCGTAGGACGGTGACAGAGTTGACCTTCCCAGTTCTGGCTGAAAATACGATTATAGATTTTGCGACGCTTGGTAGTTCCTGCGGATATATAGGAGCGGCAGGCGTTGCTCGTAAACAATATGGTCAAATTTCTTCATAGCCTAAAAAACAGAGACGGACAGATCGGTTAAATGGATTGCCGCAACATTAGAAACTTCAGCATCATTGCTCACATTGACCATGGTAAAAGTACTTTGGCAGACCGTCTGCTGGAATACACCGGAACCGTATCNGAGCGAGAAATGAAGGAGCAAATGCTGGATGATATGCAGCTTGAGCGAGATCGTGGCATTACGATTAAAGCTCGCAGTGTCAGTGTGCAATACAAACGCGGGAATGAAATATACCAGCTCAATTTGATTGACACTCCCGGTCACGTCGATTTTCAATANGAAGTATCAAGAGCCCTGACATGTTGCGAAGGAGCACTGTTATTGGTAGANGCGTTTCAGGGCGTTGAGGCTCAGACAGTGGCTAATGGCTATAACGCCTTTGAACACGATTTGGCAATTATTCCGGTCATTAATAAGATCGANCTGGATTATGCGCGTGTCGATGAAGTGATCGGGGAAATTGAGCAGCAGTTTGGCTTGGGGGATGCTGATGTTCAAAAGGTAAGTGCCAAGGAAGGCATTGGCATCGAAGGCTTGTTGGATTCAATCATTGAGAATGTACCCCCACCGAAAGGAGATCCCAAGGGCGAGTTAGCTGCCATGGTTTTTGATTCTCATTATGATGAATTCCGTGGAGCGATTACATACATCCGGGTAATGGAAGGTACGATTAGCAAAGGCGATAAGATTAAGTTTGTTCGCGCCGGTTCAACGCATGATGTGATCGAGATCGGGCAATTTACCCCCCAGCAGACACCCTGTGATGAACTCCAGGCAGGCCAGGTCGGTTATGTGATTTGTAATATCAAGTCACTTGAGATGGTTCACATTGGAGATACCTTGTGTCTCAGTAAGTCTGAAGTCGAGCCCTTACCAGGTTATCAAGAACCAAAACGNATGGTGTATTGCGGCCTCTATCCTTCCGACGGGCAGGACTTTAAAGAACTGCGAGATGCCTTAGGCCGGCTGAAGATTAATGATCCGAGTTTCGAATTTGAAGCGGAGACCAGTGAAGCTTTGGGGTTTGGATTCCGGTGTGGATTCCTTGGCTTGTTGCATATGGAAATTGTGCAGCAACGTTTAGAACAGGAGTCTGACGTTGACCTTATACAAACTGCCCCCAATGTAACTTATGAGGTCATCAAAAAAGACGGAACTGAGATGCGAATTCATCGTCCGCAGGAGGTGCCGGAACCGGGTGATATTCTTGAGTTCCGTCAGCCGATTGTCCGGGTTAACTTCATTACCCCCGGGGAATATGTTGGCGCTATTATGAAGTTATGCAATGAACGTCGTGGGGTNCAGCAGTCGCAGGAATACATCTCTCCAACCCGCATGATGCTGTCCTATGATTTACCACTGGCAGAAGTAATCTATGACCTGCACGATAAACTAAAGAGTTCAACTCGTGGCTATGGAACCATGGATTACGAGATTATTGGTTATCAGGCTGCTGATTTGGTTCGTATGGATATATTGGTAAACGGCAATCGAGTCGACGCATTGAGCGTGATTTGCCATCGGGCGGACTCTCAGATACGTGGGCGGGCTGTCTGCAAGAAACTTAAGCAGGAGATTGATCGCCACATGTTCGAGGTGGCAGTTCAGGCTGCAATCGGGGCTAAGATAATTGCTCGAGAAACTGTTCGCGCTCTTCGTAAAAACGTGACTGCAAAATGTTATGGTGGTGACATTTCTCGTAAGAAGAAACTTTGGGCTAAACAACGCGAAGGGAAGAAACGAATGAAGAGTATCGGCAGTGTTGATATTCCTCAGAAGGCCTTTATGGCAGTGCTAGATAAAGGTCAGGAAAAAAAGTAAGTAACATGGCTCATCAAAATCGCCCCATCGTTTATGTAAATGCGTTGGCGATTGTGATTTTTGGCGTCTTGATTGGCTGGCAGTTACGCAAGTCAGGAGCCCCGGAGGTTTATCAGGCTCCCGTTGTGTCCGGTAGCATGGGACAAGCGATTCCCGGACCGCATTATGCTTTGCAGTGTTACGACTGTAAGATTCCACTTATCGTTGACGCTGGTACGGTCGGTGATGAAAACCTTCCGATTTGCTTTAANTGTGGGGCACCCAACTCGCTGGAAGATATTTCTGCCCAAGTCACCCCGGTCGGCTACAGNGATATGGAGGAAGGGTTTCTCACTCGTTGGCGGCGTGTAGTATTTGATTATCAGGATTCACGTTATATAAAACGAATTGTAGGACTGCCTGGCGAGCAGATTGCCATCGAAGATGGTGAACTCTTTGTTGACGGCGAACTTTANCAGAAGGATCTGCAAGAATTTGATCAGTTAAGCTCCTTAGTGTTCGATAGTCGCTTTCAACCACATGATCCGTCATATAACTTGCTTAATCGTTTTGGTGTGCGAGGCGATGATCAGGGATGGATTTATACGTTAGATAAGGTGTTTGCTTTCGATGCACCAGTAAAAACACGTCCGCAATGGCTTGATTATTATCACTGGAATGTTGTTGCGGGATTCGTTCCTCCGGTAGAACGAGGTACGTCGACGGCGATTTTCGACTACCTGCCCTATAACCAGTTCATTCCACGATCGCAGCTCAATTTCGTCGATGACTTTGTGGTCGACGTGTCCTTAAAGATCTACGAACCGGGAGTTGTGGGATTGCGATTGCTAAATGTCGAGTTGGAATTGGACTTCAAGCAATTTGAGTTGCGACGTCAAGCTGACACGGGTTCAGGTAAGGTCAGTCTCGCTAAGATCAAATGGGATGATAAAGGGACGGAGGTGAAGTTTCGTGTTGGTCTTNTAGACGGGTTGTTGATTTTTGCGAACAACNATGTCTATGCCGAATCTAACNCTCAACGACTGAANTTGNCAGGGGATTACAATGTAGATCTGGCNGCNCGGTTAAATCCNNTNTCGATTTCNNCNGATGAGGGTATTTTAGACATCACACATCTGAGGATAGCTCGGGATATTTATTGGCTGGGAGCGGACTATACAGCAAACCGCTGGGAGACCGAAGTCACNGAAGTGAAGCCTGCTTTCCTACTCATAGGTGACAATCAACCGGTTTCTAGGGATTGCCGNCAGTGGGGTGAAGCGATCCAAAAAGATGCAATCGTCGGTATTTTATCNGATTAGTAATTTTACCGNTTTGTTACGAACAAACAGTGGTTCCGCCCCCTATNAGTTCTTAGGTATAGTAGTAGGTATTAAAGGAAATCCTTCACGTGTCCGTTGAACGGGGAACGGCACTGGCCGGTTAGAAAGAACGATGAAAAACAAAGTTCAAACAAAGCTAGAAGTCGGTAATCTGATGCAATTTCGCGATATGCTGGAAGGCTTCGCGATCGCNATCATCCTNGCATTCATTTTTCGNGGCTTTGTGGTTGAAGCGTTCATTATCCCNACGGGCTCGATGGCTCATGGTTTNCAGGGGACTCATATTGAACATGACTGCTATATCTGCAATTACAGATATCGAGCNGGGGCNAGTGAAGAGAATGACGATAGGGATGAAGTCGTTGCGACGGTTTGTCCNATGTGCGGCTTCACCGAAGTTCTGGACAAGGGAAATGTCCTTTCGAAGAATGCAGGTTCCGGTGACCGAATTCTGGTNAACAAGTTCGCCTATATGTTCAATGAGCCTGATCGTTGGGATGTGATTGTCTTTAAGAATCCAAGAGACGCAACAGAGAACTACATTAAGCGATTAATTGGTTTGCCGAATGAAAAGGTGCTGATTTCCAACGGTGATATCTATACCAAGCCACTGACGAATACCAATGCGGTTTATAAGATCCAACAAAAGCCTGAGCGTAAACAGCTCGCGATGATGCAATTGGTGCACGATACTCAATATCGCCCCGTAATTCTTGATGAATTGATGTGGCCTCAGCCCTGGAGAATGGTTGGGTCCTATACCAATGGATATCGCCCACCGCCGGAAGAAGGGACTCCGGGAAACTGGAAGCCTACGATTCAAGGCTTTAGCTATTCGATTGACGGGACGAATGAGGAGAAGGTTNGTATTCGTTACCATCACAATATTCCAGANCAGTNTGTTTGGCTCATTTACAATCAGTTGCGAATTGATTTGGAAGCAGCAGAAGCCGCGGGTCGACAGGAAGAAGTTGACTGGAAGCGTGAACAGATGAAAATTATATTCTGGCCGTATCCAAAATTAATAACAGATGTCTATGCTTACAATACAACCATTACGAAAAGTATGGTGGAGAGTATAGATGGTGATAGGCTTTTCTTACCCCAGTTAATGGAGAACCCAGTTAGCGAGGGAGCGGAGTCTGATTTGTCTGGGCTGGGTTTCTCGCTGGATGATAGGCTGGAATACATTTCTAAGTTTCGCGAATTGATGCAAGGTGATCAAGTCGCTGGGAGATCCGCTGTAGATGGGTTAACTCAATTATTCCGGGTTGATTGGCCGAGTGGTTCCACNCGTGGACAATACTGGGTTGCTGATCTGGCCGTNGAATTTGACATTGCTATTGAAAGTGAAAGCGGAAAGCTAGGGTTTGATATCGTTGAAGCAGGAGTTCATTACGAAGGTGAAGTCGATGTTGCAACCGGTAAGCTAGTGTTGTCGATTGAGGACGGCCGTAACTTTAGTTCCGCGAAAACAGACGAAGGAGCTGGCTATGAAGGCCCCACAGTGGAAGGCCAGACAGAGATCCGAGGTAAAGGCACGCACACGATTCGATATAGTAATTTTGATAATGAATTACGGGTTTGGGTCGATGATCATTTGATTGAGTTAAACCATCCAGCGACCTATCTGACCGAGCAGACTCTCGGCCCTAAGTGGTCGGAAGAAGATCCCGGGGATCTTCTTCCCATTGGTCTGCATTCAACCGGGCTTGCTGTTACGCTTAAAAACTCGCGGGTGTACCGTGATGTTTACTACATTGCATCTGATAATAGTGGTGATGTAGGCGGGGAGTATAGGAAAAACCTGAACTCAACTTCTGATGAGACGCGGAAACTTGTTCAAAGGTATCGAGAGCATGTTGAAGTTGTTGACAGGCTTTGGTTGGAACCGGAACTCCGCGTTCCAGAGCAAAGTGTCGTACAGCTTCATTTGGATCTGTTTCCCGCTTGGAATGACTCGACATTTTTTACGGAACGGGGACAACTCGCCTTTAATGTAATGAAAGATGAATTCTTCCCCATGGGGGATAATAGTCCCGCTAGTGCTGATGCCAGATGGTACAGATGGACCAGTGAACTCGGTAAAAACACATTTAATCGCAAATTATTTATTGGTGAGGCATTGATGATCTATTGGCCTCGTGCGCAGGGTGATCCATTCCTGGACTGGCCGTTCATACCGAACTTTCCAAGAATCGGTGTAATACAGTAAGATACACGACACAGTGAATCATCCCCATTAAAGCAAGTAGTGCGAGTAGCGACAGGATGTCGATTCTTGAAGTCAATGGTTTGGTTAAATCCTTCGGCCGTAAACTGGTCGTAAATAAAGTTAGCTTCTCAGTCGAAGCCGGTGAAATTGTAGGGTTGTTGGGCCCTAACGGTGCCGGAAAGACGACGACTTTTAAGATGACCTGCGGTATGGAGCGTCCTGATGAAGGAACAGTGACCCTCCACGATCAGGATGTTACCAATTGGCCCATGTTTCGCCGTGCTCGAGAAGGCCAGATGGGTTATCTACCCCAAGATTCAAGTGTCTTTGCTAAGCTTTCCGTGGAGCAAAATCTGAATCTGATGATCGAACTTCAGGGTATCACAGGAAAAGCCAAACGTCAGCGTTGCAATGAGCTATTAGAACGCTTCAATATCACACACATTCGCAAAACAAAAGCAGGGCGTGTTTCTGGCGGAGAACGTCGGCGTTTAGAAATTGCGCGCTGTTTGATTCTCGAGCCTGAGATAATCATGCTCGATGAACCATTTGCCGGTATCGATCCAGTCACCATCGATGGAATTCAGAAAACGATTTCAGAACTTCGGGAATCGGAAGGTATTTCGTTCTTTATTACTGATCATGCCGCCATCGAGATTCTGGAAATTGTAGATCGCGTGTATGTCATTGATCGGGGTGAGTTTTTGTTTGACGGCACTGCCGAGGATGCAATTAATGATCCTGCCGTTAAAGAAAAATATCTGGGCAATACGGAGCAGAAGCTTTATACCGCGCAGTCTGCCTAGAATGTAAAGGGCACGCTACCAAGTCGGGAAATCGTTTCCTGCATCAACTCCTCTTCGCGCTGGTCATCCTCAGCAACATATGTCACAGAGAAGCGTAAGAATGCTCCTGCATTGTCCCATGGTACAGTCACAATGCCGTGCTCCGTGATCAAATACTGACTGGCTTCCTCAGCATTAGCGAAACTCGGTCCGTCTTGAACACCGGTAGGTGCGGGAGTATAGAGAAAGTATGAACCGCCGGGCATGTCGCATTGGAACCCACACTGTTGTAAGGTTTTAACGAGAGATGTCATGCGACGACGGTATTTTTCTCGAATTCGATGTGGGATTGACTCATTGTCCAGGGCAGCCGCTGCGGCTTTCTGAATAGCAATGAACTGCCCACTATCACAGTTGTCTTTCACATCTGAAAAAGCTTGCACCAAAAGCGGGTTGCCGCAAACCCAACCAATTCGCCAACCGATCATGTCGAATCCCTTAGAAAGTGAATGGACTTCGACCCCAATATCACGTGCGCCAGGAGTTTCCAGAAAACTTGTTGGGCGGCCATCAAAGGTAAGCAGGATGTGTGCGGCATCTTGTACGACAACGATGTTGTTTTCTTTGGCAAACTGAACGACCTTCTCAAAGAATTCAGCAGGAGCTAACTTGCCTGTTGGACTATTTGGATAATTGATAACCAACAGCTTAGCTCGACTTAATATATCTCGAGGAATAGAATCCAGGTCTGGCAGGAAATTATTTTCTGACAAAAGAGGGAGCTCATGAACCTCACCACCGTAGTATTTTGTATGGGTACCAGCAACAGGGTAGCCAGGCACGGTCATCAGAGTGACATCACCGGGATTGATAAAGCAGGCAGGAATCATTGACAACGCGGTTTTGGATCCAATACAGTGATTCACTTCAGTCGTGGCTTCTAATTCGACATTGAAGTTGCGTTGCATAAAACGAGCAACCGCTTCTTTGAATTCGGCGATACCGTTGTCAGCATATCCCCGGTTCTCTTGTTTGTGGATTTCCTCAGCCATGACTTCACGGACAGCTTCATCAGCCGGAGAATCATTTTCACCGATACCAAAATCTAACAAAAGTCGATCAGGGAAGTCGGCTAAAGCTTTACGTTTGGCTCGTTTGATTTTCTCAAATTTATAAATATCGGTACCTTTACCGTAGTTCTCACCACCGATTCGGTCCGCAAATAGTTGTTGGAAGTAGGGATCGCTCATCCTTAGGTTGTTTCACTCTACATTTCGATTTGAAAATGGTCACTTGATACTTACAAATTACTTGAAAACAGGTCGTTACGAAACCGGCTGGCTTCGATAGATTGGGAAAACATACCAAGAATCGGGACGCAGGAGGATGCTTAGA
This sequence comes from Planctomycetaceae bacterium, assembly GCA_002705165.1. Taxonomy (GTDB): domain Bacteria; phylum Planctomycetota; class Planctomycetia; order Pirellulales; family Pirellulaceae; genus UBA721. Next base: position 28,320 of record PAJC01000045.1, on the reverse strand, counting down.
GCAAGTGTCGAGCTTTAATTTCTAAATATTGATTGATCAGCGGAGCGGTGAGGTCTTCTGGCATCACATCCAACGAGAATACGCCCTGATGACTAAGAGTATTTAGTACGTCATGCCGCCAGTTAAGAATTTGGGCGGCGGCCGCCGCATTGAATAGACTTTCTGTTTGTTCGGCTTCCTCATAGATTTCATGGTCTCGCATCATCACGCTAACGGGAAGGTGACGTTTTGACACCGTTTGCATGTATTGTACGACCTGTTGTGAATTCACTTCATCAACCACATTGGTGATTAGTACAACCATTGCTCGTTTGTTACAGCGATTGGCTAAATAGAGAAAAGCTTCGTCATATCTGGATTCCACCATGCGAGGAAACTGATTGAAACAGGCATGCAACAATTGATTCATATGCCCGGTGCCACTTCGCGGGGGTACGAAACAATGGACTTTATCGGAGAAACATATGAGACCTACGGAGTCCCCCTGAGATAAAGCGACATGGCTCAGCATGAGCGTTGAATTGAGTGCATGATCTACGAACGACATTCCGTCAGATTCGTTGGTCATCATACGCCCGCAGTCAACCAGAAAGATAATTCGCTGACTCTGGCTTGTTTGGTAGTCTTTGACTATCAGCTTATTGTGACGAGCACTACTACGCCAGTTTATATTCTTGTGGTGGTCGTCCCGGGTATATTCACGCAGGCGCTCGAACTCATTGTCTTGCCCTACTTTGCGAGTGCGTCGAACGCCTAATAATGCCAGCCGGTTGGTCCGAGCCAGTAATGCATAGTGCGACAGTTGTTTGAGGTCAGGGTAAACATGCAACTCTGATTTGAACGGTAAAATTAAGTGGCGTTTCCAGAATCCGAACAATGACCTAACTCGAAGATACAGGCACTGCATAGGAAAATTTCCTCGCTGATGAGGTGTAACCTGATATTCAAATTCCAGAGTTTCGTCGGGAGCGATTTTTGAGGAAAAGGTGGCGAGGTCCACTTCAAACTCCTCCGGAATATCATCCACCATGGTGACGTTGAATGTTCTCCGCCCATTGTTTGTAAGCTGAAACTTGATTGCGGTCGATTTAGCGAGAGAAGCAACCTTTTGATGTATTCGTTCCGCCGTTAATGATGCCGCAGAGGGCGTAGTGAATAAATCAAATCCAGCTACCGCGAAGATGACTAAGTCCAGAATGATGGCGGGCAAGAGCATGTCAGGTTTAAAAATGATGCTGATGCTGAGCAGGGCTGGTAGGAATAGAGCAACAACGTAGACCAGGCTTGGATAGACCTTGCTGCGAGCAACTAAAATAAGTGGAAGCGTGAAAATCAGAAGTGTCAGCCATGGAAACATCTGAAGCCATTCCAGATTTTCCTGTGCCTGTTCTTGGATTTGATCCAGATTTTCATCCACGATAAAAGCTCGTTCTCTAGCGTTGTCGGTTAATTACTTAGATTTCGTGTGATTACAGACGAGGAACATTGACAGTACGAATAAGATCAGTGAGGATTTGATCTACCTCCTGCCCTTCAACTTCAGATTCAGCGGTTAGCATGACTCGATGCCGCAGGATAGGTAATGCGATTTGGACGACATCGTCAGGAATCGCGTAATCTCGCCCCTGGAAGGCAGCCAGCGTACGTGCGCCCTGCATCAGTGCGAGGCCAGCACGAGGCGAAGCACCCATATAGAGCTGAGGCCATTGACGNGTCAGCCGGACAATNTTGTTGATGTAATCCGCCAACGCATCGTCAATTCGAACATCTGCATTGGCTTTGATTGCTTCGTTAATTTCAGCGGGTGAAGAAACCGTCTGTAATTCGTTCGTTAGTATTTCTCCCAGATTCTTTTGCTGGCTATGCTGCTTCAGAATATCTGCTTCCTGTTGTTCGGTCGGATAGTTCACGATTAGTTTCATCATGAAACGGTCNAACTGAGCTTCCGGAAGGTTATAGGTACCTTCCTGTTCGACAGGATTCTGCGTCGCGATCACCAAAAATGGAGGGTCGAGCTGGTAACTTTCNCCGTCNACNGTGACTCGGTGTTCCTGCATNATTTCGAGGAGTGCAGCATGAGTTTTAGCTGGNGAGCGGTTAATTTCGTCGGCTAATAGCAACTGAGTGAAGACAGGGCCGGGATGAAAGGTAAATTCCTGAGTCTTCATATTGAAGATCGGAGCACCTGTGATATCAGAAGGCATGAGGTCGGCGGTGAACTGGATTCGACCAAATTCACAACCAAGCACGTGTCCGAGAGTTCGTACAAACAGTGTCTTTCCTAGTCCAGGAACACTTTCAATTAGTACGTGTCCGTTCGAAAATAGTGAGACCAGAGTTCCCAGTACGAGTTCTTCCTGCCCAACAAAGACTTTGGCGACTTCGGTCGTAATTTTCGTGAAGAGTTGCCGTGTTAGTGTGTCAGCGCCGGTATCTGCTGATTGGGCTAATGACATTTTTCCAATACTTCCGGCTAGTGGAGNNTNNGGCGCGATTGGCTGGGNCGCGATTGGCTGGGGCGCGATTGGTGGAACGCCCTGCCCCGGCACGTTGATAATGTTCTGGCACTGCGGACATTGCACTTGGGTTCCCGTGAACGATGGAGGCAGTGTGAGTGGCTGTGAACATACTGGGCAGTTAAAGGTGCCAATAGACATTTCAATTACCTTTGCTTAGGTCTTTTTAGGTTGGTTTCTTTTTTCGTTTTTGTGGTTGGTATGTTGTTTGTTCATTTGATCGTTGGCGATACATTTGCAGGCAATGCTTAGCAAATGCAGTATTACCTCCACGTTTCAGTAAATCACCAAGTGCTCTGACATGTCGACCAAAATTGGAAACACTTTGATTTTCATTCATATCATCAATNACCGTATTGAGTTGATATTTTGTTTTGGGTCGGCCGAAGATGGGAAAACGATAGAAGCAATAGACAATGCCGATCACGATGAGATGAATNAAAATGATTCCGAATGGCCAAGTCTGNAAAATGGTGACGATGCTCGGTGGGCGAGCAGCCGAAGGTGCATTNTCTAACACAGGTACATCTTCCCAGTCATCAAATTCACTTTCCAGAAAACAGACGACCTTCTGCCTTCCGACCTTTTCAATAAGTTTAGTCGCTAACTTTCGATGTTCCCGATGGACAAGAGGTACATTGAGGAGGAATGAGCCATTGGCGATGACATAAATCTGACCATTATTGAATTGCGTACGATTTTGAATTCGNGTGATTAACGGAATGTTCTGGTAAAAGAGTTGCGGNTCGTATTCGTACCGATCATAACGNGCGCTTTTTCCCTTATCGGATTCCACAAAATAACTTTGCAATCGCATTTTGAGTCCGCCGGATGAGATNCCATCCATCCAGTCCGTCGTGGATTGTGCTGAACGGATTGTACGGACGGTGCTATCGGCNTGAATTTTAAACCAGATACAGTCTTCATTATCAATAATNGCCATTCGTTTCACTTGATGTGCTCCCCAAACATCAGCGAGTTTTAACACTAATAATGCCTGTTCATCCGGAGTGGCGTCTTTGGCGACGTCAATCCAGTAATCCATCGTGGCGTCGTAATCCCGTCCAATGAAGATGAATGTNCGGTTGGATTTCTCNTGGAGCCATTTTTCGATCGCCGCAACTTCAGATTCGGATGGNACGTGAAAGTTATCCGGCGCCCATATGATTACGTCAGCTTGCCGGGTTGGTCGGCCGAGCACCCGCGAATAGAACACACTGTGCCCACGGTCCTCAAACATCTGAGCTAACACTCCTGTACCATTGATGCTGTAACGGCCGGCGGACTGATTTCCCTGACCATACGTAGCATCAATGTCGTCTTCCTGAGATTGTACGACGGTGGTTTGACAGGTAGCAATCACTAGACATGCCATCACACTGAGAAGCAGATGTTTGCTTTGCATTAGACTAACCCCACTTGTTGTGACGGGATTAGATCCTGAAAGGTACTTACCTCCTGCCAGCATTCTTCAAAACGTCTCCGGCTTAGTTCTTTGTTGCCAAAGAATACATCTTCAAATGCTCGAACTGTGTTAGACAGTCGGGTTTTCAAATTTTCATTTGGCAGCACTTCACGGAGATACTGATGATTTGTTTTTCCACGCGTTAGTTTGATGAGTGCTGCTTTATCGAGTTGGATCAATTCGTAACTAAACAGGTAAATGATTGCCTGATCGTAATCGCCGGCCTGATAACATTCCCGCGCCTGGCCTAAAAGATTTTTATATGCAGTGTCGAGTTGGAATGGTAATTCTTCAACGCGCTGCTCGTCGGTAACCATTGTGGATTCGGATGTTACACCCGGATCTATTTTGGATTTTTCCCGGTTGAGAATAGCCCACACGATGAGGCCAAGAAGTGCTACGACAACTACCGCCAGCACAATGTAGAACAGCCCCTTAGCGAAACCTGCTCCGTCGCCAATGAAGCCTAAATCGGGTGGCTCAAAACCACCAGAACTCCCGGTTGAACTNTTGGTAGAGCCACCTCCGCCACGTCGCATATCAGAGTCACCGTCGAACGGATTGCCAGAGCCGGCATCATCGGTTCGTCCACCGGGGTTCATGCGGTCATTTGACCGCGTTTCATTCTCAGCATTATTCTCGGCAATTCGTCGCATGTATTCTTCCATACGTTTCATAAATGCCTCGGAGTCGAAATCACCTAAAGCATCTTCCAGATCACTCATGTCAGGTGATGGTAAGTTGCTAGGGTCGAAATCCTGCTCAACATCTTCGAGCCATTCCTTGATTTGATCTTCCAGCCCTTCCATGGTTTCCATACGCTCTCGCATCCGCTCTATGAATTCAGTATTGAGGGGGATGCGTCGGAGTTGGTCTTCTTGGTCGTCGTACCATGGAAACGGGGTTTCACGCGTCAATGCCTTACGTCCTGATTCGACCGGGTCAGAGTCACGCTGACCCAGGGTAACTGTTGGATCCAATGCACACAGTAGTAGTGCGTAGAACATCAATCGGAAATACAGTTTCATATGACGCTCCTTACCAGCTAGTGCCCAATTGTTGACGTTGTTCCAGTTTATAAGCTTCGGTGCGAATCTTTAATTCCGCTTCCCAGCCCTCGGTCAGGATACGGGTGTCAATATAATTCATAAATCGAACGACGGAGGTATAACAAACTGCTAGCCAGCATGAGACTGGAAACAGCCAACGCGCTGTAAATACTGAGCTTTCGATCGTGCCTGATTCGGTGAACAGTGAAATGGAGAAAAAAGCGATTGCTCCNTAAAGACATAAGGAGAANACCGCNCCGACCAGCATCCCAAACATNCTGCGTCCCATAACATTTCCGCCAGTGGCAGTATGCAACATTTTACTACGCTGATGTAGTGTCATGCCCTTGCTGGCATCGCGTCCAGGACGTTCGAGCAGAATGATTTCCAAGGTGTATGGCCTGTTCCCCCGAACGAAAAGCAACGCAATAAATATTAGTGTGTAGAAGGTGACAATAGTTCCGCGTCCGGCATATCCTGTCCCCATTAGCAAAGCGAGTAGACCCATTTGGATCAGGATGCAACGTCGGAAGCCAAAAGCGGTAATAATATTCCAAAAACAGGATCGAGCATCTTTGATAAGGCCTTTGATCGTTGGCTTTTCATTGAAAATCAGCTTGCTCAACATTAATGTCGATAAGACGGAAGCGATTGGAGCTTGNGTCGTGATCAATACGACTTGTAAATATAGGTAAGTNTTAAAACTAAGGTCCGAGGTGGTGAANTCCTGTTCGACAATCGACCCGCTGCGATATTCCAGNGGGTTAAATTGGAGCGTCAGTANATGGCTTAACAGCAGATCGTTNATCAACAGTAATGGAATGGCAATGACTAAGAATGCAAGNAAGATTTGTATTGGAAAGCGACGGATGATATGCAGGGAGATGTCTAATAATTCACTCTCGGTGCGGCTTCTAATTTGGATGTGTGTCTTATCGAATTTCATGGCGTTCTCCCTTGAAGAGGCCAAAACCTATTAGATAAACCAANATAAAAACTGTTGAAGTGAGACAAATCGTTAGCTTGAAGTTGTAATGCAGGCCAGAAGGGGAAATGAATCCTTCAATGAGTGCTGCCAGAAAAAAGAAAACAATGGAGACGCCCATGACCGGCATGGACTCCATCCCCGANTTCCTTAGTGAGGCGNTACGTGATAATCCATTCGTTTTGACCCATGATATCCCAAGTCGAAGTCCTGCTGCCGCCGCTAATACGATGGCTGTTAATTCAAACGGACCGTGGGCGGTTACAAATTCAACAAAGTTATCGGTCATCGGAACATCCTCACGAGCCATATAGCCGAAGATTGCTCCCAGAAAGGCAGAATTGAAAAGCGTTACAAGCAGCCCCGGAATAATCAGGATNCCTGTTACNAAACAGCTTAAACCAATTCCCGTATTGTGGTTGGCATAAANCCCGGCGGCCATTCCTCCGGCTCCAATCCCACGCCCTTCCTCGGCGACAGAGGTGGCATACATTTCTTCGAGAGACCAGAGTTGTTCCTGAGTGATGATATCTATATGGTAGTCAGGNAAAANTTCTGTTTCGTAAGCGAGATAGGCGGACAATAAAAACGTGCCATAAAAAAAGATGAACATGAATTGCACACAGCTATCCCGCAGGATTCGTCTGGGAACATCAAATACCAATATGTGAAACCATGCATTGAACTGAAAACGNCGTGAGCGATATAAACGGCTATGTGCNCGGCCTACCAGNCGATGTAAGTATTCGACCGTCTCAGGCGGCAGATTGTAGGAATCTGCTAAGGCTAAATCAGCACAGGCACTACGGTAAAGTGATGCAAAGGTCGATAGTTGCTCAGCCGAAATCGACGAAGATCGACGTTTACTAACGGTATCACATAGCAATTCGAGTTCCTGCCATTGTTGCTGGCGTTGTAAAAGTAAGTCAGCCACTTTCATCGCAAAAGNCCTCCGCTGGGAGGTCNNCCGGAAGGCCGGCTAGGCTGAGGCACTTGCGAACCGGGNGACTGTAGCTGAACGGGTGGTTGCCCAAACCCAGATNCTTGCTGTGGGGCAGCATGATATTGAATGGTCGCAGTTGGCGACAGTTGTGCGAGCTCTTCTTGAGCGTCGGATACAAATGCTCGGTAATACAATGCCTGTAGTAGCAGGTCAGGATCCAGATTGGGAGATAAGCCTAATTCCCCGGAAAGTGGTTCCGTCAGATGCTTGGCGATTTCACGGCGTCGGGCCTCAGAAAGTCGTGGGCGTTGGTCGACGAAGTGTGCGAGTGCTTGCGACATTTCCTGATCGGCGCGGAATGTTGCCGGGACCATGGCAGCGATTTGTAAAACTTGTGGGGAGCGAACATCGATTAGTCCAAAGGTAGCTTTTCGCTGGTCGACAATTACCATTGTCCCGGCGACTAGGTCACCGATGCGTTGATATCGTTTGTTCATACTCATCACAATCAAACCCATAACAAAAGTGGGAATAATGGGAGATACATAGATGGCACTGTCACCAAACTCGATACCAAACATAGCGGGTGTAACCAGNGGGTATGTGTCTGCGGTACGGATCAGATTTCGCATGACNGCCTGCATNGCGTTAATAGGTTTCCCATCCACCGTCACAGCCCTAATTCCCATGAGGCGTTTTCCGGGAGTCTGGCCATTCATATAGGTTTCGAAAACTGCGCCGTAGAACCAATTGAGTATGAAATTCGACAGAAGGAAGAAACCAATTCCCACATCTCCAATAGTCGATTGGAGGATAACAGTGAGGACCAGCAGGATAATAATGATAGCCATACGAATGAGAAAATCGATAACAAAGGCAGTGGCGCGTTGAAATGGCCCGGCGACACTATAGCGAAATGTAATATTCTCCGGTGTCACGATAGAGATCGTGCCGTCGATCGGATCAATGGAGTTATCACGGTTGGCCATAGCTACTTTGCAAGATGAAATCCCGGATGAATCGCTCTCACCCTTTCCCTTCCTTTGGATGGAACAACTCTAATTATCTTTAATACGACTAAGATGTGCAATTATTGGAAACGCTACAAAAGTGATTAGTTTCCATATTAGATGTCGAGTTTTCATTTTCCGAGGTACCCTAATCCCCATCAATTGGCTTCCCCTGTCTTGAAAACCAGTCGTAGGGGGATTAAACAGGGAATATCGTCTTAATGATGAGGGCGGGTAAGCAAAGATGTTTATCGTAGTTTTTAATAGAAAAAGCGAGTTGATATGAGACTTGAAGGAAAGACTGCTGTTATTACAGGCGGTGGTACAGGAATCGGACAGGGTATTGCACAGGCCTATGCCGCTGAAGGATGTAAGGTAGTGATTGCCGGACGTCGTGAAGAACCTTTGAAAACCGCGACGGAGGCCTGGAATGGTGCCGGCGAAATGATTTATCAGACGGTGGATGTGGCTTGCCGTGATAGCGTCAAAGATTTTTTTGGCTGGGTTGCTGAAAATGTTGGTGAGATTGACATTCTGGTGAATTCAGCGGGCACCAATATTCCTAATCGAACGATAGCAGCGATGGAGCCGGAGCAGTGGGATCAGGTGCTGGCGATCAATGCCAGTGGGGCATACTACACGATGTACGAGGCACTACCTCAGATGCGTGAGCGTGGTGATGGTATCGTCATTAATATTTCATCAATCTCCGGTATCCGCTCAACTGCGCTTGGTGGCGTGGCATATTCCGCTTCTAAGTTTGCGATGGCTGCTTTGGGAATTGCAAGTTCGAATGAAGCCAATGTCGACGGTGTACGAGTCACCAATATCTATCCGGGTGAAGTAGAAACACCGATTTTGGAAAAGCGGCCAAATCCTGTAACGGACGAACATCGTGCTCGCATGTTGCAACCGGAAGATTTAGGGCATCTGGCACTTTCGATTGCTACGTTACCTCCACGGGCTCACATCCCAGAAGTCACGATTAAACCTCTCAGCCAGGAATTCATGTAAATCAGGACGCCAGGCAGACTGTAAAAAAAGCCCGGGAGTTGTTGCTCTCGGGCTTTTAAAAATTTGAGCGTCTGCTTACTCAACTTCCCAGGTGTTACCGGAGTTAAATAAATCGTTTAGTACAGCGTTCGGAGCAGCTTCCTGAGCCGCTGCGACCTGTGCATTGAGCTGGTCATCATAAATCGGAGCATCAATTTGGCGGAACACACCAATAGCTTCAGGGAAGTCAGGCTGGTGCATACGGGATAGTAAGTATGCCATGGTTGGCTCTGGAGCTTCCGCGTCATGGAATAACAGATCGTCTTCCGCGATACCGTTACCAAGTTCAACAACCTCCGGATTGAGACCATTGAGTCGAATGCCTTTATCGCTTTCGGCTCCGAAGATCAGAGGCTTGCCATGTTCGAGTTCGACCACGTTGTCTTGCTTGGTCGCTCGATCTGTTGCGTATTTCCACGCACCGTCATTAAAGATATTGCAGTTCTGGTAAACTTCCACGAAGGAAGTTCCATTATGTTCAGCCGCTTTTTGAAGCGTGGCAGCCAGGTGTTTCACATTTGTATCGATGGTACGAGCGATAAAGGTTGCTCCACATCCAACAGCTACGGACAGTGGAGTCAGTGGGTTATCGACTGAGCCCATGGGAGTACTTTTGGTAACCTTTCCGATTTCGGAGGTTGGCGAGTACTGACCTTTGGTCAAACCGTAGATTCGGTTGTTGAATAAGACAATGTTAACGTTCACATTACGGCGAATCGCGTGCATTAGGTGATTACCACCGATACTCAATGCATCGCCGTCACCTGTGATCACCCAAACCTGAAGGTCAGGTCGAGCTGACTTTAGACCTGTGGCGAATGCGGGAGCACGTCCGTGGATGGAGTGCATGCCATAAGTTGCCATGTAGTAAGGAAAGCGGCTGGAGCAGCCAATGCCAGAGATGAAAGCCGTCTTCTCGCGAGGAAAGCCCTGTGCGGCTAACGCCTTTTTCATCTGCGCCAGAATAGAATAGTCTCCACAGCCTGGACACCAACGGACATCCTGGTCACTGCCAAAATCAGCAGGCTTTAGTACTGGTAGTTCTGTGCTCATTGAGATAAACCTGATAGTTGATGAAAGACTGGTCAGTCTGACTTAGCCGATCAATTCCTTAAATTGTGCTAATAATTCAGAGACGCTAAATGGACGTCCCTTCACTTTGTGAATTCCCTCAGCATCAACGCCGTATGTTGATTTAATAATCTTTTGTAGCTGCCCCAGATTTAATTCAGGAATAACCACCTTCTTAAAATTACCCAGTAGTGTTTCCAGATTTCGCGGGAACGGATTGATAAAACGCAGGTGAGCATGTGAGACGCTCAATCCTTCAGCCTGACATTGTGTTACCGCTGTTGTACAGGCACCATAAGTACCGCCCCAACTCAATACAAGTAGGTCACCCGACTGTTCGCCATCGATTTCCAATTCCGGAATGAAATCGGCGATCTTATCGATCTTCTCCTGACGAAGCTTACACATGAATTCGTGGTTGTCGGGATCGTAACTAACGTTTCCGGTTTCGTGTTCTTTTTCCAGTCCACCAATGCGGTGTTCCAGCCCCTTGGTTCCGGGCAAGGCCCACGGACGTGATAAATTGTCATCACGTTTGTATGGGAGGAATGGTGGATCATCCTCACTTCGTTCACCCGGATGTTGAATCACTATTTTTTCCAGTGCGTCGTAGTCTGGGATTCGCCATGGCTCGGCCCCGTTGGCGATGTATCCGTCGGAGAGGATGATCACAGGGCACATGAACTTGCTGGCAACTCGCCATGCATCAATGGCTGTCTCGAAGCAATCGGCCGGACTTCGTGAGGCGATGACAGGCAACGGTGATTCACCGTTTCGACCATACATACATTGCAACAAGTCAGACTGTTCAGTTTTCGTTGGTAGGCCAGTACTTGGTCCACCACGCTGAATATTGATGATCAGCATGGGTAGTTCAAGGATCATGCCAAGACCCATAGCTTCACCCTTTAGAGCGATACCTGGTCCACTGGAGGTCGTGATCGCCATGTGTCCGCCAAAGGCAGCACCGATTGTCGCACAAACCGCTGCAATTTCGTCTTCAGCCTGAAACGTCCGCACTCCGAATTTCTTATGTTTAGAAAGTTCATGCAAAATGTCAGAGGCTGGTGTGATTGGATAAGAGCCAAGGAAAAGGTCTTTGTCGCTAAGTTTAGCCGCTGTGATACAACCCCAGGCCAGAGCCTGATTGCCCATGACGTTTTTGTAAGTACCCGATTTGAGTTTTGCTTTTTCGACCTGGTAAGTGCTGACAGCTGCTTCGGTAGTTTCACCGTAGTTATAACCAGCCTTCAAAGCTTTTTCGTTGGCTCCGGCAATTTCAGGCTTGCTACCGAATTTAGTATTGATAAAGTCCAGAGTTGGCTGCAGTTCACGGTTATATAACCAGTACACGAAACCCATCGCGAAGAAGTTCTTACAGCGGTCGGCAAATTTGTTGCTAAGTCCTAACTCTTCAACAGCAGTACGAGTTAGCAGAGTCATCTTGATTTTGATGACGCGGTACTGATCCATGTCCGGATCGTCGAGTGGGTTTGATTCGACCTTGGCCAGACGAAATTCTTTGTCGACGAAGCTATCTTCGTTAACGATCAGCAGTCCACCGCTTCGCAGGTCACTAATATTAGTCACCAAGGCCGCAGGGTTCATGACCACAAGTGTGTCGAGTTGGTCACCAGGAGTGAAGATGTCTTCCGAGGCGAATTGAACCTGGAAACCGGATACCCCAGCCCGCGTTCCACGAGGCGCTCGGATTTCAGCTGGGAAGTCAGGAAATGTAGCGACGTCGTTTCCGGCCAGAGCAGACGTGTTAGTTAACTGAGTCCCGGTAAGCTGCATACCGTCACCAGAGTCACCAGCAAACCGGATAGTTGCTCGAGAGATATTTTCTACTGTAGATGCCATTGGATAATTATTAAAAGAGCTAAATATATGAGGTTAACGAAAGGCAGTGGGAATGTCGGACACAGGCCATTCAAATGTTTTAAATAAGAGTATATGAAGCCGCAATTCATGACCGCATACTGGCTTAAAGTTGATTCCCGCTCGGATTTCTTTAACCGTGGATAATGTTTCGTCCTGTGAAAAAATGGAGTACCAATTTTTCACCCTACCTCTTATTAATGGTGCATTTAAGACAACATTTAGGCGCTTAAAGTCTACACCATATTAATTAAAAGTTACCACCCCAAGGTATTTGATAATACTACTGACAACCAAGAAATGAAGAGTTTTTGTAAGAATGATTTGGCTTATGTCAAACCCTTCATTTGAGCGTAGTTATGAACATAGAATTAGCAAGGCTAATGCAGCGTTTGAGAGCAGTTGGAAATCGATGTTAGTTGGGCTTTTTATAGAATTTGGACAGGTCGACGGAATCTCGGGAATCGTCTTCGACTAACTTCATGCGTTGGGTGAGTTGATCAAGCTTTCTTTCCAGAACTAGCAAGCGATTGGCAGAGTCTTCCTCGACGCTTGGTCGCGGAACTTTTGGATAAGCAAGCTGTCGTTGTAAAGCAGCAAACAAGAACATGGGTTCCTTTTGTCTGTTGGCATGTGCGATACGCCCCTCTTGTTCACCAAACAATACCGCTTGTCCGGGATCCGGATCTGTAGTTTGCATTTTGGCCAGATGCCAGCTGCGTACATAGATTAGGTCTGCCAGATCAACGATACCAATCTGGCGTCGCACNATCAGTATCCAGTCTTTCCAATCCTGNTTGTAGATCGGGTCTTCGCTGATTGCCTTCAACCCAGCATCATANTTCAGACGATTATGNCAGAGGCATTCGAGCTGGAACATAAACAAGCCCGTACGAGTTGGCGACTCAGCTCGATACTCAACTTCGCTCTTGAGGANCTGAACCGCNGTACGTAAATCAAACTTGCCATCATCACTTTCCGCTTCCGCCATNAGATAGGTCTGGAAAGGGGTGAAGTAATGTTCGAGTTGTCGCATCGCTGGATGGAGTGTTCCGCTGTGGCAAAGCTCAGCAAGCATGTAATCAAGAGCAAGAGGTAGCTTCGTGGTTGCCAAAACCTCGTCACGAACCTGCTCAATAACGTCCTGAAGCGGAATCTGCTGAGGTAGGCGTTCACCTACGATTTGAAAGAAGTAGGCCTGTTCGATATATTCTTCGCGTTTGAGCATTTTGAATCAGCCGACGATTAGAAANAGGAGGCATTTCNCATGCATTTGGTATAACCGGAAGTCCCCCTGCAACCACCAATTGTCCTCCCCTTATTCTACCTATTAACCCCTAATCAAATAGACACCCGAGGCTTATAATTTGGCTANCGAGTCAGGTCTTCATCAGCTTTATGCATAGTCCTGATAGCATTAAACCAAAAGAATAAAGAAATAAGGCAGACTCAAAGAATGACTGCAGAGTTTTCGACTGTAAAGCAAGCTGTTGATGCCATTGCTCGTGGCGAAGTTGTGATTGTCGTTGACGCGGAAGATCGCGAAAACGAAGGTGATTACATTTGTGCTGCCGAGAAAGCAACGTCCGAATCTATCAATCTAGTTCTCAGTGGCCGAGGAGATTTCTGTCTGTCGGTATTACCAGAGACGGCAGAACGCCTGGAACTTGCTCCGTTGGTGGAAGACAACAACTCCAAGCTGGCGACTGCGTTTATGACTCCATTAGATCACGTGGATTGCCGAACGGGTGTCACTGCTGACGAAAGGTGTTTAACGGTAAAGACAATTGCCGANCCCANTAGTCGCCCAGAGGATTTTGTTCGNCCGGGCCATGTTCATTTGCTGGTNGCNAAGCAGGGTGGTGTATTACGACGTGCAGGCCATACCGAAGCGAGTNTGGATCTAGTTCGCATGGCAGGTTTGCAACCCGCTGGTGTNTTGTGTGAGATTCTTGACGAGACGGGCAACCGCGCGTCGCGCGAAGAATTATTGAAGCTGGCAGAAAGACAAAATCTNCAAATTATCTCNATNGAGCAATTGATTGCCCATCGTCGAGTCAGCGAGAAACTGGTGCATCGTGCCGCGGAAGCGAAGCTGCCGACTAAATATGGGGAGTTTGAAATTCTCGTTTATAGCGTCGATTTTGAAGATCTGGAGCCGGTGGCCTTTCGTATGGGTGACCTTAGCAATTGTGACGAACCTCCGCTGGTGAGAATGCATTCCAGTTGTTTTACGGGAGACGTNTTAACGAGTCTTCGGTGTGACTGNGGTGATCAACTGCATATGGCTTTGGAGATGATTAGNCGAAATGGCTGNGGTGCCGTTGTTTATTTNCCTCAGGAAGGACGTGGTATTGGCCTGGCTGAGAAGATTAAAGCCTATGNNTTGCAGGANCAGGGNCTNGATACGGTNGAAGCGAATCATGCATTGGGGCACAAAGCAGATATGCGAGATTACGGTGTGGGTTTGCAAATTCTTAAAGATCTGGGCTTATCGAAGTTGCGTTTGCTAACCAATAACCCNAAGAAGATCGAAGCCTTCAATCTTCGTGGATATGACGTACAGGTCGTNGANCAGGTGCCGATTGTGAGTGCTGCGAACGAACACAATGAAAAATATCTGGAAACAAAACGAGANAAAATGGGGCACCATCTGCCNTAACCATTAGATCGCGATGAATTTGTTGTGCTAAGGCAACTCTCTGATGGCCTTTTCAATAGCAGGCTTTAAGGCCTCGACTCGGTGAGCAACAGCCAGNATTTTGCCGTCCGGACCGATGGCCATCATGGTGGGTAAGGCAGTAATGCTGTATTTCTTTGCAACGTTTGATGCGTCGTTGCCAATCACGTTGGTCCAAGGTAATGGGTTCTCTTTTAGGAATGCTGCCAAAGCGCCTTCTTCGCGGTCGAGATTAATGGCAACGATATCAAAGACAGTTCGGGGAAACTCTTTGTGAATGGCCTTGATGTTGGGGATTTCCGCTCGGCATGGCCCGCACCAAGTTGCCCAAAAGTCAATTAACACAACTTTGCCACGATAAGCTTTCCAATCAANACGTTGTCCGAAATCGGTGAGCCCCTCGATTTCCATGTCTTTACCAACCAGTTCTGAGGCATCTGGCCCACTACTAGCGGCCTGGATGATGCTCTTGCCATAGTTGGCAAGGCGTTTGAAGCCACTGNCAGNAAATAGCTTACCAAAGCGTTGGTATTGTTCTGCACGTACNTCAAATTNGTCAGACTGATTAACGGCATGGACGACAGCAATCGCCATCCGCAAGTGTTTTTCTTTGAGAGTTTCNTTCTCTAAGTANGTGTNAGTATCGTTAAGAATNATGGCGATTTCCGGCCACTCCAAATCGTTAACCGCTAATACNCGGCGTTCAGCCTGATGGAACTTGACCAGNGTTTTTATTTTTTCCCGCGAGTCGGCTTCGAGCGAGTTCACAAACTGAACGAGTAGTTCATCCATCTTTTCATTACCAAGGCCGGCCTGTTCGTGTAAGATGCCGCAAGCAGCCTCGGCAGCGATCACATGGAACTTGTCGGAAGCCTCCATTGCTAAAAGACGTTTNGAAGCATTCAGTACNGCTTCAGCAAAACCGGGGCGTTGGCGAATAGTGGAGACTTTNTCCTGCATGTCAAACAGNTAATCAATTATCTCCAGCTTGNCTAAATCCATAGGAGCGAGATATGGATTGCCTTTCAGCAGATCACTTTCTNGTTCAGNATTATTGCCGGTTTGACCAGCGAAAGACTGGAGTGCAGCTTTCGCNGCGAATTGAAACCGAGGAGGAACCGGTAGGTATCGACTATTCTCACTTGCGCCGGGTTCGTCCGGAGTTTCGTCCGGAGTTTCGTCCGGAGTTTCNCTGGGCTGGCCCTCTTNGTTAAANATTTTATCCAGTTCAGCTGGCAGNGCCTGAACACCCTGAATGGTTGTGANCACCTGGCCTTCCGGGTCGAGGATGATCATGGTCGGGATGCCCTGAATACCACAGTAGACGGTGGAGGGCATCTTCCANGANAGGTCGACCGCATTACCCTGCTCAAGTTCAGTTGGATCGATATCAAAGTCATCGATTACGACAGGCCACTTAAGCGCCTGGTCGTTAGCTTCACGATCCGCCAGAAAGGTCTTAAGTTGTGCNCGATCCGCATCGATGCTGTAACCCANAAATTTCAGATTTTTGTCGGCATACAATTGTTGCAGCGACGCAATTTCAGGGATGGCAGCCAGACAAGGACCACACCAGGTCGCCCAGAAATCGACGACAACATANTTGCCTTTGAGCGATGCCCAGTCGAATTGCTCACCTTGTAGAGTCCGCGTTGGTAATGCCATGGTGGAGCCAGGCAGGTTAACGCGATTAATAATCTTCGTGAGGCTTTCAGTGAGAAAACCTTTTTGCTCATCGTCTAATAGTTTGTCCGCAGCCTGAATTGATAGCTCTTGGATCTGAGCGGTTACTTCTTTGTCTGCATCAGCAATTTGCTCAACCAGTGGCATCATGGAAAGTAAGAGTGTAGCATTCATCCGGGGGTGTTCTACCATCTCTCTGTAAACTGTCACGACTGCAACTTTGGTTTCATCTGAAGGAGACGTCAACAACGCCCTAAATTTGTCGATGATGCCNAGTTGTTCAACAATAATTTGCCCAAGGAGATTGTCGAGCTGTTGTTTTGCCTCTGAAGTAAGCTCCGCGTTTTCCAAATCTGAAAAGGCAGCCGAAGTTTTGTCGATAACTAAGAGCGCGACTTCAGCGTCCTCGATACGTTGCACAATATCNAGCAAAGTGCGAAATGTTCCGAGACCTTTTTCGGGATTGCTCAGGACCTTGTCGATTGCGACCAGNAGAGCNGCTTTATTTTCGTCTGAGTTGGGCGCATTGACATAATTGGATGCGGCCGGATAAATCGCTGAGTCATCGATTGCCGGTTGTTCCATAGTTGCCTTGGCTTCCAAAGCAATAGACTCGTCTTCACTGTTTTGAAAGGCTTGAGCAATGGACTGTAATAAAGAGCTTCCCTGTTCAGGATCCATTTGCAAAATTCTTAGGCCGATACCCTGAAGAACCGCAAATACTTCCTGGTCTTCGGTATAGCCCTGCAGCCAGGGTTCCACATCTTTGCTAATCGCTGAGATGGCCGTTGTTATTTGGCCAGCACCTTGGGCATCCATAAGACGCTTCTGAGTAGCCGTTTGCAGAGCCAGCAGCCGACCATTCTTAGAAACAAGTTCATCGTCGTCGGCAGACATAGTGGCAGTCAATTGTCCCAGCATCGCAAGAGCTTTNCTATCTCCGAGTTGAAGGGACTGNGTNAGTGCAGTGTATTTTGCGTTAAAGGTGAATAGCCTCTCGGTTTGCGACAAATTGTCCTTCGCCAGTAGCATGTCACAAAGCTTGATGACTTCCGGGGAAATGATTTGCAAAAGTTGTTGCAGTTGTTGCTGGCTTTGCGCTAATTGAGGTTGTTCGTTGAGAACAGTAATAAACTTCTGTAATGTTTCAACAGAAGANTCAGTTGTAGGTACTGGTTCACCCAGACGGTTAGCCAGCAAACTGATAACGCTTGGAGGTGTATTGACTGGGGCGGGTNTATTTGGTGCAGCNACCGGAGGAGGATTTGGNACTGGTTGAAGCGGAGTAGATTCTTGTATTTCATCATCAGAATTAACGGGGACTGTAATCTGATTGGCATCATTGTCTTCACTAACAACAACAAAGCTATCGTCAGCATTCTGACCCGCGTCCTCCTCAGATCCGCAACCTGCAATTAGTGAAAGACTAGTTAGACTCGAGATCAAAAGGAGTCTTGGAAACCAGTTGGCAATATACATGTCGCACCTGTACGCGAAAAAAAGGGTTAATGACTGCCCGCCATTGTAGAGGATTCAAACAGATAACGATATCTCGAACAGNCTAGACAGATTACCTGTTTCCTGGATGGCAGCTTAATNAGAGAGGTCCTAATGTTCTTCAATCACAGTAGGATCAAAACCAAGTTCTGCTCCGGGAACGAACGAAATAATGGTGTCGCCCGCCTTCACTTTGAGNGGTTCCTCAACGGTATTGATGAGCAAATTNTTATTGGTGTCTACGGTGAAGAAGAGAATACAGTTCGCCCCGTTACGCTCAATAAATTGTTCGTACGTAAACTCTTCGCTAATTCGAGTTACTTTAAACGTACCACCATCGCGAACTTGCCGTCGCATCAGATTGTGAGTCACTTGCGGATGGCAAATCCACCTTCCGGCGGCATGCCCACCTTCACTGGATCGCCGCCCTTTTTTGTAATCCCAGGGCGGCATTCTATAAATATTCTGCCGGCCAAATATGCTTGAGAATTCCTGCATGGTTAAGGCATTGACCTCATCATTGGGCGTGACTGCCAGAACACGCCCGATGCCGCTGAGGTCGAGTTCTTCCTGAACGTAGTCAGACAGGACGCTTGCGCACTCTGCCGGAATTCCGACCATGCGACACTGACTCCAGTTATTGAAACTGGTATCCAGCATCAATACATTGTGACCTGTTTGCTGGAGTGCAACGGCGAGGTCGCGGACCCATTGGTCGGCCCCCGCAAAAAGAATGCCTTGAGGGTTGGTTTCGCTCAATCCAAGCAGGCGGGCCAGTGGTGCGGCGCCTAGTCCGTAAACTGCGACCGTTCCCACAATCAAAATAAAGGTTAGCGGTACGATTTTATCAACCAGTGCCTGATCCATGCCTGCTACATGCCCCAGTTCCAATGCAAACACACTGGCAACCGCAGCAGCGACAATTCCGCGTGGAGCAAGGAATGAGAGGAAGACCTTCTCCTTTAATGATAGGTCGGATCTGATCGTCGATATGAAAACACTCGCCGGCCGGACGATGACAATCATGACGGCTAAGAAGCCCAGTCCCTGCCAGCCAACTTCGGGAATCTGTGAAAGATCAAAGTTCGATCCCAGCACGATAAATAAACTTGAAATCAGAAACACGCCGAGGTGTTCTTTGAATTCAATAATATGGTGGATAGAGACTTCTTTTTGATTGACCAGCAAGATCCCAAGAACGGTGACGGTTAATAATCCGGACTCTTCCTGGATTAGATTTGAGATACCAAAAGTTCCCAAAGCCACAGCTAAGAAGACGACGCCGTGCAGATAATCGGGAATCCAGTACTTGCGAGTAAACAATAGCAGGAGTTTGGAAGAACAATAGGCGATTACCAGACCGGTAACAATGGTTATCAAGAGCGCTAGGATAACACTCCACAAGGAACCACCTTCCCCGTAATTTCTAATAAACTCGAACACCAAAACGGCCAGTACAGCTCCAATTGGGTCAATGATAATACCTTCCCATTTCGCGATGGACCCCATTTTCTTGGAGGGGTGAATGTGCCGCAGCAATGGAATCACCACGGTAGGTCCGGTAACAACCATAAAGGCTCCGACCAGTGCGGACAGTTCCCAATTTGCAAATCCAGCAACCGAATAAACAGCGATTGTGGATAAAACCCACGTCACTCCGGCTCCTAAAGTACAAAGACGTATTGTCGCACTGCCAGCCTCTTTTAATTCACTGAAGCGAAGCGTCAGACCCCCTTCAAATAGAATGATGGCCACACAGAATGAGACCAGTGGTAAAAGCAGCGCATTAACATCAATGGCCCCTCCATCTAGCTGGTTGGTTTTTTCCGATTTGTATGGGTTGCCGTTTTCGTCAACGGCGGGAAGCATTTCTTTACTCGGTTGTTCTACATGGATTTCAGCATGCGTGGTGACATTCTCAATACGAGGTAGGTTTTTAATTACCCCGGATGGCGTAATGGCCTGACCTAATAGAATTCCGAATCCAAGCAGAAGCAGAATGGAGGGGAGGCGTAAACGCCATGCGAGCCATTGAGCCGAAACCCCCAGAACGGGAACACAGATCAAGTAGATCAAGTATTGATGTTGATGGATGAATTCTGTAATGGAGTCCAATGGACAACCTCATGTAATACGATTCAATACCTTAGGACACGTTATTTCCGAGTCGGATTACCCTTACATCCCGCGAGCAATATTGACGAGTGTCCGTACTAAAACGCCACTCCCACCTCCATCTATATAGGATTTTGCCGTATCAGCAAAGGCTGGTCCAGCAATATCTATATGAGTCCAGGAAGCATCCCCAACAAACTCTTCAAGGAACTTCGCTGCGGTGATGGCGCCGCCCCAGCGGCCCGTACCAATATTTTTCAGATCCGCGATCTTACTTTTTAATTGTTCGCTAAAGTGTGGTGTCATCGGCAATTGCCAAACTTCTTCCCCCACGATTGCAGCTGAATGAATGATTTGGTCACACCATTGTTGATCATTCGTAAACAATCCGGCAATATCCAATCCAAGTGCTACGCAACAAGCGCCTGTGAGCGTTGCTAAGTCAACGATATGGTCTGGCTTCAGGCCTAGTGTTACATCAAGAACATCCGCAAGTACTAATCTTCCTTCGGCATCGGTATTGAGGATNTCGATGGTTTTGCCGTTACGTGAAGTCAGGACATCGCCCAGACGATATGAATTGCCGCTCACCATATTCTCGACCAGACCCACTAGCCCGACGATGTGACACGATGCTCCCAATTCGGCGACAGCTTTGATAGTGCCAACGACAGTTGCAGCACCAGCCATATCACATTTCATGGTCTTTTGCCCCTCACTTGGTTTTAGTGAAAGTCCACCACTGTCATAAGTGACGCCCTTNCCTACGATTGCCATGCTTGGGTTTTCCGNGTCATTTCCTTTGTAACGAATAATGACCAGACGNGGAGCAAAATCTGAACCTTGAGCAACCCCTAAAAGNGACCCGCAATTTTCTGCTTCCAATCGAGCTTTATCCCAAATCTCGACAGAGACATTTTCTAGTTCCGCAAGTTTGGCAGTTTGATCTGCGAACGATTCAGGATAAATATAATTAGGCGGTTGATTGACGAGTTCTCTGGTTAGATTCACTCCGGCACCAATTTTACTGCCGTTGGCAACGGCATCGGTGTTGTCCGTAGCCCATAGGATCTGAGCCGGAGCGTGACGACTGGGGTTTTTCTTATGTAACTCTTGCCCTGTACTACCAACAATACTCCCCGCCACAGCGGATTCGAGTAAAGCAGANTCCAGTTCCGGAAAGTAAAATACAACGGATTCTAATTTGGAACTGGTGAGTGATCTGGCTGCCGCTCCACCGGCCTTAAAGCAGTCGCCGGCGGTTGGGCTGTCACCTAAACCGACGATCACGACGACTGGTGACTGGATCCCTTGAGGTTGGAGCCACGAAGTTACTTTGCCTGCAGCGGTTTTGGCCTTCTTGGAATCAATCAGTGATTGCAGACCACCCTTGGTCACCTCGTTCAATTCAGAGGCGGCCCCTGAAAGTGTATTGCCGGAGATTCCGACGACGACTGCATCGGCTTGTATATTTAAAATGGACTCCGAAGTTGTCACGGTAGTCATGAGTGTTCGTCCTTGTTTCACCATAGTTTGTATGAAAAGGGGAATGATCGCCAACATCATGTCGAACGAAATCCAGCAGATTATTCTACTGATTTTCGTCGCTCTGTGCTTTATCNACCATTGCCCTTATTTGGAATTCAAAAGGACTTGGTATGATGAAGAAAANCCAGTTGGACTGTAAACATCAGATTTTACATGCTATTTCAATAGTTTTGAGAAAGCTCAGAGCAAGTTTCAGTTTTCTATGTCGGTAAAAAACCTTCAACATTGTGTAGGGAATTTAGAGGCTGCCGGACGTTTGATTCGTATCGAGCAACCGATAGATGCTCATCTAGAGGCAGCAGAGATTCAACGCCGTGTGTTTGCTAACNATGGTCCGGCATTACTTTTTACAAATGTGANCGGCTGTCANTTTCCAATGGTTTCGAANCTGTTTGGAACTTTGGAGCGTAGCGAATATATATTTCGCGATACTTTGAAGCAGGTGAAACGTTTGGTTGCTGCTAAAGTTGATCCGATTCAAGTTCTCAAGCATCCTCTACGTAATCTTGGATTACCGTGGCAAGCTTTGAAGATGCTTCCCAAGCGCAGGCGAAGTGGGCCGATCATGGAAGCAACCTGTAAGATCTCAGATTTGCCTCAGATGCAGAGCTGGCCTGATGATGGTGGGGCATTTATTACCCTGCCTCAGGTTTATACGGAACATCCGGAACGCCCAGGAATGATGCAGGCTAATCTAGGCATGTACCGAGTACAGCTTAGTGGTGGGGAATACATACCTGATAAAGAGGTGGGCCTGCACTATCAAATTCACCGTGGAATTGGAGTGCATCAGCGTGCAGCTAATGCCAAAGGTGAGTCGTTGAAGGTGAACATTTTTGTTGGTGGAAGTCCGGCGATGTCNCTAGCCGCTGTGATGCCACTGCCTGAAGGCATGAGCGAATTGACTTTTGCAGGAGCTCTGTCTGGTGGCCGGATTGGAATGGTTCAACGTCCCGGCCGGCTTCCGATCTATGCGGAAGCGGATTTTTGTATAGAAGGAGAAGTCCTNCCAGCTTCCACTCGTCTGGAAGGACCTTTTGGAGATCATTTGGGGTACTACAGCCTACCTCATGAATTTCCCGTGATGAAAGTAACCCGTGTACGTCATCGCANAAACGCAATTTGGCCATTCACTGTTGTAGGCCGCCCCCCACAAGAAGACACGCGNTTCGGTGANTTGATTCATGAAATAACCGGCCCTGTCATACCAACGGTATTGCCGGGAATCAAAGCCATCCATGCAGTTGATGCGGCGGGAGTGCATCCGTTACTGTTTGCTATTGGTAGTGAACGATATACTCCCTACAGCAACGAGAGTCGCCCGCAAGAATTGCTGACTCAGGCCAACGCAATACTTGGGCAGGGTCAACTTTCTCTGGCTAAGTATCTGTTTGTTGTTAATCGATTCGATAATGAGTCGCTGGATATTGAGGATTCAGCAAGGTTTTTGCAGCATGTGTTGTGTCGAGTAGATTGGCGACGCGATCTGCACTTCCAGACCGAAACTACAATCGATACGTTGGATTATTCTGGCCATGGTTTGAATCAGGGTTCCAAGGTTGTCGTGGCGGCAAGTGGTCCCAAACGACGTGAATTGCCAACGGTACTGCCCGCTGATATTAGTTTACCTCCCGGATTTTCAAATCCTAAAATATTAATGCCAGGTGTGCTCGCCGTCCAAAGCCCTGAGGCGGGGGAAAGCTACGGGCATGACCTCAAAAGATTTTGTCAGGCTTTTAGCCGTTTGGACTCAATTAATGAGTTTCCCTTGATTGTTCTGGCCGATGATTCAGAATTCACGGCGGCCAATATTGGAAATTTCCAGTGGGTGACATTTACCCGTAGCAACCCAGCAGTTGATGTGGATGGAATCGGAGCCGAGATTAATCATAAGCACTGGGGTTGCGAAGGCGCTCTCGTGATTGATGCGCGGATTAAACCTCATCATGCGCCACCATTAATCGAAGATCCGGAGGTCGCCAAGAAAATAGATTGGCTGGCAACGAAAGATTTGCCCGTATCTAAATATCTTTAACCTAGTCTTTTAATCACCACAATACTGGCGTCTTCTTCGTTTAGATTTAGAGTCAGCTTGCGTAAACGTTTGATCATGTCAGCCGCAGAAAGTCGTGAACCTTTACCTACGTTACGTTGGATTTTTTTAATTTTGGCTTGCCGTGTGTCACCCTCAACGGCTGCAAAGCCGTTTTCAGTCAACACAATTAGGAACTCATCTTTTTGAGTTACACAGCATTGATTTTCGTACTCGCCATAGTCCATGACTCCGAGTTCCGGGCCAGCCAGTCCCGGACCAAGCTCTCGAATCCCATTCCCTGTAATTTGCAGCACGACGGCCGAGCCAGCTGAACTAAAGGTGATTTGACTGGTATCTTGATTCAGTGATAATTGGCACAGGTCAGCGAATTGATCGCCTGTACAACCACGCCATAAATATTCATTGGCGCGTTCCAGTGTATCGGCGGGTGTTACCANTTCTTTNGAAGTTGCCCGGACGCCGGTTTGAATNACGGCNGTCGTGAGGGCTGCCTCGATACTCAGTCCTTGTGCGTGAGCCACTGANATGTCGATGCCNTNTTCGCGCATTTGCCAGTCNTAGAANGTGTGATGAATTGGGGCTTCCGGATTGATCCAACCTTGAATGTCCCAACCCTGAACTTCGGCGCGTTNGCTAGCCAGACGACTGNNTTGCCACTGTTTGGCTATGTCCGACAGATTAGTGTGCTGCCCGGTACGTGCTGGAGTCAGACGATTTGTCAGATAATCAACGACACGGTCGGCGATGACTTCACAAAGAGCACTGGTGGATTGAGAAGGCTCGAGTGCGTTATCAAAGGCAAACCACACAGTTCCAATGGGCATGTTATTGGAGACTAAAGGTACGCAGATTCCAGATTGTGCGTGAATGGGGGCGTTCCAAAACTCCAATCGTTCTTCACTCTCAAGTGTAACTACATGGCCGGTGAGAGCTTCGAGATCTGCCGTGCAGAACTGAAGCGTTCGAGTCTCGTCAGCATTCTGTAACGTTTTCGAGGTGGTGCAGTAATCAATNAGGATTAGGTTCTGAGTTTCATCATCCAGCAGGTAGACAGCAGACCAGTTAGCCGATAACGCGGTCGAAGCGGTTGCTAGAATCTGATTGATTTGTTGTTTAACTTGTGATTCCAGTCCAGCAATTGAGACNACTGGAGCACNGGAATCNGGTAACCGCCGGTCNTCNNTCACATCCAAATCAGCTAAGGNTGTTTTTACCACTGCGGAGGCGGNTTCGATATNAGAGAATAATTTTAAGTGTGGCATAGTCATGGGAGCAGTCAAAGGATGAATTGTTCAAAAGTGAGATAAACCACTCCTTGAGATGAGAACTCTTAGGGATGAGTACCGACTTCCATGACCGGTACCTTATCTAATCGTCTCAAGCTGCTCGCAATCGTCATCGTGAATCTCCTCGGTGGCAGGATTGTTAGGATTCGCTGCTAACATGTTAGTGTGAATCGAATTAACCGTAATAACCGGAAGTGATAATCGTTACAACCAATTCGAAGATTTGGNGANGACGCAGGTGGTTGACGNCAATAATTATTTACCTAGACTGAAAACTTACCTCGCGGGTGTGGCGGAACTGGCAGACGCGCATGGTTGAGGGCCATGTGGGAGATAATCCCGTGGAAGTTCGAATCTTCTCACCCGCACTCAGAACCCTGGCTATGGCCGGGGTTTTTTAATGCACCGTAATTAANGATGGATTTCACCGAGGCTGCGTTTGACTATACCTAATAGCAAGTCAGAAAAAATATCGATGTAAAGATTGGGTATTGGACATAGGAGAGATGATCACCCTGAGGAGGCTTCCTCCAAACAAACGGGGGTTGTTTTTGAAAGGTCATTCGAGCATTGCCAGGGAATGATTTTGGGAAAAAGGACGAAGTAAGATTACAACGCACTCAATCTACTGGGTGAAGCCATAAAAAAACTCCAGCCCGTAGTTGACTGGAGTTGATGGAATTTTGATCGTTAATCTCAATCGGTTAACGTTTCGAGAATTGAGTTCCTCGACGAGCACCATGGAGACCAGGTTTCTTACGTTCGCTCATACGTGAGTCACGAGTGAGGAAGCCGCCGTCACGCATCGCCTGAAAGTGCTCTTCGTTATGGCTGACCATTGCGCGAGCTAAACCCATCCGAACAGCCCCAGACTGACCTGTTGTTCCGCCACCGTTGCAAGTGCAAATCACATCAACGCTTTCGGCTTCACCCGCAGTTTCCAGAACCTCCTGAATGGCCCGGCGATCTTTGTCAAACTTAAAGTACTCTTCGAGAGTCTTCTTGTTGATAGTGATAACTCCTGACCCTGGGCGAACACGTACACGTGCTACAGATGACTTACGTCTACCGGTACCCAAGGAGTCACCGTTGAATTTGCATTTCTTAACTACTGCTGGCATTTTTTTGTTTTGCTGTTGGATCGAAAAGTAATTTTATAAAGTGAAAATCGAAACTCATCCCGGCTAGTATTAGCCAAGTTCTCGTGGAGTTGGGTTCTGAGCTTGATGCGTGTGATCACCACCAGTAAAAACCTTCAATTTGCTGAGCATGACACGTCCTAATTTATTCTTAGGTAACATGCGACGAACAGCCTCTTGTAAGATTAACTCAGGAGCCTTTTCCATTCGTTTTTCTGCCGTGATCGACTTCTGCCCAGTGTAGCCTGTGTACCAGGTATAAGTCTTCTGCTCCCATTTTTTACCGCTGAAAGAAACCTTTTCAGCGTTGATGATGACCACGAAGTCACCAGTATCAACATGAGGAGTATAAGACGGTTTGTCTTTACCCATGAGAATCACTGCAATTTTGCTAGCCAAACGGCCAACGCTTTTATCGGATGCATCTACGAGCCACCAGTTTTGGGTGACTTCGCCAGTTTTAGCCATATAGGTCTTTTGAGCGACCAACGTTCTTACCTCATATATATAGTAAGTACATAAATATGTTGGGAAACAAGCGATTCTAACCCTGTAAATTCTACCTAACAAGGGCTAAAAACATGTATGACTAGGCTTTTTATCGGATTCTCATAGATCAGATCCCGGTGAGTTCTTTAGCCGTCCGGTTATCAGGAAAAAAGTAGTCATTCATCGGTTTGGGCCTTCATTACCAACAAAATATCTGCCCAGTCGAATCGGCTGATAACAAGTCTTATTCCTTTATCGTGAGTAACCGCTTAACAGGCTGTTTTTTACCCTTTATTAACCACTTAAATTTGAAAGGAACAATTCAAATAGTCACCACATTCGGGGATTTGGGATAGCGATGAAATGCCTCAAAGTGTTCTATTATTAGTGCACGGGTGCCAGGCTTGTTGAATGATGGTTTTGGCAAGGCATTCGGTATTTGTTTTATTCCAATATTTCTCCTTGGGTTGCGATTTCAGCAGGTGGTTGAATAGCAAAATCCAATTGTGAATTTCAAGAAATAGCGATGATGAAAAAAGTTGCAGTTGTTCGAGAACGTTTCCCTCATGAACGCCGTGTAGCCTTATTGCCCGAGAATGTGGAAAAGCTAAAGTCCGCAGGCTACGAAGTACTTGTTGAGTATGAAGCAGGAAAATCGGCTGGNATTTCAGATCAACTTTACGAAGAGGCAGGCGCGACGTTAACCGATCGAAGGGGTTTAGCTGGTGCCGATGTCTTGGTGCAAGTGAGAAGTCTGGGAGCCAATGTAGTTAATGGAACAGACGATCTGGAACTGCTCAGTTCAGGTCAACTCGTCATTGGAATGTGTGATCCTCTCGGCAATACTGAAGCGATTCAGGAATTGGCTAGCCATGGTGTTAGTCAGATTGCACTCGAGATGGTACCACGTATCACTAAAGCTCAAAGTATGGATGTACTGTCATCAATGGCCACAATTGCTGGCTATCGAGCGGTATTACACGCGGCCTATCGGTTGCCTCGTATGTTTCCCTTAAATATGACTGCTGCCGGAACTTTGGCGGCTGCCAAGGTGTTCATTATCGGCGCCGGAGTTGCGGGTCTTCAGGCTGCCGCAACAGCAAAACGCCTTGGAGCGATTGTAAGTGCTTTCGATGTTCGTCCAGATTGCCGCGAACAGGTCGAGAGCGTGGGGGCTCGGTTTGTTGAGTTTGCATTGAAATCTGAAGATGCTGAAGATGTAGGTGGATATGCCCGGGAGCAAACAGAGGAATTTCTCAACAAGCAACGTGAGTTCATGGCAGAAGTCGCCTCAGAACATGACATTGTCATTACTACTGCGGCAATCCCTGGCCGTCAGTCACCTCTGTTGTTGACCAATGAAGCGGTCAAAGGAATGGGCAATGGTTCCGTTATTATTGATCTCGCCGCTGAACGTGGAGGAAATTGTTCAGAAACACAAGCGGATGAAACGATCGTTGTTGACGGAGTGACGATTCTTGGCCCGACCAATCTGCCATCAGAGATTCCATATCACGCTAGCCAAATGTTCGGCAATAATGTTACGACCCTCTTACTCTATTTGCTCAATGAAGATTGTGATATCGAGCTTGATTTAACCGATGATGTGCTCGCCGGCTGTCTGGTCTCTAAAAATGGTCAAATCGTTAATGAGCGAATTGGCGACTTATTAGGCATCGCGGTGGATAAGGTTGTCGCGGCAGAAGCGGCGACGGAAACGAGTTCTTCGGCCGAGGATGAAGATCTAGAAGCTACAGAGCAGGAAGATGATGACCTCGGAACCGAAGGTGAAGATCCGGATGAGTCTGGAGACGAGCACAGTGTTACCTCCGAGAAACCCGAAGCAGAAGAAGC
>PAJC01000044.1 GCA_002705165.1 Planctomycetaceae bacterium | reverse complement strand
TCAGGGCAGAATAGGTCGCAATTTTATACTTAGCGACGAAATCGAAGATACTACGGCCATCATCGTAGGTACCCTGATCTTTCATCTTCTGGATATGCGCATCACGCTTGTCTTGCTCGTGTTGCTTCAGTTCCTGGATTTGTTTGTTCTTTTCGCGGCCGTAAATACGGTTGGGGCGTTTTGCTTTTGACATGTTCCGTTCATCCCACCAATGTGAAGATGCTTTATTTTGCCTTGACAGATAAAAGTAACGTCTTAATGATTCGTCTAGGGAGAGATTGCTTAGTGCAACACGCCATCTAACCCAGATGGGGGTTGCGGCTAAATTTATTTCTCCCTTTCCCAGTCTATTTCCACAGACTGGGAAACCATTGATTTTAGGTCGATTTGAGGTAAATATAAACCCCAATGTGGCCTGCTGATACTACTAATATAGCGTTGTTTGGAGCGTCGCGCCGATAGTAGGCAACTAACATATTTGTTCAGCTAGTGCGGTTTATGACGATACTAGGCATTACAACGGAAGTGTAGACAGACTCTACTCTTATGATGCTGAGCAGAATATTTGCTGATATTTAAGTCTAGGCATGTAGTTTTACATGCTGCTCCGCGGATTTAATACAAAACCAACTTTCATTAATAACTTCATCCTATGACCAAGCATCTAGTCATTGTCGAGTCTCCCGCCAAGGTTAAAACAATCTCCAAAATTCTGGGGCCGGATTATTTAGTAGAAGCCAGTATCGGTCATGTATTAGACCTCCCCGCACGGAATCCTAAAGGCGTTAAGACCCCTGTCCCTGGTATCGATTTAGATAATAACTTCCAGCCGAGCTATGAAGTGATTAAGGGCAAAAACAAAACGCTAAGCAAACTGAAGAAAGCAGCTAAAGAATCAGAAGGCATTTGGTTGGCGACCGACCTCGACCGGGAAGGGGAAGCTATTGCCTGGCTATTGGCCGAAGCAATGAAGGTCAAACCGGAAAAGGTAAAACGCGTCGTCTTTAATGCAATTACTAAAGACGCCATTCTGCAGGCGTTTCAAAACCCACGTGAAATTGATGTGGCCAAAGTTAATGCACAACAGGCTCGTAGAATTCTTGATCGAATTGTGGGTTATCAGGTTTCCCCATTGTTATGGAAGAAGGTGGCCGGCGGACTTAGCGCTGGACGTGTACAAAGTGTTGCTGTGCGTTTGATTGTCGAGCGTGAACGGGAGATTCGAGCTCATGTGCCGGACGAGTCCTGGAACGTCAGTGTGCGTTTGGCATTAGACCCTAATCAAGCGACAGGCTTGGTTACCGAGTGGACTGAATTCATCGCAACGCTGGACGACAAGGGCAAAACACCGACGATTAAACGCCAGAATGCCTGGTTGGCCGAGCACGCTAGTTTGAAGACTGAACTAATTCAGGTTGGTGGCGAGAAATTCAGTTTGGGTTGCCCGGCAGAATCTCCTCAGGATTTATCCGATCNAATTNCCGTGGCTGCTGAAGCTGCCGGNATGGTCAATGTATCGGTTGAATCCAGGATTGACCCGACCGGTAAAGGTCCTGCTATGTTTGAGCGTTCGGTTTTGGGAGANGTTGATNCCGAAGCCCGATACGCAATTGATTCCATTCAGACGAAGCAGACGAGTAGTCGTCCTTACNCACCCTTTATCACCAGTTCGATGCAGATGTCCGCTTCCAGTGCATTAGGCTTTACAGCCAGTCGCACGATGAATCTGGCTCAGCGTCTGTATGAAGGTTTGGCTATTCCTGGTGAAGGTCATGTCGGTTTGATCACCTATATGCGTACCGATGCTACGTATATNGCGCCTGAAGCNNTGAATTCAGTACGCGATTATATTTCGAAAGAGTTTGGTGAGGACTACCTGCCGGCGAAGCCAAAGTTTTTCGGTTCAACCAATAANAATGCGCAGGAANCGCACGAGTGTATTCGCCCGACCGATGTGTCACGTACACCGGCTAAGGTGGCGAAGGCATTAGATCCTGATCAGTTAAAAATTTATACCCTTATCTACAACCGATTCGTGTCTTGCCAAATGGTAGACGCTAAATGGGATTCGACGACGGTCACCTTTAAACGAAGTGATAAAGAGACGGGAGCTATGCTCAAGGCAACCGGTCGAGTCCTGGCGTTTGATGGTTTTTATCGCGTGGCGGGCGTACCAACAGCAAGTGACGAACAAACATTGCCCAAGCTGGCAGAGGGTGATGAGTCTGCTCCATTTAGTGTGGAGCCGATTCAGAAATTCACCTCGCCCCCGGCGCGATATAACGAAGGGTCTTTGGTCAAGAAGCTTGAAGAAGAAGGTATTGGGCGTCCATCGACCTATGCTTCGATCATCAAGGTGATTCAGGATCGAAATTATGTGGAGAAAATTACCAATCGATTCCATGCGACGGATCTTGGAGAAGTCGTGACGGATAAACTGCTCGAAGGTTTTGAGCAGATCATGAACGTTAGTTATACGCGTGAGATGGAATCCGAGTTGGACGCCATTGAAGATGGTTCCCGTGAGTGGACGGCTTTTCTGCACAGCTTTTATGGGAAGTTTAAATCGGAGCTGGATACCGCATTTGAAAAGATGACGCATGCCAAAGCGGAGACTGAGCTTGCGCCAGAGGAATATAAATGTCCCGATTGTGGAAAACGCCTGGAATACCGATTCGGTCGTAATGGTCGGTTTCTCAGTTGTGTAGGCTTTCGGGTNAAGCCTGAGCCCATTAATATTCCGTGTCCGGGNTGCGGCGCGAAGGAAATGGGAGTAAATAAAGGAAAGACTGCGCGNTCGAGACCATTTCTGACATGCTCTGAGTGTGAACAAAAGGTCACCTGGTCCAAAGTGAAGGACCATCAGGAGCGGATTGGTGAAATCGCTGCTGGCATGCGGGACGCTTGTAAATATGCGGCTCCAATAGATGCCGAAGGGCGACCAATCAACCCTGAGCAGACGAATATTGCTTGTACAAACTGCAACCTTCCGATGCTGAAGAGGACCGGAAGGTTTGGGCCGTTCCTGAGTTGCACCAANTATCCAGACTGCGATGGCATTGTCAATCTGGATAAGAACGGTACGGTTACGTTACCTAAAGTGGGNCCACTGGAAACNGACCTTGAGTGCAATAAATGTGAGGCTAATCTNTATCTNAGGAATGGCGCACGTGGCCCATGGCTTGGTTGTTCCCGCTATCCGAAGTGCCGCGGTCGAGGGGCATGGAAGGGTTTGGAAGACGAAAAACGGGCTAAATGGGAGGCAGCATTGGCTCGTCATGAGGAAGAGAACCCGGCCCCAGTNGTNAAGACCGTAGATGGTGAGGTTGTCGAGGCGGGCTACCGTCCGGAACCTCTTCGCGAAAACGCTTAGTCAGAATCGATTTTGCGGCGAACTTTAGTCGGCAGAATTCCCCACGGCAATCGCGGTAGCAGTGGCATGACTTCGGCAGTGAGAAAGGCTGATCAATACCTCCGAGATTCCCAACTCGTCACAGATCTCTTTGGCCACTCCATGAATGGCAACACTAGGTTTACCCGTCAAGTCAGTTACGACTTCGATATCTTTCCAGCGGATCCCGCGTGACCAGCCTGTTCCCATTGCTTTGAGAACAGCTTCTTTGACGGCCCAGCGGCCTGCATAAGATTGATTGGCTCCCTTGCGACTGCTGCAATAAGCAATTTCAGACCGGGTATAGACGCGATTAAGAAACAGCTCGCCATGCTTTTCTATCATTTTGGCAATCCGCAGACATTCGATAATGTCAGTGCCTAGTCCAATGACGTTCATCGCACCAATCCCGTTGCTTTTTGGACTCGATCAAGCACTTCCCGGCATTTGTTGCGGGCCTTGCTTGCCCCGGCATTGAGTATGTCCTGAACATATCCGGCGTTGTTTTCCATCTCAGTACGCCGCTGCCAGGCATCACGAAAGTAATCCGCGGCTGCTTCGGCGATCTTTTTCTTGACATCGCCATAACCGAATCCACCTGTTCGGTAGATGCCCGCTAATTCTTCCTTCTGCTCGTTCGTTGCGAACAGACTGTAGAGTTGGTAAAGGTGGTCGTCCTCTGGTTCCTTGGGATCCTCCATTGGCCGTGAGTCTGTGGAAATCCGCATGACCTTTTTCCGGATAGCCTTCTCTTCGCCAAAAATCTCGATCGTATTGTCGTAGCTTTTGGACATCTTTTCACCGTCGGTGCCGGGAACTTTGGCGGAGGCATCAAGCAGTTTGGCCTCCGGAAGCACAAAGCATTCACCATAGTGATGATTGAAGCTTTTAGCGATATCTCGAGCCACCTCGATGTGTTGCACCTGATCCTGCCCCACGGGGACGATATTTGAATCGTAACCAAGAATATCTGCTGCCATTAAGACCGGGTAAGTGAAGAGACCGGCATCGGCACTAATCCCTTTTTCTTTCTTCTCTTTGTAGGCATGGCAACGTTCGAGTAGCCCCATAGGAGTTCCCGTCATGAGGACCCAAGTGAGTTCCGAGATTTCAGAGACGTCTGATTGGACAAACAGCGACGCCTGATCNGGATCAAGTCCCAGTGCTAATAGGTCCAGTGCCGCCTCGTAAGTTAACTGTTGAAGTAACTCGTTGTCGCGGATGGTTGTCAGGGCATGCAGATTGGCGATGAAATAATAGGCTTCGTCTGCTGTCTGCAGATCGATATATTGGCGAATGGCACCGAAGTAATTACCCCAGTGAAAACGGCCGGTTGGTTGGATACCAGAAAGTACTCGCATGGCTCTGTTGGTTACTCTTGTCTTTCCACTTGATAAACTAGCTTTTGTTCGATTTGACCGTTCCCACGATCTCTGAAATGGAACTCGCTCCAATTTCGTTCAACGCTCCCGGTAATTGGTCGAGTAGTTTCATTGTAATGGTTGGGGCATAGTAATTTGCGGTTCCAATTTGCACGGCGGAAGCTCCGGCGACGAGGAATTGCATNACATCATCAAGGTTTGCGATGCCTCCAATCCCAACGATGGGGATATCCACGGCAGCTGCTACCTGAAAGACGCATCGAAGCGAGACCGGCTTAATCGCCGGGCCGCTCAGACCTCCCATGTCATTACCAAGGATGGGCCTGCGTTTTTTCCAATCAATCGCCATACCGAGCAGTGTGTTGGTTAGACAGACAGCATCCGCCCCGCCTTTTGCTGCGCCTTCCGCAATCTCTACAACGCTCGTAACATTAGGTGTCAATTTGGCTAGNACCGGCAGATCACAGTTGTCTCGCACACTTTTAATGACTTGTTCACAGAGAGCTGGGTTACTACCAAAGTCGACACCGTGTGCAACGTTTGGGCACGAGATATTTAGTTCCAGCGCGTCAACACCGCCGTGCTCGGCAAGGCGTGACGCCAGTGAGATATAATCCTCAGCGCTCGAACCTGCGATGCTAACAATAAGCGGCGCNGGCTGTTGAGATAAGTAAGGCAGGTGGTGGGCGATNAAGGCATCGATCCCATCGTTGTCCAGGCCAATTGAGTTCAGCAGGCCGGAAGATGTCTCTACGGTACGATGAGGCGAATTTCCAACTCGCATCTCGGTAGTGATCGTTTTGGGGACGATCCCCCCAAGTCGTGACAGGTCAACAATCTTTTCCATCTCACGGGCATAACCAAAAGTTCCGGATGCCACCAGAATTGGATTGGGAAGCGTCAGCCTGCCCAGTTGTACCTGTAAGTTGGAATCCGCTAAAGTCTCTGTCACGGTCATGGCCCAAAAAAAACGATGCCTAAGTTAGAAATACCATTAAAGGTAATCTAACCTGACATCGAAAGTTTCTCAATTATGGCAATCATTGTTTCGCNACCCCNGNAGGGGTNAACGACGGCTGATAAGTCCGTNGCAAGGCTATCNNTCGAGGATAGATGCGTTTTCAGCACAGGGTGACTGTGCTATCTAAATCACGCNACCATGGACACGCTGTGGAGCCATGTGGTCCGGTTGGTCCATATGCCAGAAGCGTTCCCAAAAGTTCAAAATCTGACGCTGATTCTCAGATGTGAAGATCAATTGTTGGGTACGGCGNGCCCGGTCTCCTGAAAATGCAGGAATAATGCAGCCTACGCTTGTGCTGAGTGCGGCGAAAAGTAATACGGCGTAAAACATGCGTCGCATTGTAAATCCTCCTTGAAGGTCGTGAGCTAATCATCCTGACTAGCTATCCAGATTGATTGCCATAATCCTGGATTGGTTATTGTTTCGACTATTCGTGGATAATTAAATCACTGAACGGTCGCGTATAAGTACACAATTCGCCGAAGGCTTGCAATACGACTTTTTGAGATTAGATTGGCGGCAGAGATTGCTCGGAGTNATCCGAGTCAGAGGGCGTTGGAGTTTCGCCCTGTGGCAGTTGGAAAGTTTCGAGGTTCCAGCCGACTGGGTTGGCCTCTCGAATCTTTTCTTCCATTTCTTTTCCCGGCTTAAAGGTGACTACAAATTTGGCGGGAACATNCACCGACTCACCTGTTTTGGGGTTTCTGCCAACTCTGGCCTTACGTTCTCGGCATTCGAAAACACCGAAGTTTCTTAGNTCGATCCTGCCGTGGTCGGCAAGCATTTGAACGATAGAGTTTAAAGTCCTTTGAACTAGATTCTTGGCACTTTGCTGNGTCAGCCCGGATTCTTCGGCGATGGTTTTAACGATATCTTTTTTTGTCTTGCTTTGAGGCATGATTTTGAGATCGATTTTTCAATGAACGAAGGTGTTACAGGGCTTCACGTGNTGTGCTTTGTGAACGCTCTAAGTGTAGAAATCNCAAGGAGTTAAGTCAAATGGACTGTCCTGTGGATCTCAATTCTCGNCTGTTCTTTTGCAGNCCTCCTTGTCCTTGTTGGTCTGTTTTNGAACGCGTTTNGCGCATTTTGATCTAAAACGCACTGCGCTCGTACTATTTCCATCGAGTCCTGAGCCCGGAATCTTGAGGTAATCGCTAAAGTTTTACTAATCGTTATAATTGGAGTCATCGCCTTTCCACTTTTGAATCTGTAGAGTATTTATTTTGACTGACAAAACGCCCTGGTATGCCGATGGATTGCGCTTTGAATGTAGTCAGTGCGGTGATTGCTGTACCGGTGCTCCCGGTTTTGTATGGGTCAGCCAGATTGAAATAGAAGCAATTGCGCAAGAAGTAGGTATGGATTCCGAGCAATTCGAGGATACCTATGTTAGAAAAATTGGAGCGAGGCGTTCTCTAAGAGAAT
This sequence comes from Planctomycetaceae bacterium, assembly GCA_002705165.1. GTDB lineage: Bacteria > Planctomycetota > Planctomycetia > Pirellulales > Pirellulaceae > UBA721. Next base: position 6,487 of record PAJC01000044.1, on the reverse strand, counting down.
TTCCCAATGGAGATTGTGTCTTTTTTGACACTGAAAAGAAAGGTTGTCAGGTTTATGGAGCTAGGCCTGTTCAGTGTAGAACGTGGCCGTTTTGGGACTCTAATTTAAAAAGTCAGCAAGCCTGGAAGGCAACCTGTGAAGAATGTCCCGGTAGCGGTACCGGGAAGGTTTATTCTCTTGAGGAGATTGAAGGCCAGCGAAAGCAAATGAGGATTTAGCTAGCCACCGATTTGATACATCGCTCGTTCAGGTTTTTCAAAATCCGGCGTGTCGATTCCGTGGGCCGGCTTCTTGTTGGCGACACAATCTCGAACGAGTTGCTCGATTTGTGTGTCACTACTGCCGTCTCGAAGCATTTGGCGAGCATCCCATTCGGCGATGGAAAAGAGGCAATTTCTGACTTTGCCTTCCGCCGTAATTCTTAATCGGTTGCAGGAATCACAAAATGGTTCGGAAACAGGATTGATGAATCCAATCCGTCCCTCACCGGATGCAAACTTAAAGTCGACGGCTGGNTGGCTGGCATCAGGGCGGTCAGCTTTGAGGAGTGTACCAAACTCTTTTTCTAGAGTTCGGCGGATTTCTTGGCCGGTAAGGACTGCCTGACTCCCCCAGTTATCGTCCGCATCGAGCGGCATGAATTCGATAAAACGAAGTTCCAGAGAGCGTTCNATCGCAAAATGGGCCAGNGGCAGGATCTCGTTNTCTGTTAGACCTCGGATGGCAATCGCATTGAGTCGAATTGTTTTCATTCCGACTTCCTGAGCAGCTCGAATNCCTTCAAGCACCTTGTCGATCCCGCGACGTCTTGAAATCCGGAAAAAGGTTTCATCGCTTAATGTGTCGAGGCTGATATTGATACGGTCAAGTCCAGCCTGTTTGAGGGCCTCNGCCTGGTCGGCAAGCAATACGGCATTGGTTGTTAACGCGATATCCGCTATCCCGTTAAGTTGGTGCAGTTCCCGAATTAATTCCGACAGGTCTTTGCGGACAAGGGGTTCTCCTCCGGTTAAACGAATCTTATTGACGCCGAGTTCTGAGTTGATACGCGCAAAACGAATGAGTTCTTCGAAGGTTAGGATTTCGTCACGTGGCTTAAACTCCACATTCTCCTCCGGCATGCAGTAGAAGCAACGGATGTTGCAGCGATCGGTCACGCTCATCCGGAGGTTCGTGTGGATTCNCCCNAGGCTATCCGTCAGTGAAGGTTTTCTCGGCATGGGTCAGTCCTCCATTCCCGGATGAACCCATTCCTGTGTTCCATCAGACCAGTTTTCTTTCTTCCAGATTGGCACTTCTTCCTTGAGGGTGTCGATAAGCCACTGTCCGCATTCGAAAGCGGTGGCTCGGTGAGGGGAACTGACGGCGATGGCAACNCTGGCTTCGCCCGGTAGAAGCTGGCCTAGACGATGNACGATCGCGATCTCGATGATGTNCCAGCGTTCGCGGGCAGTGGNCTCTAANTGTTCCAGTTGTTTGANTGCCATGGATTCAAAACATTCATAATCCAGAGAATCCGTTTCCCGGGTTCCGGTAATACTTCTTGTGGTGCCAAGGAAAAGAACGACAGCTCCGGCTCGGTTGTGCTGGACAGACTCGAGGACAGCGTTGTTGTCGATAGCGTCGTTCGTGATGCGGATCATGTATATAAAATGGTGGAACTTGAAATCGTAGAAGGGGAAGAGTTGTTATGCTCCACCACTAACAGGCGGAATGATAGCTAGTGAAGAATTTTCAGTGACAATAGTAGTATCGGTCGCAAATTCGTCGTCAACAGCAAATCTGCAGTGAGCGGTTATTTCGCTAAGTGCTGGGCANGCAGCGATGACTGCTTGCTTAAGATCGGCAACGGTAGTGGGTGTGGAGCAATCGACTTTTAGATTCGTCGTACCTGCCTTTTGCACCGCTACGGCAAATAGCTTGATGTAGAGCGTCATGACGTGGTTAAGTCTCGGGATGGTTGGGCTAACTGCTGGCTTACTTGAGGTGCCAGACGATAAGCGTGAGCTAATAATTTGATCGGATGGAGCGTTGGCTTGGTGGTCCCTTGCTCCATTTGGATTTTACACGCGCTACACTCCGTCGTCCCTACCTGAATTACAGAATCTCTCATCGTACTGATCAGCCCCCATCCACTACGCAGGCTATTTCGATAGTTTTTCTTTTGTAAACCAAAGGTACCCGCCATACCGGAACAGCCTTTTTCGATTCGATGGACGGTAAGTCCGGGGATGAGCTGCAGTAAATGCTCGCCAGGCGTGAACTTCGCTAGGGCTCTTAGGTGGCAAGGTAAATGATACCCGACCTGATAGTTTACAGGTTGTAGGTCAAGCTCCAGTTTGCCGTCTTCGTGTAGGCCCCACAAATAATGACAGGCATCCTGTGTGTTTTCAGCGACTAATTGAGCGTCGTCATCACCGAGCAGGTTTGGGTATTCCTGAGTTAAACACATTGCAGCAGTAGGCTCCGTGGTAACGATCGTATATCCCTGTCTGACGGCCTCGGCTAGCATGGTTACATTGCGTCGGGCAATGNTCCNCGCATATTCNATGTCACCTTCTGCAATGGCGGAGCTGGTAGACCACTGTTGTTCACTCGGTACAAAAACGCTAATGCCATGATGCTTCAAGACTGCGACAAGGCATTTGGCGAGGTCCGGATCGAACCAGTTTGCGAAGATGTCGACGAAATACAAGGTTTTNTTGCCTGGTTCTCGATTTGATTTGGTTAGCCGATTTCGTGCGGCCCATTTGAGAAAGCTCGTCCCCGCTACCTGTGGGAGTTTCCTTCCTTGCGCCAGCCCGGTAAATTTTTCCAGAAGCCANCGCATTTGTCGATTACGAATACTCCAGTTGTAGAACCAACGGAATCGGTGCGCCCAACGGGCTGTTCGATCGAGTTTAGTGTAGATCGAGTCGGTTATCTTTAGTCCATTANAACTTACGTATTGTGCTTTGGTTTCCTGNACAATCTTAGGNATNTCGACACTTGCCGGACACTCAACTCGGCATTGATGGCAGTTAACACATAAGTCTGCCAGGGCTTTAGTTTCTTCCTCTCCAAGAGTGGTTAGAGGGAGGCGCCCTGTGATAATCCCTCGTAATAAATTGGCTTTGGCACGTGGGCTGGCTTCTTCACGTGGAGCGAATTGAAAGATCGGACACATGCGAGTGGCTTCTGATTCGTCACGACATCGGGCACATCCGTTACAGGATCGTGAACTATATGCCAATTCTTCCGGTGTCCAGGCAAGTTGCAGGTCCATGGGAGGGCGTTGTTCCTGCTCCTGATTAGTTACGTCGGCCATGAATCGGCGTGGCGTCGCCAAGTTGACACTGACAGGTCGCAGGTTGTTGTGGATGGGTTGAGGCATCTCGGAAATGACTTTGCCGGGGTTGAGAATATGCCGTGGATCAAACACTCGCTTTACTTCGGCAAAGACGTCGTAGAGGGGGCCGAATTGTTTTCGCATAAACCAAGTGCGACTGAGACCGCTTCCATGCTCGCCGCTAATGGTNCCNCCCGCTTCAATCACGGGCAGATAAATGTCATTGGCAATGGCATGTAGCTTACGAACGTCACTCTTGTCATCGACGTTTAGTAGCGGACGGATATGTAGTACTCCGTGNCTTNGGTGCCCGAAGAGTGAGGCTGTCGTAGCGTGTTTTTGAAGCGCGGCGTAGATTTGGGGCAAAACTTCCGGGAGTTTTGCTGGGGGGACGGCGATGTCTTCCACGAAGGGAATCGCTCGCGACGAACCTTCCAGGCGGTAAAGAGTCGGGATGACGTTCTGAGTGATCGACCAGGCCTGTTTGATTTCGGCCTTTTCTAACGCCAGGCGACTTGCAAATGCAAGGTGATGCTGTTGTTGAATGGCTTCACTAATTCTGGCCAAACGATCTCGAATCTCATTTCTGGTGGTTCCCTCTATTTCCACGAGAAGCATCGCTTCCGCATCATCCGGGATAGAACGCACGAAGCGGGGGTCAGTCTTTCGGGCGAGGGCTAAGAGTCGGCGGTCAAGGAGGTCACAAGCAGAGATGTCCATGTTGCCCAGTAGTTGAGAGGCCTGGGTAGCTTTGTCAATCCGATCAAAGAAGAGCAGTAGTACCCCTGTTTGCTCAGGGATAGGAGTGGTTCGAACGGTCGCTTCCGTGATGAGCCCAAGCGTGCCCTCGGAACCGACCAGTAATTTAGTCAGGTCAAGGTGGTCGTCTCGAACTAACTTGTTCAGATGGTAACCACAACGGTGGACAGGTGCTTTAGGTGTGTGTTCCACGATGGTTTGCTGATGCGTTGTCAGGATGCTGCGTATCCGTTCCTGAATTTCATCCAGGCGGGAAACGGTTGGTGCTTCGACGGGGTCAGAGAGAGCCTGTTTGATAGGAATGGCACAGAGGGTTTCCGTGTTTGACTCGCGGTTAAGCCTGAGGACGGAACCGTCAGCAAGAACAACTTCGAGTTCTTCCACGTGGAATCGAGGGCTGCGATATTTGAGCCAATGGCTGCCGCTGTTATCGAGTGCCAGGACGCTTCCCATGGTCGTGACATCACGATTGCTGGGATCCGGGCCAAACATGCGATTGTGTTTGGCAAGGTATTTGTTGAGTCGAGCGAGGATGACTCCGGGTTGAATGCGGACTCGCTCTCCGTCGAAGGCAAGGATACGTCGCATCGAATGGGCAAAGTCAATGATAATCCCCGGCCCGAGAGATTCACCAGCCAGGCCGCTACCGGCACCACGGGCATGGATCGAAATGTGGTGTTCGTTGGCATATTGCATACAGGCAACCACATCTTGAGTATGCAAAGGACGAACCACAGCCAACGGTCGAATTTGGTAAATGCTGGCATCGCTGGAATAGAGTTGCAGAGTAAGGTCATCACATCGAACCTCACCCTCAACCACGCCTCGCAGATCTTCCAGAATGCGAGCTCGTTCCTGATCCATTACTTACCTGTGTTACGCCCCGGCCTTTGTTGAATCATCGTCAGCTTGATTCCCGGCCTCTTGTTCCAACCATTGACGTTCTTTTTCAGCTCTTTCGAGTCGAACGCGTTGTTGGTGATATTTTTCATGGACCTCGAGATTGAAAGGCTGGTATTCCGGAGAATCATCGAAGCCACGAAATTCGCTATTGCACTTATAACATTGTAATAGATTTTTCATGAAAATATAAAACAGAAGATCTATTCCAGCGAATATAAAGAGTATCAGAAAAGTCCAAAACAGGTTGTGGTAAGCGTAGGCGATCGTGCTGAGCGTTGACCCCAAGGCGATGATGGAGATTCCCAGTCGCTGATTGAATTGCTTTCGGTGATATAGTTCGTGGCTACCACAAATCGTACATCGTTCCAATATGCAGTTGCCTTCTTCGTCTTCGTCCAGGAACGACTCCGGGAACGCCTGCGTTGCAGCGCAGCGTGTACATGAAACAGCCCGAGAGTCTGCCGTAAAGGGTACGCGGGTGACCTTGTCGCAGGTCTTGCAAAAATACGTTACGTTCATGCCGAATAGAGAGTTAAATATTAGGGCTTATTTTACCTTGAGTCTACAACGGGTACAGGACGTTATCTGCTAAAACACGAGCTGTTAGTTCACCAATGAATACAACAATGGTGGCCGCATATAGAATTCCGGTGGCACTCTGAGTGTTTGGTACTCTTAATGTTAGAAAGGTCATAGAGATCAGTCCAAGACTGATGATCAGGCCTGCCATCCACCGCAGCGATACGAAAATCCACCAGGTGGTGGTGACTTCAGTGTTGAGAATAGTGAGTGTAGTCCCCGTGCCTGACAAAATGGTACGTAATACGATCGCAATGATACAAAGCCAGAGCAGTTTCCGGAGTGGTACCAGGTCCATCGTCGGCGTGTTTAGATACCAATGCCCCAGCAGCATGGCTGTCGTCACACTGCCCACCAGAAGTCCGGAGGTGATGATGTCAGCCAGTAATATTAGATGATGCGATGTTGCGTTGTCCGTTGGTAAGACGCTGCTTTGATACGCAGTGGCCAACGTAAGTGCCGTTAAGACAACGAGAATCCATTGTCCGGGCTTTGTCTTTTCGTAGAGCCAACTGACCGCACCGGCATAGCTGAGCACCGCATTGGCAATCACTAGTATTAGCAAGCTGGTTTGGCTAATCAGTCGCCCGCTGTCTTCGGGTAAATGCTCGTCTGAAACGGTCCAAACAACCAACCCACCAAACACGTTGAGGCCCATAATGACCCATAAATGGACTTTGAAAAAACCGCTCGTGACATGCTTAGGGTTCGTGATGGCCATGGCCAGAGAAACCCCAAAGCTGAGACGCAATACAAATTGCAGGATTTCCCAAAGCAGAGACACGTTTAATTCCTAATCCTATTTACCTTAGATCCGTTGTATGATTTCTGAACGGCTGAAAAGTTGGAGCCTATGTTGCCACCGATGATAGCCATTCCGATAGTCGTTGCAATCATATTGTCGATGATTTCAGTCCT
>PAJC01000043.1 GCA_002705165.1 Planctomycetaceae bacterium | reverse complement strand
GGTAAGGGATTAAATTTCACCAAGGAACTGTATCGCTATGAGCCAGTGGAAAATCTGCCTCAACACATCCACCATCAAGACAACGCCGTTGCTCGAAAAAATCCGTGTCACAGCCGAGGCTGGTTTTGATGCCATTGAATTATGGATCAATGACATTTATGAATACATCGGTCTTGGCGGGGAGGCTCGTGACGTGGAAGTGGCATTAGAAGACTACGGCCTAACTATCCCCTGTATGATTGCTTTGCGAGGCTGGGGGGAAGCGGTCGGTCAGGAGTACCGGATTATGCTCGAAGAAGCCCGACGCCGGATGGAACTGGCTGCCCGTTTTGGATCATCTTATGTCGTTGCCACTCCGCCACGGGAGCCATGTGATTTCCAGCAACTGACAGATCGTTACGGTGATCTACTGGAAATCGGACGAGATGTCGGGGTAAAGCCAACGTTTGAATACATTAGTTTTTTTCAAGGCGCTCAAACACTGGATGCTGCCTGGCAAGTCGTGCAAAACGTCGGGCACTCTGATGCCACGTTAATCGCGGATGCCTTTCACACCTGGAACAGTCACTCTAATCAACAACTGCTAGGGGAAATTCCGGGAAACCGCATCAGTCATTATCATATCGATGACGGTAATCCCGAGGTTGCCCGTTATCAGCAGACCGATCCCGACCGGGTAATGATTTCTGACGGCGTCATTGATTTAGAAGCGGAAATCGAGATGCTTCGTAAAATCGGTTATAACGGTATGATTAGCCTCGAACTATTTAATCAGGAATTATGGCAGCAGGATCCTCTGGAAGTCGCACGACTTGGTAAAAAAAGACTGGATGCCATCCTCCAAAATTCAATCAATTAGATACAGAATACTTCATCTATGGACACTGCAACACTAGAACTTGGGACACTCGACTACGTCATTTTTTTTGGGGCTCTGATCGGGGCGATGGCGGTCGGTATGTGGGCCGGTCGCAAAGAAGATACTTCCGAAGACTATTTTCTGGCCGGGAAAGGCCTACGCTGGTTTGGTGTCGCCGGATCCATTTTTGGCAGTAACGTCAGTGCCAACCACATGGTCGGGATGATGGGGGTTGGCTTCAGTATCGGCTTCGCCCAAAGTCACTTTGAAATCGGGGCCATTTTGGGACTATTGTTGCTCTGCTTTGGATTTTTACCGGTCTATCGCAAGCTTAATCTCTATACGCTGTCGGAATACCTTGGTAAACGTTACGACGATCGCAGTCGGATCAGTTATGCAGTCATTATGATCATCATCATGGCCGGTGTTCAGATGATACCTGCTCTATACATCGGTTCACGAACTATCTGTGAACTGATGGGTGGAGATGCTATTGTCAGTGAGGCTGGCAGTCTTGAAGTTACAGAAACCACGCTGCCTGCCGCCGCAGAGGGGACCGTTGGTGCTCAATTAAAGGCCAAGCCATCGATAAAGCTGGTTTCCATGCCTCACTACACAACCTTTGTAATCGCGCTCGGATTAATTGCAGGTAGTTATACAATTTTGGGTGGTCTCAAAGCGGTTGTATACACCGACATCATCCAATCAGTACTAATGCTGATTGTTGGAATTGGTATTGCCATTCTCGTCTTCTCTCAATTCGGCTGGGGAGAAATGGTGGATGCCAATGACACTGCGGTTGCTTCCGGCGCTGCGGACAGGATGTCAATCTATCTGCCAACTCACCACCCGCAGCTCCCATGGACCGGGGTGCTTACCGGACTGATGTTCATGCATTGTTTCTACTGGGGGACGAATCAATTCATCGTTCAGCGAGCATTGGGAGCGGTGAGTGACAAAGAAGCCCGGGTCGGTATCATCGCTGCGGGATTCCTCAAGCTTTTAATCCCATTCTTCTCGATCGGTACCGGAGTCTGTGCTTACTTCCTGTTAATCAATGAAGATGGAGCAGCGGCGGTAGATGCAATTGCTCCGGATACCATTTTCCCGTATCTGGTTAATCGCTATCTGGCACCGATTGGGCTGGGACTAATTGGACTAGTTGCCGCCGGGGTTATCGGGGCGATCCTTTCCTCAATCGACTCCATGATGAACTCAGCCGCCACGATCATTTCAGTGGACATCTGGAAACGATTTGTAAATCCTCAGGCTGTCGATAAAGAACTCATTGTTGTCGGTAAACTATCGATCGCTGCTTTGATGATAAGTGCCATCCTGATGGCACTGTTCATTATGGATCCGAATTCCTCAAGTAATTTCTTTCTGGATATTGTCAACTACCAAAATTACTTAACGCCAGGTTTGCTCGTTGCATTTATCCTTGGCATTTTCTGGAAACGAGGGACAGGTACCGCAGCATTCGTTACCATTATCGCTGGTGTTGTCCTCTCGTGGGTCGTCGTTACTCTTTATGACACGGATGTCCCTCGCCCCCTGTATGACATCGCCCTCGAGCGTGCTGAAGTAAGTGATTTCCATATTGGACAAATTCCCACCACCTATGGAGATGTTGACGACATCCATTCAATGACCCTGGTCGATTTCAATTCATTCTTGCAAAATGAGATCCGTCCCAATATCTCCTCGGTGCATGAAACCTTTGGCCCTACTCTAAACTTCTTCCATCGCGTGGTGTTTGTGATCGGGCTCTCTGTTCTGATTTATATTGTCGTGAGTCACTTAGAAGCACCGGATCCGGAAAAATCTCAGCTTACGTGGACAGCACTTGGTGGGCATGACCCTGCCCGTCTCAAGCACCTGGGAATACTATTCACTGGTTGCGTCGCTGCGTTCGCTATATTGGCGTACCTTACCCACTTAGAAGCAATCANACCATTACTGGCAGCCAGCCTCTCATTCCTGATTACNGTGTTCGTGTATTTGAATGAGGCTAAAAAGAAATACCACCTCGAGGAAACGTCGCTGACTAAAGTTCAGTACTTCCTCCGAAGTGACCTTGTGTATGCNGGCTTCCTTGCCGGNTTGGCCATGTTCATGATGTTCTACTTCTTCTAATCTCAAGGGACTTTCTCATGCTCAATCGTCGCGAAACTTTAAAAACGCTTGCANNAGCACCGATTTTCAGTTCNCTGGCGTCCGTTGAGGCTTGGGGGGCTGAATTTGAGAATCGTGAAAACAAAAGGCCACGAGTCGCTGCCGTCTATACGTCCTTCACGTATCGCAGTCATGCCCATGTGATTCTGGAAAACTTTCTTCAACCCTATCTATTTTGNGGAGAGGTCACCGACCCCGGTGTCGATGTGGTGAGTTTTTATCGTGATCAGACTCCTGACGGAGACATGACCGACGCAGTTGCAGAAGAATATGGTATTCCAGTCTTTAAGACGATTCGCGAAGCACTGTGTGTGGGGGGTGATAAGTTAGCTGTCGATGCTGTGCTTTCAATCGGTGAACATGGTAGCTATCCGCGTAATGAATTCGATCAGGTCATGTATCCCCGCAAACGATTCTTTGATGAGATCATTGCCGTCATGAAAGATTCCAGTCGTTTTGTACCAGTATTCAATGATAAGCATCTCAGCTATCGATATGACTGGGCACAGGAAATGGCCGAGACAGCAGAGCAAAACAACATTCCCTTTCTTGCCGGTAGTAGTGTTCCATTGGCTCAAAGAAAGCCAAATATTGAAATCAAAAAGGGTGCCAGAATCGAAGAGGCTGTATCGATTCATGGTGGTCCGGTGGAATCCTACGACTTTCATGCTTTAGAAGTACTTCAATCCATGGTGGAGTGTCGTCGTGGGGGCGAAACCGGTGTAAAACGAATCACTTTTTACGAGGGTGAACAAGTCTATCAGGCTGCTCAGGCGGGCATTTTTGATTGGAAGCTTGTTGAAGCAGCAATGTTCGCTGAAACCGGAAAAATTGAACAACGGCTTGAGTCGATTGGTGACGAAGAAGCAATCACACCTCATGCGATTGTGCTCGAGTATGTCGATGGATTTAAGGCAACCATCCTCCGAGCCGGTCGTAGCAGCACTCGTTGGAATTTTGCTTGCCGACTCAAAGGTAAAAAAGCTCCTCTCGCAACAAGCTTTTATGTTGGTCCGTGGGAAAACCGCAATCTCTTTAAAGCACTTTCTCATGCCATCCAGGTGCACTTCAAAACTGGTAAACCACCCTATCCCGTGGAACGCACCTTATTCGTTTCCGGTATTCTTGATGCGGCTATGAAGGCGCGCAGGGCGACGGGACACCCACTCCACACGAACCAATTACACTATCAATACCAAGCAACGGACTTTTCAGATGTTCGTGAAAATGGAAAATCCTGGGATATCATCACCGAAGATATTCCGCAGCCACCTGACTTCAATAACGGTACGCCCGTCAACGGAAAATCATAAATGTCGGGTGATACTCAACTTAATTGGTCGATCCTTGGGCTAGGACGATTTGGTCGCATTCATGCACGGACCTTACAAACAATACGGGGGGTCCGCCTACACTCTGCCTGTAATCGCAACGCGGATGTTCTACAGCAGCATGCCGCAGAACTGCAATTGCCGAAGATATCCACGACAGCAGATGACATCCTTGCCGACTCGGAGGTCGACNTTGTTTCAATTGTCACGCACTGGCAGGATCACTATCCCTTGGCGATGGAAGCACTCAGTGCTGGTAAGCATGTTTTTCTAGAAAAACCTATGGCTGCGACAACCGCTCAGGCTCAGGAGATTCTGAAGGCATCACGCCAGTCCGAAGGCAAATTAATGGTTGGCCATATCTGTCGCTTTGACCCTCGGTATAGCCTTGCGCGGGAACGTATTCTTGCCGGAGAAATTGGTGAGGTCACCTCGATTCATGCAAAACGCAATTTGCCAGTTGCCCCGGCCAATATCCGNCTTGGGAAAATCCCTCCCCTTGTTGGTGACGGCATTCATGACCTTGATCTGGCGATGTGGATGCTCGGTCGCAAACCAAACTCCGTATTTGCTCGCAATATTAAAATCCATGACTTCACCTATCCCGATGCCGGCTGGGCGATGTTTGACTTTAGCGATCCTGCCAATTCNAGTGAGACCGTCGTTGTCATCGAGACGCACTGGGGCCTTCCCGAGACAACCGAAACAGTCATTGATGCACGCATGGAGATCATCGGAACCACNGGGAAGATCAGCATCGANTGCGGGCAAACAGGATTACATCTCCAGGCAAAACACTCCCGCTATCTGGATACATCCTACTGGCCTCCAGTCAAAACGGGGACTTTTGGTGTATTACGCAGCGAACTGGANTATTTTGCTCGCTGCATTGAATCGGGGGCTGAACCATCATTGGTTACTACCGAGGAGGCCTGTGACGCTTTAGAAATGATTCTGTTGGCTCAACAGTCAGCAGATGAACAGCAAATGCTTACGGTCGGGGCATAACCTTAGCTTTCTGACTCTCCTAATTACCACCCTAGGTAGGAACTAGTTTTACCACTTTAGCGGTTCACGCTATTGAGGCTATTGATAAGATGGAGTTTTGCCGACAAATTGAAGGGATAGCCTTTAACGTTAGCGGGTCGAGAAGTAATGTCACATAATTTGTATATAGAAACCGTCGGTTGCCAGATGAATATGCTGGATAGTGAAATGGTCGTTGCTGATTTGCGCAAACGCGGTTACGAACTAACTTCCGATGTGAAAGCCGCTGACACGATTCTCTATAATACCTGCAGCGTTCGTGCTCATGCTGAAGACAAAATCTACAGTGCCCTTGGCACGCTGAAATTGATGAAAAATCGCAATCCCGACAAGATCATCGGAGTGATGGGATGTATGGCTCAAAAAGATCAGCAGATCATCTTTAGCCGAGCTCCTTACGTCGACTTCATCGTCGGCCCGGGGCAATTACAACAGGTTCCCGATCTAATCGACAAAGCACGTGATGGTGAAGAACAGCAAATGGCCGTTGGTTTAGGCCGTCGCGAAGGCAGCAACGACGACATCAAACGAAGTCATGAGACGTTCGACCCTCTTCGTGATCCGACGATGCGTCCCACTCCCTATCAAGCTTACTTACGCATCCAGATCGGTTGTGACAAGTTTTGCACTTACTGTGTAGTGCCTAATACCCGAGGGCCGGAACAGGGGCGGAACCCGCAACAAATTGTCGAAGAAGCAAAGGTACTGGCTGATCAGGGCTGTCTGGAAATCACTTTGCTCGGACAAACCGTGAACAGTTATAGTTTCACCAATGCGGATGGCGAGAGAACTCGGATGTCTGACCTACTTCGTTTACTTCATGAAGTCCGTGGTATCGAACGCATTAAGTTCGTGACTAACTACCCGAGGGACATGAAAAAAGAACTACTGGAAACTATTCGTGACCTGCCCAAAATTTCTCCGTACCTGCACGTACCATTGCAACACGGTAACAATGACATGCTGAAACGAATGCGTCGTGGCTACACGGTCGAGCAATACCGTGACATGATGCATTTAATTTGGGATACTTTGCCCAATGCTGCCGTCTCGAGTGACTTCATTGTTGGGTTCTGCGGAGAGACTGACGAAGAATTCCAAACCTGCATCGACTCGATTCACGAATTCCGTTTCAAGAACAGCTTTATTTTTAAGTACAGTGAACGCGAAGGAACCAAAGCGGCGACCACACTGATCGATGATGTTCCCTATCAAGTGAAGCAGGAACGCAACAATGCACTGCTGGCGGTTCAAAATGAAGTCAGTGAAGCAGAAAACATAAAATTCATCGGGCACTCAGTCGACGTGTTAGTCGAAGGTCCAAGCAAGAAGGCCGACAAGTTGGGATCGGACGGACCTCTGAAACAAATGGTGGGCCGCACACATTGCGACCGGATCGTTGTCTTTGATGGTAACGAGCGCCAGGCTGGCCAGATCCTGCCCGTCTCTATTTACGAAACCACTCCATTTACACTCTTCGGAGCAGTCGTCACTCAGGAAGCCGGCCCCGAAGTCTACGCACTCTAAATCTGCGACAGGGAGTAGGGCATGGCCCGAGTGGTATTAGCGATGTCAGGAGGAGTCGACAGTAGTGTGGCGGCTCATCTCCTACTTGAACAGGGACATGACATCATAGGCGTTTTTATGCGCCATGGTGAAGAATCTGCCGCGGCCTGTGACCTCGATAGCGGAGAGGCGAATCCGCTACTACCCCTTTTGCAAAACCGGGCTGACCACAAGCAGGGATGCTGCAGTGCTTCCGATGCGGAGGATGCCAGGAAAGTTGCGGACAAACTGTCGATCCCTTTCTACGCCTTAAACCTGCAAAAAGACTTTAGCCGGATCATTGACTACTTTGTCGACGAGTACACCATCGGTCGCACGCCTAATCCTTGTGTGATGTGTAATAATTGGATCAAGTTTGGCAGACTATTCGATTACGCCGACAGTATTGATGCCGAATATGTGGCCACCGGACATTATGCTCGACTGGTTCACGATCAACAGAACCAAATCCGCTTAGCCCGGGGAATCGACGGTACAAAAGATCAAGCATACGTCTTGTTTGGGATCGAGCAGAAATACTTATCGCGTATGTTGCTGCCGGTCGGAGGATTCCCCAAGACAGAAATTCGTGACATCGCGAGAGGGATCAGTTTACGAGTGGCTGATAAGAAAGACAGTCAGGAGATCTGCTTTGTTACGTCAGGGCATCATGGTGACTTCGTCCGACAACGTCGCGGCGAAATCGACCTCTCAGGTGAGATCATCACCACCGATGGTACAGTAGTCGGGCGGCATAGCGGCATTGAAAATTACACTATCGGACAGCGTAAAGGCCTCGGAGTCGCCCTCGGTACACCACATTACGTGGTGAAAATCAATCGTGATTCGCGTCAGGTCGTACTTGGCAGTCATGATGAACTGGGAAAGACGTCTTTGCAGGCAGATCGTACCAACTGGTTAATCACGCCTGAGCCGGAAAAACCATTTCGCTGTCAGGCTCAGATCCGCTACAACAGTGCTCCCCAGGACGCCACAGCCTCTATTAGCGAGATGAATGGCGAAAAAATACTGCAAGTCACGTTTGATCAGTCGGTTCATGGTATTGCACCGGGGCAAGCCGTTGTTTGCTACGATGGTGACATGGTCATTGGTGGTGGCTGGATCCGTTAACGAGTTATTGCTCTCTAACCATCTAATCGTGCATAATCTACAATCAAAGACACAGCCGCTTTCACATTCATTTCTTATGAAAACCAATATGCTTTCAGAACTAAAAGACCGGGCAGAATCTATTCAACAAAAACTACTCCAACTCGGAGATAGTCTTTGACTACGCTACCAAAAACGAAAATATTCAGGCCATAGAGTCTCAGATGGCTGCCGCTGGTTTCTGGGATAATCAGGAAACTGCTCAGGCAGCGGTCGCCAATCTTAAGTCACTCAAGGCTATTACCGCCCCACTTGACGAATTGACAACGGCAGCCGGGGACTTGACGGTCCTGCTGGAAATGTGTCAGGAAGAGCCTGACATGGAAGAAGAGGTTGAGCAGGAGATCACACGGCTTGAATCTCTTTGTGAAGATCTAAAGCTGAAATCCATGCTCAATGGAACGCATGATAAATCCGGAGCCATTATGACGATCTATGCTCGTGATGGTGGTACGGACGCCAACGACTGGGCAGAAATGCTCTTACGCATGTATATCCAGTGGGCCAGCCAGCACGGCCATCAGGTTTCTCTACTCGATCGTAGTGATAATGATATCGCAGGGATTAACAATGCCACCATCTGTGTGCGTGGATCGATGGCCTATGGCTATCTAAAAGGTGAAACCGGGATTCATCGTCTGGTGAGGATTAGTCCGTTTAATTCTGAAGGAAAACGGCAAACAAGTTTCGCCGCGATTGACGTATCTCCGGAAATCTCTGACGATATTGAAATAGAAATTGACGAAAAAGATGTTCGGGAAGATACCTATCGTGCAAGTGGAGCGGGTGGACAGCATGTCAATAAGACGGATAGTGCAGTCCGTCTAACGCATGAACCGACCGGAATTGTCGTGCAGTGTCAAAATGAACGGAGTCAGCATAAGAACCGTGCCTCAGCGTACAAGATGCTGCGAGCCAGACTTGCTCGAGTGGAAGAAGAAAAACGCGAGGCCGAACAGGCTCAAAAGTACAAAGATAAAGCTCGAGTCGGCTTTGGCTCTCAAATCCGAAACTATTTCCTGCATCCTGATCAACGAGTTAAAGATGCGCGTACAGGACATTCCGAAGGGAACTTTCATTCAGTGCTCGATGGAAATATTCAGGGATTTCTAGAGAGTTTTCTACGTTGGCGCATCGGACAAGATTAAAATACACTTCCCCAATCGGGCAAATACACCAATCCCAGTAAATCTGTATTTGCGAGATGGAATGGTGGTATAGAGACAAGAGGAGACTATGCGTGTCTGAATTAAAGCATCTTGAAGCGATTGGACCTGATGCCACAGGTTTACGAACTTCTATGGAATGGCGAAACGATCGTTTCGCTCACGTGGTGGACTGGATCGCCGGTGAGCAGGTCTTTCGATTACTGGAAAGTGTGGAAGGTACCGCCGAAGATTTCTGGCCCCCCAGCCCTGCTCTGCAAGATTTATCTGTTGAACAGCGGACCCAAAGTCGTCAGGTCGGCGTGATGGTGGGAATGGCAGGGAACAGCCACTGGTCGATGAGTATGGAAAACGATCATCTTCAACGATCTCTTCTATTTGATGTGGCCTGCCGTGTCGCGGACGAAGAGGCCGGCTCGCTTGGAACCACTTACCGCAGTAGCGTACCAGTAAAAATTGTGGATCCTATTCAAAAAATTGCTGAGCTTTCGATCGCCGGTAGAACCTGTCGAATCAAGATCGAATCGACTGGACGTGGTGAATTAGACGACCTAGAAATCGATGGAAACCTGATAAAAATCACTCCCACAGAAACGCCCGTTAGCTGGCCAGCGACGGTTCGCTGGAAATACAGACTATTTGGATGAGATTTCTTTCCCATTCAGACATTTTGTCCCCCTTGAAAAACGTCCATGCTACGATAAGAATTGTTGAATCAGCGTGACTTTTCACCCATTAACTTACGGAAATATTTATGGTCTTCGAACACATTGAAAACCTGAAGCGAATTTACACCGATCAACTCGTTATCGTCGATGACAGTCGTACTGAGCTAGGTCGATTTCAGGGACTAACGGGCACCGTGAAAACGGTAAATATGAGTGGTCGTGCCCTTGTTGAGTTTGATGGTTATAACAATATCGGATGGTATGATATCGATGTCGATTTTCTGAAGCTTGTTGATGAGCCAGTTCATGAGACTGAAACGGTCTCAACCCCTGTACCTCCTGCTGAAGCCGCAACGCCTGCGGCTGAGCCTGCTACGGAAGCCGCAACGCCAACTGCCGAGACTCCCGCTGAGAAGCCAGCTCCTGCTAAAGCCGATGCGGGAAACATGAGTGTTGCTGACATGTTAGCTGCTGCCCGAGCAAGTGCTACGGGTGAAGAAGCTCCTGCTACTGAGACTCCGGCAGAAGAGGCCGCTGCTGAACCGGTAGAAGTTGCTGCTGAAGAAACCCCAGCAGAAGAACCAGCAACCGCTCCCGCTGGTGATACTGGTAATGCTCAAGCTCTGAAAGAGGCGGATGATGTGGATGGCATGTTGGACTACTGTCGAAAAGCCGACGGCTAAAACAAGCCGGCGTTAACCGGGAACACATAAAGAAAGTCGGGCTTGATCGCTCGGCTTTTTCATTTCACCTTAAGCATACGTTCCAATGCCACTAAAGACCATTTGGACACCTCATCGTCCACGTGGATTGCATTGACCTGAGTTCCATACACAAGATTCTCAAGGCTCCAGCAAAGATGTGCTAAATCAATCCTATACATCGTCGCACACATGCAAACCACAGGAGATAGGAAGTGAATCTCGAGATGAGCGTTTTCTTTTTTAAGGCGGTTCACCAAATGTAATTCTGTCCCGATAGCCCAACTGGACCCCGCCTCAGCATGCTTGATCACTTCAATGATCTTGCCAGTTGACCCTGATATATCAGCGATGTCATTTACTTCCTGAGGGCATTCCGGGTGCACCAAAATATTGATCCCTGGATGTTGCTCACGGAACATCTCCACATGTTCCGCCTGAAACATCTGGTGCACGCTACAGTGACCTTTCCAGAGAATTACTTTACTACTCTCAATAGCCGCGTCAGTATTCCCTCCCATTTCCAGTTGGTAAGGATCCCAGACTGGCATCTGGTCGTTGGTAATTCCCATTTTCAAACTGGTGTTTCTGCCAAGGTGTTGGTCTGGAAAGAAGAGGACTCGACTTGTGCGTTTGAATGCCCATTCAAGAACAGCCGGTGCGTTACTTGAGGTGCAAACGATTCCATTGTGTTTACCAACAAATGCTTTCAGGCTGGCTGCTGAATTAATGTAGGTTACCGGTGTAATATCATCTGTATCAATGACTTCGCCCAGATCTGCCCAGCAGTTTTCCACTTGTTCAATCCCGGCCATGTCAGCCATGGAACAACCAGCTGCCATATCAGGCAACGTGACAGAAACACGATAGCCTCGCTTATCAAATACTTCTGGTCGATTCGCCAGAATATCTGCCGTCTCCGCCATAAAGTGAACTCCACAGAAAACAATATGCTTACAATCTGTGTTCTCGGCAGCCATCTGACTCAACTGATAACTATCACCACGTAAGTCACAGTGCTCAATCACTTCATCTTGTTGATAATGGTGCCCCAGAATTAGCAATTCCGGGCCCATCGCCTCACGAACACGTTCGATTCGAACCGACAGTTCGTCATTTTCGAGCGATTTATAACTAGCGATATCCGGTAGAGGTTGCTCGGTTGCAATACTCATGAATTCCAATTCTTTGTGTTGCTGGGCAAGAGACTATTAAGGTATTCCTATTATTATCGCCACATCCCCTCTTGGGAATTGGGAATTTACGCGACTTCAAGGACTCGATATGTCTGGCTACTACGTTAAAATAAGTTTATTGCCACTATTTTTGCCTGACGTAAGCCCTCATGATTCTACTCATCGACAATTACGATTCCTTCACCTATAACCTCGTTCAGCGATTAGGGGAATTCGATCCTACTCTGAATATTCAGGTCTATCGGAATGATCAGATAACTCCCGAGCAGGTGGAAGCTCTGAATCCATCCCATATCATCATTTCCCCCGGGCCATGTACACCCACTGAAGCTGGGATCAGCATGGATGTGATCTCTCACATGAAGGGTAAAGTTCCAATACTCGGAGTTTGTCTGGGACACCAATCGATCGGGCAATCTACTGGTTCAACCATTGTTCGTGCTAAGCAGTTGATGCATGGCAAAACAGATTCGATCCATCATGACAATCAGGGCATCTTCTTCGATCTTCCCAATCCATTCATTGCGACTCGCTACCACAGTCTGGTCATCCAGCCTGACACGCTCCATGATGAATTTGAAGTTGCAGCCTGGGCGGATGCTCCTGATGGCTCCACAGAAATTATGGCCATTCGTCATAAGAGCTACCCTTTAATCGGTTGGCAATTTCATCCTGAAAGTTTTCTATCCGATGTGGGCCCCACAATCCTCCAACGCTTTCTTGAACTGACAATATGATCAGCGTTGACCAAGCACTGCAGAAAATCATGGCCCGGCTATCGGAATGCCGTCCCACCGAATGCATGCTCTCCAATTCAGTGGGCCATATTTTAGCCGAAGATGTCCAAAGTGACATCGACTCGCCACCCTATGACAAATCATTAGTTGATGGTTATGCCGTCCTCGCTGAGGATGTGAAACAGGATGTCGTTCTTGAAGTATTGGAAGAAGTACTCGCTGGACAAACTCCTACAAAAAGTATTCATCCCAAAGCAGCTATCCAGATCATGACAGGAGCTCCTTTACCGCCAGACGCCAGTGCTGTCGTGATGGTAGAGCAAACAAGTCGAGACCAACAAAAGGTAATCATCCATCAGGACACGATTCAACCTGAAGCTAATATCATGAGGCAGGCTACCTCTCTGTCTCAGGGGGAGACGATCCTCTCACAAGGCACTCTCATCAGACCTATCGAAGTTGGTATCCTAGCTGAAATTGGCTGTACCAATGTACCGGTCTACCAACCTCCTAAACTGGCCATAATAAGTACGGGTGATGAGCTTGTGCAGGCGACCACGACACCACAGGCAGGCCAGATCAGAAACTCCAACGGCCCTCTGCTTCAGGCATTAGCTACCAGTTTTGGAGCCGAGGCTCAATCCTTGGGAATTGGACTCGATAACTTTGAAACCTTGTCCGATTTAGTCGCGACAGGATTAGAGTCAGACATCCTTATTCTGTCTGGAGGAGTATCTGCCGGTGTCAAAGATCTGGTTCCCGCAGTACTCGATCGACATGGCGTAGAGCAGGTGTTTCACAAACTCAAACTTAAACCCGGAAAGCCGCTCTGGTTTGGCGTGCTTTCATCGGCTGACCGTCAGACAATGGTTTTTGGGCTTCCTGGAAATCCTGTTAGTAGCCTCGTTTGTTTTCTGCTTTTCGTAGCACCCGTCATCTTCAGGATGAGGGGAAAGACCTCCGAGTGTTTGCAAGAAACAACTGCCTGTCTGACGGCTGATTTCCAACAACGTGGAGATCGCCCCACCTACTTCCCCGCTCAATTGACAGAACGTAACGGAAACCGCTACGTTACACCTCTAGCCTGGAAAGGCTCAGCGGATCAGCGAACGCTTAGCGAGGCTAATGCTTTGGCTTTTTTTAAGGCCGGAAATCAACTTTATCCGAACGGTGAGGAAATCTCTGTTTTCAAAATTCCTTCCTAACCACCTTGTGGCATGAATTCCCCCGAACCTAAGAACTACGCAACGGATTCAACGTTCAGATTTTCACCGTTTTTATACGGTTTGCTTGGCAATTGTCTCCTTTATCTTTGCCTGCCTCCTATTGGCTGGAGTTGGGCAGCGTGGTTAGCACCGGCCTGCTGGCTTCCCTTGATTGCAGTCCGGAAGTTGAATGATCAAAACGCCACATTAAAGCGTGCCTACTTTGGACTTTATATCACTCACGTCTGTTGTTGGCTGGCACTGCTGCAGGGGATGCGATTAGCTCATTGGACCACCTACTTTGGTTGGAGTGCTCTTTCTATCTATCTGGGGCTCTACCTACCCCTGTTTGTTTTTGCTGCCAGAACAATACACCACCAACTAAAAATATCGCTATCGTACTCGGCTGCCATTAGTTGGGTCTGCGTGGAATGGATTCGCGGTTATGTTATTTCCGGATTTTCCATGGGCTCTCTCTCCCATTCTCAGGTGGATCATCTTTGGTTCATCCAAACCGCAGATCTCGGTGGGGGATTTTGCATTTCCTTCGTGCTGGTGTTAGGAGCAGGTCTGCTCTATCGCATTTGGAAACAGGTTACGTCGAAAGGGCAAAGCTCAGACTTGCCGATTAAAAAGACCGCTCTCACCTTAAGTCCTACATCTGAAGGAATCCTGTTTGGAATGATACTCTTAGGTTGTTGGACCTATGGACACAATCGCCTCACTGAACTCGCCTCTGTTACCACGACGGAAGCATCGCTTGTTTCTGTTGGACTGATTCAGGGGGTCACTTATACCGAGTTTGAATTGTCATACGACGAATATCTAAAAAAGGAAGAAGAGAAACAAGAGATGTATAATCTTCAATCGATTCGTGCACTCGAAGACGAAATCGGATTGAACCTTCTCGTCTGGCCTGAATCGATGTATCCGGTTGGCCCGCTATTAGTCACCGGGACTAATGATGAGTTTCTTCACGTCCCCACACAGCAAACAGAGGTCTCTCAGAATCAGGATGAAGTCAAAGCATGGGCCGACAGACTCCAAACGAANCAACGCCAACAACATCAGGGATTACTAAGTTATTTGAATGGTCGTCAAAATCAAAATGTATTNGGCNAAGCTATGCTTATCGGGGGAACGAGTGCTGTTGATTTGACGNTCGAATCCACNCCNATGTACAACACAGCCGTTCTGGTTTCACCAGAGGGCAAAGTATTAGATATGTATCATAAAAATCATCTGGTGATGTTTGGGGAGTATATTCCGCTAGGTGATGTATTCCCGGGCCTTTACGACCTCTTGCCAATCTCAGCTTTAGCTCCCGGTAATGGTGAACTCCTGTTTGATATTAACGGGGTCAAATTCTGTCCGAACATTTGTTTTGAAAGTACGGTGCCCCATCGAATCAGGAANATGATGCTGGCANNGGATACCGATGGNCGACGTCCCGATGTCATGCTAAATCTNACNAATGACGGTTGGTTCTGGGGATCCTCCATCCTCGACTTACACTTACGAAGTAATATTTTGCGAGCAGTCGAGTTTCGACGTCCAAACCTAGTGGCTGCCAACACAGGNATTTCAGGTTGGATTGGGCCAACCGGACGACTACAGGGTAAAGTGGAGAAGAAAGAACAGGGATATCTGATTGCCAAAGTGGGTAGGTCGTCTGTTGATAGCTTTTACCTACTTTATGGAGACATTTTTGCACTGATTTGTGGTCTCATTACACTGATTTCCCTGTGTAAAGCACTCTTTACTAGATCTACAACCTAGGCTCAATCCACTCTAAACNTAGCTACAACACAATCGATTCTGAATATAATTACTTGTCCTCACCGAGTTCGATTCCTGACATACTCATTTTAATTACCTTCCAGATTGCCTAGATTAACAGTAATTGATTGACATTGGTAAAAACTGAGACTTATATTGATTTCAACGGGTATGTATGTCCGAATTTTAAGAATGAGCGATTGTATCGATTGCTTGCGCTAAGNATGNAAATAGCGTCGTTACCGCTTTTATCGCGGGAGAAGGCGNACAAGCTTAGTTCCGAACTAACCAACGGTTATTCGTTTAGGAAAGCGTTAGTGTCATGACACTGATTGGAAAAATATTTACCGTCCTGATTTTCATCATGAGCTTCTTGTTCATGGGGTTCTCTATCACGGTCTATCAAACGCATATCGACCTTCAGGTAGCTGCCAAGACAGTTGAAGATCGAAATACGAACCTCGAGAGTTTGAGGACGACGCTGGAGAATGAAAAAGAGTCCGTCGAGGACAGTTTAAAGCGTGAGCGTATCGCTCGCGCTTATGCCTTAGCTGCTTTGGAAACTCAAGTCGAAGCAGTNGCTGCTGATTTGGCGGATAAGGAAGAGATTGTCAAAACCACTCAGGCTCGAAGTAATGATCTGTCTGACGCATTAAGAATTGCCGAAGCGACGAAGAAACAATTGACGACCGAAGTGGAAGGTTTACGGACAGATATTAACGACGCCCAACTGCGTACAGATACGTTCTTCGCTCAAATCCTAACTTTGACCGACGAAGTAAATCACCTTAAGAGTTTAGAAACTCAGGCTCAAGAGCGTGAAAGCCAGCTACGAAATCAAATTGGTCGCCTGTCGAATGTAGTACAGCGTAATGGTCTCGATGAATTCACCGATGTCCTCGATAAGCCACCGGCATTGGACGGACGTGTCATTGCTATTCAAAAGGATTTGCTACAGATCTCGTTAGGCCAAGACGACGGACTGCGTATCGGGCATCGCCTCGATGTCTATCGCGGAGCACTTTATCTGGGTCGCGTTCAAATTCGTGAAACTCAGCCAAGCTCAGCGGTTTGCGAAATCATCCCTGAATACCAAAAGGGGCAGATTCGTAAAGATGATAACGTCATCACCAACTTAAACTAGCCACCATAGTGATCCATTAACCCTTGGATTGAATCGATGTTGAAACAGAAAATTCGCCTTAATGTATACACNATGTTGTTGGTGCTCTCTTTCTTTGCAGTAACGACCTCAACAGTACTGATGTACTTAGAATGGCAACGTTGGTTGGAACCTAGCGTCAACGTTTAACGCATCCGTTCCCATACCGTCAAAACAGAGCCGATACCCTGCCTGTCTTCCTATTCCGAATGCGGCTGATTTCAACGCCAGCAAAGGCGCCGTACAGGCCTAAACTGTAGCACCACGACGGGTAGTAAGCCTCTTGATTTCCTGGCAATTCCGGAGGGTTCTTTCATGGGCTCATNAATTTCTTAACAAACAAGTCCTAAGCCCTTATTTTCCAGTNACTTAGGACTATCAATTGAACCCACTCAGGTGATTGTTATCCCCCCCTAAATTTGGTANAATCTGNATATACAAAACCGTCTGGGGGTTGAGCATTTGAGGCTTGTTTTTCAGGGGTTCTCTTATCTAAAACAGGACGCTGAAAGGACAGACACTTGTCTAGCGATGAAACCCTTCCTGAAGACGAAAATCAGGACGATGANGGTTATTCAAATGGAACTCTAATCGATTTACCAATCGAAGATGAGCTTAAAAACAGCTATCTCACCTATGCAATGAGTGTGATTGTNTCTCGGGCACTACCTGATGTGCGAGATGGGCTTAAACCGTCTCAAAGACGCATTCTGGTCGCCATGAACGATCTCAACCTCACGCCAGGAGCTCACCGCGTAAAATGCGCGAAGATCGCTGGTGACACGTCTGGTAACTACCACCCGCATGGTGAAGGAGTCATCTATCCCACATTGGTTCGTATGGCCCAGGAATGGAACATGCGGCATATTTTAGTAGATAAACAGGGTAACTTTGGTTCCATTGCCGGNCTACCTGCTGCTGCGATGCGATATACCGAAGCTCGCATGTCCTCTGCCGCCAGTTTAATGCTGGAAGANATTAAACTCGACACCGTCGACTTTACTCCCACCTACGATGAAACTCGTACAGAGCCCACTGTCTTACCAGCTAAATTCCCTAACTTATTGGTCAATGGTACCAGTGGTATCGCCGTTGGGATGGCCACCTCAATACCCCCTCATAACCTTCGAGAAGTTTGCGATGCTCTGGTCACACTAATCGATGATCCGGACACTCCGATCATGGATTTATTAGAGATTGTCCAGGGCCCTGACTTTCCCACNGGGGGAACNATTTGTGGACGCAGTGGCATTCGNAAGGGTTACCTAACTGGCCGCGGTACGGTCATTGTTCGCGCNAAAGCCAGTATTTCTGAACTCGATCGGGGACGTTCGAGAATTATCATCTCAGAAATTCCCTTCCACCAAAACCGTGACCGTGTTGTTGAAAAGATTGCCGGCCTGGTTAATGACGGGCGTGTCAAAGGAATCTCTGGTATCCGCGACGAGTCGGATCTTAAAGAACCTGTTCGAATCGTTATCGATATTAAACGCGACGAAAATCCGGACGTTGTACTCAATCTCTTGTACAAATACTCTAACCTTCAGGAAACAATCTCCATCATNCTGTTAGCGCTGGTAGACGGTAAGCCNCGCACTCTGAATTTAAAAGAGATGCTGGAAGAGTATATTCGTCACCGAGTGGAAGTTATTCGTCGACGTACTCAGTTCCTGTTGGCTAAAGCCCGTCGTCGCAAACACGTGGTGGAAGGTCAACTAATCGCGTTGGCAGACATCGATGAAATCATCAAAATCGTCCGTAACTCAAGCAGCCATGCCGATGCCAAAACAAGACTGATGGGTATCGAGTGCCCAGCCTCGATGCTGCAGCGAGCATTGGGAGAGACTGGCTTCGAGCAATTCCAACTGGAACGTGGTGCAGCTGATGTTTACCACCTAACAGCCGTTCAAGCCGATGCAATCCTCAGAATGACACTCAGCCAATTAGTCAATCTGGAACAGGAAAAGCTCGGTGATGAACATGGGAAACTATTGATTGAGATCACGGGCTACCTNGAAATACTTGGGGATCGTCAAAANATTCTGGACATCATCAAAAATGACTTGATCACCATTCGTGATAAGCATGGTGATGACAGGCGGACTGACATTTCCAATATGGAGCTTGGTAATGTCAATATGGACGACTTGATTACTGAAGAAACCATGGTGGTTTCGATCAGTCATCGCGGCTATATCAAGCGTATTCCTTCGAGTACCTATAAAGCGCAACGTCGAGGAGGTAAAGGACTCAAAGGGGCCACGGTCGAAGAAGAAGATCCCATTCAGCATCTCTTTGTAGCCAGCACCCATGCCTACCTGCTCTTCTTCACCACCAAAGGAAAAGTCTACTGGCAAAAAGTCTATGGCATACCTGAGCTAGGTCGCGGTAGCAAGGGGCGAGCTGTTATTAACCTGCTCAATCTGGATGAAGGTGAAAAGATTCTGGACTGCATTCCTGTCCGCGACTTCAATTTGGAAAATCACTTTCTGGCAATGGCAACTCGTCAGGGACTTGTCAAGAAGACCGACCTGTCGTCCTACAGTCGCCCTAAAAAAGGCGGGATCATTGCCATCAAGCTTAAAGAGGATGATGAACTGGTCGACGTTGCTGTGGTCAAACCTGGAGATGAAATAGTGCTTTCCACGGCGGAAGGTATGGCAATTCGCTTCGCCCAGGAAGACGCTCGTCCAATGGGCCGTAACACGTCCGGTGTTAAAGGAATCAAAATTCAGGCTGGTGATTCGCTTGCTGGAATGGTCGTTGCAGATCCGAATGCAGACTTGCTGACCGTGTGTGAAAACGGCTACGGTAAGCGAACTCCGTTTGGCCCTAATCGAGAGGATGTTGATGGCTCGGAATCATCCAGTAAAGGCTATCGGACTCAAAATCGTGGCGGTAAAGGCCTCCGAGACATTAAAGCGACTGAAAGAAATGGGAAAGTCGTCGACATTATCCGAGTCGACGATAATGACGAAGTTCTCATGATGACCAAGGGAGGTAAGATTCAACGTATTCGCGCCGCAGAAATTAGCGTCGTTGGCCGAAACACACAAGGTGTTCGAATCATGAAAACCGACGATGATCAAATTGCGGCCGTGGTTCGTATTCCCCCCGAAGAAATCAGCGAAGAGGATGAAGTAGCAGCTCAGCTTGTTGATGACTCGACAACTTCAGAAATTACTGAAGAACCGGAAGCTTCCACCGACCAACCGTCCGAAGAAGAATAATTATCCTCCATCGTATCCTGAGGGCAGGAATTACAACCTTGCCCTCAGGAACCTTTCCACCTCTTTGTAATGAAACGTATGTCTCGGACCGCACTTATTACCGGAATCACCGGCCAAGATGGCGCCTATCTGGCAAAGTTACTACTGCAAAAAGGCTACCAAGTTCATGGAATGATGCGTCGCAGTAGTACCGAAACACTGGAACGTATTGCTGATATTCGTAATTCAATCACCGTCCATCAAGGCGATCTACTTGATCAACTCTCACTGGTTCGCCTGATGGAAGAGGTGCAACCTACCGANGTTTATAACCTCGCTGCTCAAAGTTTCGTNCCCACAAGCTGGTCACAGCCAATTCTAACTGGTGAAACAACCGGTCTCGGTGTAACTCGNGTGCTGGAAGCGATCCGGCAAGTCAATCCTGCCATCCGGATGTATCAGGCCAGCAGTAGTGAAATGTTTGGAAAGGTACANGAGACCCCNCAAACCGAAACCACGCCGTTTTACCCTCGCAGCCCATACGGTGTTGCCAAAGTCTATGGTTATTGGATCACAATCAATTACCGTGAAAGCTATGACNTATTCGCCTGTAACGGAATCCTGTTTAACCACGAATCACCGCTGCGAGGACTCGAATTTGTCACTCGGAAAATCACCGATGGCGTAGCAAGAATCAAGCTTGGAATACAGAACGAATTACTTCTGGGAAATCTCGAAGCCAAACGAGATTGGGGATTTGCCGGCGACTTCGTCCATGCGATGTGGCTCATGCTGCAGACGGACAAACCTGATGATTACGTCATCGCTACAGGAGAACAACATTCCGTTCGTGATTTCTGTGAGATCGCCTTCGGAACTGTCGGATTAAACTTGGAAGACTACGTAGGTGTCGACCCAAGATTTTATCGCCCTGCTGAAGTGGAAACGTTACTGGGTGACCCTGGAAAAGCCAAANCAGANCTTGGGTGGGAACCTCAGGTCACTTTTGAGCAACTGGTGACCATGATGGTCGAAGAAGATATCAAGCGGATTGAACGCGAAATAAAATTGAAAAGCTAAGCTAGCAGGAAGAGTGTCGTGCGAGCGGTTGTCACAGGTGCAAACGGATTCGTCGCTGGCCATCTTATCGACCATCTATTGGACGAAGGTGATACAGTCTTAGNATTTACACGCACTAACAACTGTCAACTAGCACTCTCCGAACAGTTAAACACAGNGGTCTGGGACATCACCACCCCCGCCTCCGTTGGCATCGTCCAGCAAATTCGCGAATTCAACCCGGAGGTTATTTACCATCTGGCTGCGATCAGTGTTCGCTCTCGCTGCGGCAACACGGAACCGTCTGANGAAGCGACCCTGGTCAATGTTCAAGGTTCACGCCANATTGCCGAATGCTGCCTGNTGCTTCCTCACGTTCCGAAACTGATTTTCACCAGTAGTGTCTATGTNTATGGCTCTTCGTATGACCGAATCACCAGAGTCAACGAAGCAAATGAAGTTNGTCCAGACAATGGTTATGGCATTAGTAAACTCATGGCGGAGCAAGCACTGATAGAATATGGCAANACACTGCCACTGATCATTGCTCGGGCCTTTCAACACACAGGGCCACGGCAAAGAGGGTCACTATTAATTCCTGAATGGGTTCACAAACTACAAACCCAACCATCTCCACTGGAGGTTTATAATCTTCAGACCTGGATCGATTACTCAGATGCCCGCGATGTTGCCAGAGCTTATCGAATTCTNGCCATGCAAGCCCCAACAGGGGAGATCTATAACGTCGGAAGTGGTAGAGCAGTACAATCCGGTGAGATACTTCATACTTTACAAGGTATTTTGGGNACGTCAAAGCAAGCNACTGAGTCTAANCCCGGTGAGAATTTCCTACCGATAGCGAATATACAAAAAATNCAATCACNAACAAGTTGGCAACCTGAGTATATGCTCGAGCAGACACTTCAGGATTTCGTTAACGAACTCAATACTTAAGGCTCATGCAGTGTGTGGACGCTTCACCTTACAGACTTCACTCAACACACTAGGTGAGCATTTTCTGTTTGATATCCCTGCTGACATCACCCTGATGCCCAAATGGAACATTGCTCCAACTCACAGCATTGCCACATTACTTTGGAATCAGGGAAAACGGTNCTATGGCCGTATGCACTGGGGCCTTATCCCTCGCTGGGCTAAAGATAATTCAATGGCTGCCAAGATGATCAACGCGCGCAGTGAGACCATTCGTGAAAAACCTTCGTTTCGGGAGATCTTCAAGAAACAACGTTGTTTAATTCTTGCTGACGGATACTACGAATGGAAACCCGACAAATCTTCCAAACANCCNGTCTACATCCATCATCNTGACCATCGCCCGTNCGCCTTTGCCGGACTCTGGGATATCTGGACACCTCCCGACAGCCAGACTGACCAACCAAGTTGGTGGACTGCTACAATCATCACCACCGATGCGAATGAAATCACAAGTAATTGGCATCACCGCATGCCCGTTATTTTAAGCCCCGACAACTATGACCGTTGGCTAAACCCAACCAACAAAGATCTAGACTCATTGCATCAATTACTAATTGCGCCGCCAGAGAAGAATCAGATGACTGACTTCGAAATGACCGCTGTTTCTACGCGGGTCAACCGGATCATCAATGATGATCCGGACTGTATTAAGCCAGAGACTACTCAGCGGGAATTGTTCTAAGAGTATAGTAAGCTTCCGCTGGGAAGAAGATGCTATCTTGTTCCGTTAGATTGCGGATCTTAACGTCATATACAAATCCCTCTCGTAGCGCCTCAAGATTTAATTGTACGGACANACGGTCTTCAGCCACGACAACGGATGTAATGCGATCGGTTCGTCTATCAAGATCTCCACCCCCGTATGAAGTTGTAGAAACTCGAGTCGCCGACTGCACCGAGTAGTTTTCCAATTCTGAGGCTCGTTGTGCATCCACGACCGTGGTGAAAAGTATTTCAAAGCCTTTAGCATTAGCTCTTACCTCGGCGATTCCTGCCGGCAATTCAGCCGACGCAAAATCCATTTTGGCCAGTGTGCCAATGTTATTTGCACCTCCCCAGCCGCTATCGCGAATAGAAGCAACATAAAGTGCGCCGGCAGGTGATACTGCAACTGCCAGCGGTCCCAGCAACGGCTCGCCCTCTTTGGGCTGATCTAGAGTGAAAGGGTANGCTGCTCCCTGCATCGTATTNCCAACTTNTTGAAAACTCATACGAATCAATCTACGAGTATCATATTCACAGCCCACCATGTGACCNTCAAATCGCCCAAAAATATCTCGGTCTTCAAGATCTCTAGCTACTGATGGTGTTTCAAGAAAACAAATTCCATTGACGCTACGCGTCCANGGGTGCGGCATATCAATTGCAGGCGGTGTGAGTGGAGGTCGTTGATCNCCCGTTCGTTCGAGTTTATTGATAAACCCAAAATGCTTCCCTTGGACTACATGATTGATCTCGTTATACGGATTGTAATTTCCTTGATTATCCGACACATACAAATGCCCGGCATTATTTCGTGCCAACCCCATAGGAAAACGATGCCCTTCGGTGTACGTCATTACTTCAAACAAATATGGATTCGTTTTAGTGGGTTTGCGTGGCACCAAATGCAACACNTGGCCTCGCAAATGGGCGGCCGCTTTACTGCGATCGTCCTGCTGACAAGCAGTCGTGATAAAGTAACCTCCCTTGCCATCAGAAACAGGTCCTACCGTCCAGTCATGGTAATCTGCGGTATGTCCCCAGCCTGCTGCAACCGTTTGTACTTTTTCAAAATACCCATCCGAGTCACGATCGAACATTCTCAATAGCGCGTATTTATTCACGACGTCCACATANTCTTGCTCCGCACGAATACCGTAAGGTGCAGCAAGTTCGTGAACGCCGATACTAAGCTGATCTTCCAATCCGTCTTGATCGGTATCAACCGCTTTCCAGACACGGCCTTTGAGAGAAGTGATCCAGAGATTTCCATCCGGGTCCCAATCAATCCCTGTTGGCATAAACTCGTCAAAGAAAGGGAGACGAGTGGTGACAACGCCCGGAATAACCTGGAGTTGAGTTGGTTCCGGCGGGGCGATTTTGGCATTCAGAGGGGGAAAACGATCCACTTCCAAATTACTTAGAAACTGAATCTTCAGCGTCTTTTCGTCACCAATGAAACCATAGTATTGATTATCAACAAGGATGGGTCTNGCGGCGATTTGAACCCACCGACTACCCTTTTGTCCGGCAACTGACAATTTAAATCCTGAATNTATCTCTTGAATTTCAAGCATCTTAGGGGCAATCCCAAGGAGAGGCTTAAACCCAGGCGGGAGATTCTCTACATGAACTACNCGTTCAATGCCNGCCTGGCCACCTTGTTGATCATTTTTCCAAATCTCATGCAACTCTTGCCTGACAACAATCCAACATACTTCGCCCTGAATATTGAACTTGAACCTCTGAGTGAGTCGCAGATGATCTTCACGTTGCTCCCAACTATCCAAACTCGTGGTGAATTGCCCGGACCGTTCCGGAGAAAAGATCTTTCCGACATCATCAATCAGTTGAAAGTCCGGAACTCCCCGAAAACCATCTTTCAAACTTAACCCACTCCAACTCTCACCGGCCGTCTCCCAAAGCCAAACTTTACCTTTGGTTCGCTGTCGCGCTATATCTCCCTGCCACCACCCCANAAACCTTCCCGCCTCCATATCCCACATGAGGTTATGACGATTACGAAGGCCAATTAAAGCCGGTTTGATATATTGCACACCGTGATGGAAGACAACATCGGTTAGTACCTTGGCACCCTGATCGACACCACGAGTCCCTGATTGTCTGGCAATACGTACTGCCCCGGGGGTGGGGGGTTCAAAGCCTTCCTGATTCAATGTTTCCCAGACCGCATNCAATTGNTGAGGCAGATGATTGTCCAGTACGCCACGGACCGCCAACTGGACNGAGGGCATTTCCATCCGNGGCACCATTCTCGCNGGGTTACTAACCCAGCGACTGAACCAGACTTTACGAATACGGCTACTGAGCAATGTTAAGTCAGGNCCTTTGGCATTCAATGGAGCCTTNGGGGGAATAACACTCCCCACCTGNTGGCAACTGGTGCAACCAAAGCCATCNGTTGTCACTAATCNGCTTCCCGCCTGATGCANNTCATCCTGNGTAGGCTTCGATTCAACNGAGGNATGATGCAGGGTGATATAAGCATCATNCACTCNGTCTTTCTCTACAAACCATCCGATCAATTCCTTCAGTTTCTCCTCNNCGAATCCAAATTGAGGCATGCGTACTTCAAGCCAAGGTCTTCTCCCTGCATCTTTCTGTTCAATGGCTACCTTTAANGCCTGATCATGNAACTTATCACCCACACCATTTAAAGACGGAGGNACTAACGCCGGTCTGAGCCTATCCAATTCCGGGATGCGTTTCACAATCTGCTCAAGACTCTCNGCAATACCCGGCTGCTCCTGACGAGCATGACACTGAAAGCAGTTATTTTGGCGAACTAATAGAGCTTGCGTTGTATCCGAATNAGATGACTTCACGTGAGTATAAAAGTCGACCAGAGATTTCTGNTCTCCTTCGGAAAGAAAGTAAGCCGGACGTTGACTTTGAGTAGCAAGGCCGTCNAAACACCCAAGNGTNTCATCAAAGTTTAATTNTATTTTGTNTTCGTTCTCTTTCTTTTCGTGACAATTNGCACAGCCTGACTCACGATAGATCTTNCTACCTTGTTGGGCAAATGATTCATTCAGTACATATTCTTCCAACACCAGTTCACTTGAAAGCGGCTCCAGNCTCTTCAAGTACGNAATAACGTNTTGTTCTTCTTGGTCACTCAGCGAAACTTTAGGCATACGATGATGGGGGTTTACTTCTGCCGGGTTTCTGAACCAGCGAATCCAAAAATCATCTTTGCGTTTAAGTGAAATCTTATCGAGGTTTCCCCCATCAAATAACTCCGATTGCCCCAGCGTATCTGCCTGATGGCAAGCTACACATCCCACCGATGAAAACACCGACTTTCCTGCCTCCACATCACCTTTGCCCAGCAACTCACCAACCGGCTTTGGATTCGTCGAATTTTGGAAAAGATAGGCCGCGATAGCCTTGGCCTGTTGATCGCTAAAGCCAAAAGCAGGCATCCTATGAACGCGAGCTTCATCCGTTGCCGCCATTTGAGGAATAGTCTTTTGCTTCAGTCGGGCGACCAGCCATGCTGGCTTTATGAAGTCTCTAAAGTGCGTCAGAGAAGGTGCCAGGCCAAGGGAATCCTGAGTGACCGGAGACTCATGGCAACGCGCGCACCGCAAGGCATGAGCTAATTCTTCTCCGCGACCAAAGTGCTCTTTAATAGTGTTCTCGGTTGGATGAAACAGGAATTGATTCCCAACCGGCTCTAACTTGAAAGATGGTCCCTGCCAAAAGAGTTTTAGCCTGCCGCCGTTCACGGGAGATTTATACGACAACTTGATCGGGTGCCAGCCAAATTGCAATTCGACTGGCCCGGTCGTCAACAGCCCCTGAGGACCCGATTTCTCTGATATTTTGCGACCGGCAAACTCCAATTCAATTTCCCCGTCTGATTCAACAAACAGAGTGTACTGCCCCACGGATTGCAAGAAAAGCAGGCCTGTCCAATTTGCGTCAAATTGCACTGTTTCTAAACGGGGGTCGGCGGTCTGGTGCTGCCAGTCGAATGACAGTGACTGATCAACACGGGTTAGTGAATTCCCTACCTGATCGGTATAACTCCCAATCCAGCCAGGTAGGTATTCTTCTGCTAACTCGTCAAGAATTTCCTGACGAGTGTTTTGAGCAAGGGTGTTCTCCGTAGATACAAAAGAGCTCAGGATGCAGGCAAGGCACG
>PAJC01000042.1 GCA_002705165.1 Planctomycetaceae bacterium | reverse complement strand
TTTGTTGTCGGCATTGCCCCGGCGTAAGTGATACACCTTGTAAGTATCTTCGCCGAATTGATAAGTGCTACCTTTGAATCTGGCGGCAAAGACTGGAATATTAGCAGGGGAGGGCTTTGAAAGTTCCTGGAATTTGACGGGTTGTTCCAGCTTAAGGTATCCCAGATCGTACCCCTTATACCAGTCAAGCAGTCGTTTCTTTTGCACCTCATTTCGTTTGTCAGGTGCATTGACTAAGATGTTACGAACATCGTCAGGCTCTTTTCCGTGAGTCGCTTTGAAATAGAAACCGGTCTTGCCAGCACCATTGGTTATCTTCAAAAGGATTGCATTGCTTCCCTCAGCAAGCTGGATCGTTAACTTTTCCTGGTCAGCTTTAGCAACGGTACGAGAAATATTTTTATTCAGTACTTTGCGGCCGTTTACCCAGACCTGGATTCCGTCGTCACTGCCTAGTGATAAGTGGACGGGTTGAGGTGCGGGGGACTCGATCACTCGATAAAGAAAGTTCGCACTGTTTTCNCCGCTTAGCAGATCNTTATGGGCCGTGCCGTCTTCCCAGTCGGCNTGTTCTACCCACTGAAGGCCACCTTCGTANGTGGTGCCTAAGTCGATGTCGTCTTCTGGTGGATAAACANTACCAAACGCTGCATTGTGATTTGCTGCTTTGAACGGACCGACCTGGTACCAACTTCCGAGGGAGGCGANCGGATGATTGGCTAGCGTCGACAGCGTGGTGCTGAAACCGACCTGCATCGTTTGTCCTGTTAGCTTAATCAGGATCTGATTCTCNCCCTTCTTTATTGGCACGCTCAGTTCATATTGNCCTNTGGCAGTNCCGGCAGATTCCTTTGCTTTCAAGACTTCTNTCTGGTTAACCCAGATGGAAATGTTATTGGCAGAAGCGACAGANAAAGTCGCGGTTTGGTCGATAGGTGAATTCACTTTCCGAAAAGCATAATGGGCNGAATNTGGATGATGCTCGATTGAAAATAACTCTCCTTCTTTCCAGTCTGGTTTTTCTTGCCATGCGATGGCTCCAGCGTTGTACGTTGCCTGAAGATTAACACTCTCTTCAGGAGCAAAGACCCTATTCAAGGCCTCCTGAGGACTATCTGCCGGGAAGGAACCGGCATAGTGCCAGTTGGCTTGCGAAAGAGGCGCGGTTTCTGGNGTCGGAACGGCGGATGAAACCCACGGTTTAAAATTGTTTGGCAATACGTCAGCCGCATATTGATTGAGCGCGGCAGTGAGTGGACTGAGTGTATCGTTATAGACTTTCATGTTGGCCAGAAATTCTTCCGGCTCGGAGTTTAACTGNACGTCGGCACTACCAACTTCGGCAAAGTTCGCTACGAATCGATAATAATCGTGTTTCGGCAGGGGATCGAATTTGTGGCTATGGCATCGGGCACAGCCGACGGTTAATCCAAGGACTGATGTGCCGAGCGTACTCACAACATCATCGAGTTGTTCATAGCGACTTCTTTCGCGTTCTTTTTGTGTTTGCTGNGACGTAAAGGGGCCGGCCACAAGAAAACCAGTGGCGGCAAAACTTGTTCTTGCAGTAAGGTATTCGTTNGTTGTCGTGAAATCAGTTTTTGTTTTGATATCNCCCGCAAGCTGCGCGTGTAGGAATTGATCATANGGCAGGTCCTGATTAATAGCCTGGATAACCCAGTCNCGGTAATGCCAGGCATTAGGNCGATCCTTNTCGAAAGCGTACCCGTTGCTTTCGGCGAAGCGTACAATGTCGAGCCAGTGTCGTCCCCAACGTTCCCCAAAGTGTTNGTTGGCCATCAANTGATCTAGCAGATTTGAATAGGCGGTGTCAAAATNNTCTTCTGCAGCCTTGATAAACTCGGCGACGGNATCCGGCGAGGGAGGCAGACCTATTAGNTCAAAGTAGACGCGTCGGATTAATGTTCTGTAAGAAGCGATTGTGTTGGGAGTGATCCCCTTTTCTTCCTGTCTGGCGCGTACATAGCGGTCGATGTCATTGCGAAGCCAGTCCTTGTCCTGAACGTCTGGTGGTTGCGACGCTTGTAGTCGCTGAAAGGCCCAGTGTTTACGACCGGCTTCGATATCGACCTCCGCGGTGGCTATGGCTGCTCCTTCCCGTGGGTCCGGCGCTCCAATCGTGATCCAGTGTTTGAAATGCTCAATGATTTCCTCCGGGAGTTTTCCAGCAGGAGGCATTTCAAATCCGTCATGCTTCAAGGCAGAGATTAAAAGGCTTTCGTCGGGTTTGCCGGGTACCACGGCAGGTCCACTCTCNCCACCCTTGGCTGAACCCGCCCGTGTATCTAGTAGCAAGGCTCCTTTTAAGTTGTTTTTGGCAACCGCTTCGGCGCTGTGGCATTCGTAGCAGTGCTTAACGAGCATAGGACGAATCTTGGCTTCGAAGAAATCAAGNCCGGCCCTGTCGTCCTCCTGACAATTCGCTACAGAGTGCAGTAGCACCAGGATAAGTGTTAGAACGGATTTGGTAGAGTAGGGCATTTGTTGATCGTTAGTTGTCGTCGTTGAACGTGGGTTTTCTTTTTATAACTCTTATTTATTATACATTAATAGGTTAGTTATAAAGCGTATTCGGACCGCCGTTACTCAATGAGAAAGTCTCAGGAGTTATAGTNTTTTGTCATCCTTCAAGGTTGCTGTGGGTTTTAGAAAGGTCGTCATGATGACGGCTGCTGCCATCTGCTTTGGATTGGCATTTCTGGGAGCTTTATTGCCAGGGTTNCCGGCAACTCCTTTTTTGTTGCTAACTAGCTTTTTGCTCTTAAGGACATCCCCNAAGTTAAACGCACGTCTGAGGCGATCGAAGATGTTCGGCCCGATACTGACTGATTGGGAAGACTATGGCGGTGTCCGCTCTCATATNAAAATGAAGGCCGTCGTTGTTGTNTTCATTTCGGTCAGTTTGACGATGTACTTTGGTCCNGAGATTACCTGGCTTCGATGGCTTNTCGGGGTATTGGCTGTTGTTGGGATTCTCGTGATCNGCCGATTGCCTGTTGCAAAAGNAAGTNACGAGTTACCTGATAGCGATGCGGTCTANTTCGTTCATCCAACGNTGNACTTGCAGNCCGTCTTGGTATCNCGCNCCGATCGGAACCGCCTGTTCTCCNGTGATGACACGAAGAAAACATCGTTGTTCCTCGATCATCATCCCNGTAGCACCAGATTCATCGGCTGCGATTTCCAATGCGAAAGGCCATTGAGCCCGCTCNTCATTCCAGATTNTNATGGGNCGAGGATTCGGCGATANACGGGCTGCCCATCCTTCCCCGAAGATTTCCATGCGATCAAATCCACGAGGAGGCATTCCTGCGGGCGTCATGTAGCTGGCGCTAAACCGGGCGAGAAAACCTGTTGGCCAGATTAGCTGAGCGTTTGCCAGATCGATTTGACCGTTAGTTGTTAGGTGGTACTGACAACTAAAGCTACGTGGTTCCTCAGCATTGGTTAATGCCTGTGCNCAATACAGGTCATGCACCATTGCCGCGTGCAGTGGATTCTCGCCCTCAAAGTCATGAACGATGGATGCAGGACGGTGACGTACCGCATCCATGTGCGTTAATGCAGGGCGTGTTGAAACTTCCTNACGGAGTGCCTTGAACTCGCTGTTAAATANAAGGATATGTCCGAGCATGAGGTTGGACGAATCCTCTTTTACCAGTGGGGATAAACGCTCCGCTTCTTTCAGGTCATTCGCGATTGGCTTTTCCAAAAGTACGTGGTGTCCGGCTTCCAGAAGCTNTCGTGCNACCGAAACATGCTGACTGGTAGTGCACGCAACAATCCAGGCCGTGGCTNCGGACTGCTCGATTGCCGTGTCTAGATTGGTATAGCCTGTNGTGGAAGGGATCTCTCTCAACAACTTGTCGACACTATCCTGACGGCGAGCAACGATGGCAGTCAAATCAACGTTTTCCAGCGTCATCAGGTTTAAAGCATGTAAACGCCCGAAGCGTCCCAAGCCAATTACACCGCACTTAATCATCGAGAATGGAATCCTTTTCGTGCCGGGGTTTATTTGTAATCAGCGCCGGTGAGACTGTTGAGCACAGAATCTTGCCATTGTTTCATTGTTTTNTGCAGGTTGGAGACGACGTCAGGATTTTCCTCAGCAATGTTGTGCTCCTCTGCGGAGTCCTGATGTATGTCGAACAATTCGATGGNTTGATCTGTGCTGGTGCCACGGATTACCAATTTGTAATTAGAAGATAATATGGCGCGGTTTCCGGTGTAATCAGAAGGCACGATTTTGTNGTGTTTGAAATTGATGAAATTTCGNGTGTAGATATCGCCCATCATCTTGACTAATGGTGTCGTNCCAATCTGTAGATTCGTTTCAATCCANGGTTCTCGTTGCNTGTCAGCACCNTNGTTGAATTGCCAGAAGCATATTGGGGTGGGTCGCTGCTTGAGGGGATCGTCGATGAGACCTGCCAGAGAGATNCCGTCGACAGGTACTGGAGGAATGGGAATGCCTGCTATTTCACAAAGTGTTGGTAAGATATCGCTGGTGACTGAATGACACTGAGAGATGGTTGGGGTTTGAATCTTGGCCGGCCATTCAATCACGCCGGGTACCCGAAGTCCNCCGTCGTAGATTTGTCCTTTTCTCCCTCGAAGTGGGGAGGTCACGATTCCGTCACCCGGGGTTCCGTTATCACCGCAGTACCAAAGGATGGTGTTATTACGCACTTTCTTTTTTGTGAGGTAGTTTCTTAGCGTACCGATGGAACGATCCATNGCAGTAATTTCTGCGTAACGTTCCTGCAGAATATCTCCGAGCGGTCTGGTCGTTGGTCTCCCGGTTTGATTGGATGTCAGACGGAAGGTCTGTGCNTTATATTTCTCTGGAAGATCGNCATAGAGCTTCAGGTCGTTTTTCAAACCGCTATATGGTTCGTGAGGTGAGCCGTACCAAATAACGACGAAAAAGGGTTTGTGNAGCCGTTTCGCTTTAGCGATGAATTNTGTCGCTGCCGCAACGATGATTTCGGAGCCTTCNCCAGGAATCATCTGTGGATCGNCACCGTTGTNAGAGAGGGTGGGATTTAATTCGAAGAAATTGTCATGAGATAACCANTCGTCAAATCCGNCATTTCCCGGGTTTGTAGGGGAGGACTTNTTGACGGGGCCTAGATGCCATTTGCCAAAGTGCCCACAGAGATAGCCCTTTTCTTTCATTANCTGGGCAATGGTGATTTCCTCTGGCCGGAACGAGCGGCCTGGAGTGAAGGTGCCATAGCGGTTAGGGTGCCGACCGGTTAATACACTTCCGCGGGTTGGACTGCAGGAGGAATGNGCNGNATAAAAGCGNTCTAATCGCAGGCCGGTAGCGGCCATTTCATCTAACACCGGAGTGATTAAATGCGGATGGTCGTTATAGCCGGTTTCATCCCAGCCGTGATCGTCTCCCATTAACAGGATAATGTTTGGAAGTTCGTCACTGCCGTTGGTAGTAGAGCCTAATAGTAAAGTTAAAAGGAATGTAACAACCGCGAAGAATCTGGTGGGCATNTTCAGAGCTCAGTTAGGGATAAGGATGTAATGACTAACTGAATTATATAAACAAATCGAGGACAGGTTTACCAGAGGTGAGTTGGTGCGGGCGNCCGATAGCGTCCTGAATTTGCCAACTCGGGTTGATTCCCAGCGCCGTAAAGATAGTCGCCGCCATATCTTCCGGGCTGACAGGATGGGCAGTAGCATAGGCTGCATGCTTGTCNGTTTCTCCGTAGACATATCCACGTTTAACACCACCTCCGGCTAAAANCGCGGGAAAGAGTGTACTCCAGTGATTACGCCCCCAACTATTGTTGGCTTTTGGGGTCCGGCCCATNTCACCCATGACGACGATCAGTGTGTCGTCTAGCAGTCCTCGGTCATCGAGGTCATTGACAAGGGCTGCAAATGCCTGGTCAAAGGTGGGGAGCAGGTGTTCTTTTACATCGTCACTGTTGCGGTGTGAATCCCAGCTATATCCGTCGACACAGTCATACTGCACCGTGACAAAACGCGTTCCAGCTTCGATGAGACGACGAGCAACTAAAGCGGACTGTCCGTAGAGATGTCGGCCGTAATTGTCACGCGTCTTTGGGGCTTCTTTCGTAACATCGAAAGCTTCACGAGCCTTGTCTGACAAGACGAGTTCTAACGCCCTGGAACGGTACTTATCGAATACCCGGGTTCGATCCAGTTCCCGCAGCATCCTTTGCTGGGCATTGATTCTGTCGAGTAGTTGAGCTCGGGAGTTGAAACGTCCAATGGTCATCCCGTCCTGCGGAGTAAGCCCTTTAATGCTGAACTGGAGTTCTTCGTCAGTGCAGNCACGCCAGAAGGGGTTNTCTGTTTCCGAGGTTTTATNGATNCCNGTTACGACTGGCGCATAAGCACCGCCCAACCAACCTGCTGTTTCACCCGGNCTGGCAATATCACCTTTTTGTTGCAGGCTGCCCAGAGCATTTGGTAATACCGNGTAGGTTGGCGCCTCGTTAATAAGCCCCCGACGNTGATCGAAATATTTGGCGACACTNCCAATGGCGGGCCAGTCCTGTGGAGTGACNTTAAAACCACCTCCAATGGGAACGTGCCACCGGTGACCTGTTTGAACATAGTGACCGGCACCGC
The DNA here is from genome assembly GCA_002705165.1 of Planctomycetaceae bacterium. Classification (GTDB taxonomy): domain Bacteria; phylum Planctomycetota; class Planctomycetia; order Pirellulales; family Pirellulaceae; genus UBA721. Next base: position 7,664 of record PAJC01000042.1, on the reverse strand, counting down.
TATGGTCGTTAAAGTCATGAGTCATGGTTTTAACAACCGTGATCTTGTCAGTGATTTTGGCGATGTTCGGCAGGTGTTCGCAAACGAGTAGTCCGTCAGTCAAACAGGGAGTTGGNTTGAAAGGGCCGCGGATCTCACTCGGAGCCTCCGGCTTCATGTCGAATGTTTCTAACTGACTGGGACCGCCAAATAAATGCATGAAGATGACATTTTTAGCGGTCGGGCTCGGGGCATCTCCCAAGTTGTTGTCGACGGCTTCGAGGACCTGCGGTAAGTTGATACCAAGCATCCCGGCACCGGCAGCTTGCAGAAGTCGGCGGCGATTTGTCTCAGGAGTCTGGTTTAATAAAGTTAACATTGATGTAACTCGCGATCAGAATAATTCATGGATCGANGTGGGATCCTCGAGGACAGGAGTTGGNCGGCCTGCGTGATCAAGGATGTGNAATTTAGGATCNATGCCCATGCATTCATAGACGGTGGCATGGATATTTGAAGGTGTGACTGGCCGGTCTTTGGCGGCATCCCCTTTCTTGGTAGTTGAGCCAATAAGTCGGCCACCTTGGATACCTCCGCCGCCCATGAGACAGAACATCGAATTCCCCCAGTGGTCTCGTCCGGGAGTTCCTTTACTCAAGGGGGGGCCACCGTTGCCTCCGTCATTCATTCTTGGGGTTCGACTGAACTCTCCACACAGCATCACGACGGTTGTTTCAAGAAGCCCTCTCTGATCCAGGTCTTCAAACAAAGTCGCGACGGCAGCGTCCACGCGGGGTAATAATGTTTCATATCCACTCTGCAGGTTCCAGTGGTGATCCCAGCCACTGAATTGGACTGTCACGAAAGACGCTCCCGCCTCCACTAAACGACGGGCTAGCAGCGTGCTTTGTCCCCAGGTGTGACGTCCATATTTGTCTCGTAGAACATTACTTTCCTGATTGATGTCAAATGCTTGCCGGGCATTTTCTCCGGTAACAAAACTGAATGCCTGCTGGTCAAATTCGTCGAGGGCATCAAAGGTGCCTTTCGATTCGATCTGGCGACTGATTTGGTCAAGTTCANCACGGAGTAGGGTTCGATNCTCAAGCCGATCTACAGTAATACCTGTNGGTAAAACCATGTTCTGTACTTTGAAATTGGCGTTGTTTGGATCGCCCTTGGTTTGAAAAGGATCATATTGAACGCCTAAGAATTTGCCGCCAAAATATCCTGGTACCCGGCCAACGCTAGACGCTGAGGGAACGGAAACGTAAGGGGGGACTTCGCGATCCACCGTTTCACGCTGTTGAGCAACGATAGCCCCAATCCCGGGGAACTTGCCAGTGTTATTAGCCCCACTGACCCCCATGTTTTTCGTCGTAAGCATGCGATGAGCACCACCAAAATGATCGCCAGTGCCATGGTGGAGGGAGCGAACGATTGAGAATTTGTCGGTATGTTGTGCCTGCTTTGGGTAAAGTTCCGTAATGTCAAATCCGGGTACCTTGGTTTGAATAGGATTCCAAATCCCTCGGTATTCAACCGGAGCATTTGGTTTCATGTCATACATGTCCATATGACCGGGACCGCCATCAAGCCAGATGAGGATTGTAGAAACGTCAGATTTACTNCGGTTTGCACTGGCTGCTTTGGCCCGTAAAACATCACCTAAGCCAAGGGAGGTCAGGCCGGCAACACCAAGTTGGACGAAACTTCGGCGAGTGATGCCATCGCAGTACCTACCTGATGGTTTATCATTATCTTTAGCAAATAGTCGTAACATCTGATTCTCGCGTGGTTAAACCGTTTGAACAGTTTCTAGTTTAAATATCGGCGTCCTGATTCTCAATGTTGATTACTTGTAAACTACGTCTTAGGGGGGGCAGGTGAAAAGCGNTCGGAAAGTCCTATTTATTTCCTTTCNACCTTAGGGAAGGTTGCCGTTTCGTGGGCAACGTAAAGGTTTCCAGGGATTCGTATTTTCCGCTCTCCATACTGGCCCCTCCAATCAGTAGGCCTTGCTGATCAGAGATGGGCAGAAGGCGATGAAAAAAGCGGGCGTCTGTGATGGTGTTAATGACTTCGAATTCACCCAGAGAATTGATTGTTTGAATTGAACCGTCATAAGCTGAAACGATGATCTTTCCGCCCGCATTGCAACTTGCGGTTCCAAACCCGGTTAGCTCCGATTTTCCAATTAGNCTGGGCCCATCGGACCACTCGTTGGTACGGCGATCATAGAATGCGGTGCGAGGGGTCGTCTCACCGGTGTCTTGCATTCCCCCGACGACAAGGATGCCATGTTTTGTAGGTGCNATTGAAACGGCACGCCGACGGTAGGGNAAATTCGCAACAGCNTTCCATTGTGCAGTTCGATCACGGAGATTAAATGTCCAGGCGGTTTGGTGCCAGACAGCNTCTTTTTCTCCCTGCATTTGCCACCCGCCAACGACGTAGAGAATCCCCTGCTTGGATACGACGGCGTCAAAGGATGACCGTCCCTCCGGCAGGTCAGGCAGGACCGTCCACTGCTTAGTTTTCAGGTTAAACCTTGTAAACGATCGCTGAGACCATAAATCATGTTCATCCCCGGGAGCGTTTTGAGCGGTGAAGCCGCCGAGACGATAGAGCGAATCTTTATAAGCAACTAAGGCTAAGCCCTGTAAACGAGGCCCCTGGCTTAAGTTGGTCCATTGTTTTGTATTTAAGTCCAACTCCCACAGCGTATTTGCCTGATCAGCGGTTGAGTAACGGTGGGCTTGCCCAAAGTGGCCCCCGTAGTAGTAAACTTTGCCTTTGTGAACGGNTGCTCCAAAACTAGTAACTGGTTCCGGTATGGCTGGATAGGCAATTTCGACTTCATTCGCGTGGATGGGCATGGCAATTACCAAAAAAACTGCAGTTAAAACAGGTTTTAATAGAGAAGTGAGGGTAGTTCTCGGATAGATATTTGTCATCATATTGGACACAAGCGCCTTTTAGCATAGGTCGTTAAGAAGAAGCGTTTACGAAAAATGTTAGATATAGTTTACAAGATACGACATTAAAATGGTTTCGTGCTGTTGTGGATTAGNTCGAAATCTTGGATGATAGTAGTTCGCGGAATGTNTTGCACGGACCTCCGTGATTCAGTTAAAGCTCATCTTACCATTGCGGAAAAACTTAGTGCGATCAGAAAAAGAAATACTGATTGAATCAAAAGAATTCGCCTCTGAAACCCCCTGGGTTAGCTGGTGGTGCATGGTCACGACCGCAGTGGTTTGGGTTTCGTGTGTGGTAGCGACACTTCTTACCGATTCCTGGTGGTTACGCCTGTCCTGTAGTTGCCTGCTTGGTTTGGTGCATGTCCGGTTGTTTGTGATCTATCACGATTTTCAGCATGGTGCACTCCTGCCAAAGTCAAGATTGGTTCGTGCCTTCATGTTTCTATTTGGGTGTATTACGCTGAGTCCTCCAAGTGTTTGGAAACGTTCGCATAATCATCATCACAAAAACAATGCCAAATTGTTTGGCGCTTCGATTGGTTCTTATCCCGTCATGACGACGGAAGCCTACGCAGAAGCTGGTTTTTGGCAACGTCTGCTGTACAAGTTTTCGCGTCATCCATTGACGATTGGTGGGGGGTACTTAACAGTATTTTTTATGGGGATGACGATCCGTCCCTTGTTTCTAAATCCTAAGCGACATTGGGATGCTATCTGCTCCTTATTAGTGCATGCCGGACTTATTGTTGTTCTTGCCTTCACGGATCCGATGGGGATTCTGTATGTGACGTGTATTCCCATGATCATCGCGGGAGCCTCGGGCGCTTATTTGTTTTATGCACAACACAATTATCCTGATGTTGCGTTAAAGCTTGGTAAAGACTGGAACTANGTGACGGCAGCCCTGAAGTCNTCGAGCTATATNAAGATGCATCCGATCCTGCATTGGTTTACTGCCAATATTGGCTACCATCACGTACACCATCTGAATCATCGCATTCCTTTCTATAAATTGCCGACAGCAATGGCTGCTATTAAAGAACTGCATAATCCCGGCGTCACTTCATTGCGTCCATGGGATGTCTACAAGTGCTTGCGTTTGAAACTTTGGGACGTAAACGAGGATCGTCTGGTTTCGTTTGCCTGGGCTCGACGTCAACGCAGAGCATCTCGTATCACGGCGTAGCGAATCCAAAGCCCATTGCCGGTGAAAGGGTAAGTCGTGGTCGAATCGAGGGCGAGTAATTGGAGTGTTCGCTTCACGCATCTTTTCGTGTTCCTGATGTGCTATCTAATTCATAGTTCCTCTACAGGCCAGCAGCCTTTTGTGCAGTATAGCGAACGTGACAGTGCCTATTTGAGTCGACTACATCGGCAGATTCGCGGGCCGCTGTCCGTTGAGCAAATAAGTGGGCGTGGAGTCCGGCGCTGGCAGGTCATCGCGAGACGGAAACTTACAGAATTACTGGGTTTAGATGTGATCGCGAGAGATAATCGGGGTTACCAGGGCCGGGTTCGTTTACAGGATTCGATAGCAGATGATGGTTTCAGTCGTACCTTGGGAAAAATAGAGACTGAAGCAGGGATTGAGATTCCGTTCTGGTTACTCATTCCCAATGGAAAGCAACAGCAACCGCGTCCTCTGGCTATTTGCGCACAAGGGCATGGTGGTAATAGTTGGAACAACTATGCAGGCATCTACCAAAACGCAGCGGAACGTGACAAGGCATTAGCTCGAAATGCCACTCCGGGACTTGAGTCCGTACGCCGTGGATATATTACTATTGTTCCTGCTGTCCGGGGTTTATCGACAGTCACTTCCATTGCAGACCCGAAGGGTCGGCATGGTAACCAACTTTGCCGAGCTCAGTTGATTCATTGTCTGCTGGTAGGTCGCACCGCAATTGGGGAGCGCGTTTGGGACTGTCAGAAAATCCTTGATTGGGCACTGACAGCGCTGCCCAATGTCGATGCGAAACGGGTGCTGTTCACAGGGAATTCGGGCGGCGGGGTGCTGTCGGTGTATATGGCGGCCTTAGATGAACGAATTGCGGTTGCAGTACCCAGTTGTTCGTTTACTTCCTATACCGATGATTCCGGTTTTGTCTTTCACTGTGATTGTTGCCTGGTTCCGCGGGTGCAATCCGAGCTGGGAGACTTTTCTGATATTGGAGCACTCGTCGTTCCCCGATATTTATTAGCCGTGCATGGTAAGCAGGATGGGCTGCATCACTACCCGGCGGTCGAAGCAGCGATGGCTCGCGTTGCTCGTGTGTACGACCGTCTCGATCAGGAGGNAAGATTTGCTCATCGTTGGGGTGAGCAGGGACATAAGTTTTACCCTGATTTGATGTGGCCTTTTATCGAAAATGCGTTTGCGGAAATCGACAAGTAGTCTTGGTGGTAAGGTCTCTAATCTAATGCAATCNCATCTGGATCAATTNATCGACTGGATAGATCAGGAGTCAGCTGCTCAGGCCAAGCAGTTAGCTGAGCGTCGGCAGCGCAGTGGAGATGGTGGAGCTGAAAGAACAGGAGATACACTGCTGGATATGGCAGTGGCTGATATGCGGCCCGGGCTTGCGGGGACGACAATCACCTCATTTGTGAAACGAAATCGAGATATTGGTCTTCCGCCTAACAGGTTTCGTGTCGGGACGCCGGTGATGGCCACCGGTAATGGAGCGGATGTGGAGATTGCTCGCGGGGTAGTNGTNGGCAGAGATTCTCAAACCTTAAAAGTGTCTTTGCCNTTTGTCCCGGAGGGAACCCGGTATCGCTTAGACGTNCAGCCGGATGAGATCACGCGCAAAAGACAAAAAGAAGTTCTTGCCGGTTTACCAGAGGCTGCCGGGAGNTTAGGACACTTGAAAGAGGTGTTGCTGGGTAGTCGACCACCGGAGTCGACGGGCGTGACCTATGAGAATGCGAAGCTTAATTCGTCGCAGCTTGCGGCTGTACAGCAATGCCTTTCAGCGAAGGATNTTNGCATTATTCATGGGCCTCCGGGGACGGGNAAAACCACGACGGTTGTGGAGTTAATTAAGGCATCTGTGGAGCGAGGGGGAAAGATACTTGCCACCGCACCAAGTAATACTGCTGTTGATAACCTCCTCGAAAAACTTGTTNCAGNAGGGGTNAATGCGGTTCGTTTGGGACATCCGGCNCGTGTTGATCGCAGCTTAGTNCNACACACGCTTGACGCCCGGGTGTCTCGGGATGAGACGATGGAAATCGTGAAGGATATGCGTCGTGAATCAGAGCAGTGTTTTCGTAAGGCTGGGAGATATACAAGAAGTCAGCCGCCTCGTGGTGCTAAACANGATATGTATAAGGAAGGGAAGCGTTTACGGCAGGACGCCCGGCTTCTGGAGAAAACGGTGGTAGATTGGGTTTTGGATCGTGCTGATGTGATTTGCGCGACCAATTCGATCAATATTCATTTACTCACAGGACGGCGCTTCGATCTGGCCGTGATTGATGAAGCCTGTCAGTGCACTGAACCGTCCTGTTGGGTGCCACTACAGTTGGCTGATAAACTGGTTTTGGCAGGCGATCACTGTCAGTTGCCACCGACGGTAGTTTCAGCCAGGGCTGCTAAACAAGGATTTACGNTCAGCTTGCTCGAGCGTTTAGTCGGTTTGTATGGTGACCAAATTACAACGCGTCTGGCAACGCAATATCGAATGCATACCCAGATTATGCAGTTTTCATCGGACCATTTTTATGAAAGCGGCTTAACAGCAGACGAATCAGTGGCAGACCATCTTTTACATGACCTTCAAGATGTATCGACGGCAACTCTGACTTCAACNGCCGTGCAGTTCATTGATACGGCAGGNGCTGATTGGGATGAAGAGCGTGAAGAGGGGAGTGAAAGTCGCTTTAATCCCTCGGAGGCCCAGTTGGTGNTGAAAAAGGTAAAGGCCTTAGTGGAATGTGGCGTTACCCCGAGTTCGATTGCGGTGATCACGCCGTACGCGGCTCAGGCAAGGTATATTCGCTCCCTCAATGAATTTCATGGAATCGAGATCGATACAGTCGACGGATTTCAAGGCCGTGAAAAAGAGGTCGTGATCATTTCTTGTGTGCGCTGCAATCGTGATGGTGAAATTGGATTCCTCGGCGATACACGCCGGATGAATGTAGCTTTGACGCGTGCTCGTCGTAAGTTGATCGTGATAGGTGATAGTGCGACGTTGGGAAATAATGAATTTTACTCCCANTTGCTTAGGTACTTTGAGCAAATTGACGCTTATTCCAGTGTTTGGACTGAAACGTAATGTGAGCTATTGAGCCTTAAGATGATCAAGTAAGTTGGTTGTGATGACCTGGACTCGCTTATCCGGACCTTGCGGTGTGGCTCCGTGAGCAGCAGGACGGACATACCCAGGTGGCTCACTCAAACCATCTCCCCACCAACAGCTGGAGGCATTGAATACCAAGTTCCCCTTTGGCCCGGGATAAAGGGTGGATGTATAGGTTCCTGTGCCTGCTCCACTATTGGTTGTGCCCTGGGCTACGATTTCCAGACCGGGTATGTTGGCAGGGTCGCCATGCCATTCCCAGCCAACCAGTCCGGGGATGCCTTCTCCCTTCTTCATCCCGGAATTAGCGAATAGCCAGTGATTCGGCTGGGTGCAGATGTAATCTGCACCCCCCACGACAGGTCCCGTACTGCGGGCTCCAATAATGTCGGCT
>PAJC01000041.1 GCA_002705165.1 Planctomycetaceae bacterium | reverse complement strand
ACCTGCGGAGCAATCTTTCCGTGTCTTCTGATTCCGGTAGTCATTTTGATTTAGTCCCGATGACGGGACCTACTGCGCATAATGATCGTGCGGAAATGATCGCGTTTTCGCTCCAGTCCAAGTTACCGCTGCCGGACGTCTCCGAATTACCGGATGTTACTCTGACCTATGCTGCTGAAGAGGGCCCTGGCGAGGATATTGTTCCTGAAACCGTTGGTACCAATCCAAATGTTCCGATGCGTATTGGTTCCATTTGGCTCGACGGCGAAAGTCTTATGTGCTCCTGTCCTGAGTGCCTGGCACCTGTAACCATCCGTCACTGGCTGATGGTCGCGGATTGCTGGAACTGTGATACGGCTGTGTTGCTCAGTGCCGAACAGGAATTAGCCGTCAAATCATTAATGAAGCGGACGGCCGGTGAAGAGCCGCAGGTACTTCGCAAAGCAACTACCACTCGTGACTCCAGCTTGCCGTTCTATCCTGCCGCAGTCCCGAGTGAAGCGGCCTCCCGTTTACGCACCATGCTGGTGTACGAGGACAAACTACATTGGACTCGTCGGGCGATCAACCAGACACCCGCCTGGATAATCAGCCTGCTTGCGCACATTATGGTCCTCATCCTTCTGGGACTACTATACGACGTGGAAAGCGATGACGGCGAGTACATCACGTTGTCGGTGGTTGTAGGAGATACCGATCGAGAAGGAGGGAACGTCACGAACCTAACACCGGAGGCAGAAGACAATTATGATCTTCCTCCGCCCGACAATATTGATCCTAACAATCCTGAGGAAATGGAAAAGGTGAATCAGGATCGCGAAGTCGCAGAGCAACTTCAGCAGGACTTTGATACTGACAATCCTAATTTACCGGATATTGATTCGGTCAAACGACGTATCAATGAGGCAACGGGAACTAACAAAACGATTCTCGCGCGTGACCCCCGAGTTCGAAAACAGGTCGTAGCACGTGAAGGAGGAACCTCCGCAACCGAAGCGGCCGTTGCACGTGGCCTGGAGTGGCTCGCACGCCATCAGGAGCCGGGAGGGTATTGGAGCTTACACAAATTCAATACTCAAGCAGGCTGCACATGTCAGGATCCGGGTCGGGCAATTACAGATGCGGGTGCAACCTCACTAGCGTTGCTTCCATTCCTGGGAGCAGGACAAACACACATTGTGGGGATGTATAAAGATGAAGTGCGATCAGGGCTCGACTACCTGTTGGAGAATCAGGCTACAGACGGGGACCTGAGTGCCGGAGCCCGAGGTAATACCCGTATGTACACGCACGGGCAGGCTGCGATTGTTCTCTGCGAAGCCTATATGATGTCTGGGGACCAACGCCTGAAACAACCGGCTCAGAATGCCATTACCTTCATTATTGCATCGCAACACCAGCAGGGCGGCTGGCGTTATAACCCGGGGCAGGCCGGCGATACGAGTGTCGTGGGATGGCAGATCATGGCGCTGCAGTCGGCTCGAGCGGCTGGTCTGCAAGTTCCCAATTCGGTTGTCCAAAAAGCCAATCAGTTCCTGAACAGTGTTCAAGCACCTAATCAACTGTACGCCTACCAACCTCGGGTTTCCCCAACACATGTCATGACCGCCGAAGCGATCCTTTGCCGCTATTACTTGGGCCATGGGCGTAATGCGTCCACCATCGACACAGGTATTAACTACCTTATCGACAATCACTTACCCAATCAGGGCGGGATGAACATTTATTACCTCTATTACGGCACCCAGGTAATGCACCACTACGGTGGCCCCGAATGGGGTTTGTGGAATGAGCAAATGCGAGAATTACTGGTCGGTACACAACACACGGATGGACATCGCCGAGGCAGTTGGACACCGAAAGAAAATCATGACCGTCAGGGAGGCCGTCTTTATGCCACAGCAATGGCCGTCTGTTGTTTGGAGGTGTACTACAGACACCTGCCAATTTTCCGGAAATTTGAAGTCAAGTAAGTCCCGATTGCCTACTTGTTTCCCTTGAGAAAATTAGGTGGTTTAAATTCCACAGGGTCGTCCTCTTTTTTACCCTCTCCATTTGGATTTAAATTGAGTCCTCCATTTGGATTACCCAGAATAACCTTATTGCCAATCTGTCCTCCATTTGGATTGGCAACGGCATTCGGATTTTGATTCAGATTCGCATTAGCTTCTGCCTCTTTTTCGATCTTTAACTTATCGATCGGGACAGCACCATTCGATGCAGATGAGATGTCAACCAACATATACCCGGACCAGAAGAACGGATGAGACGTATCAATCGGAGCATCAAAATCACGAGCGCGGGGTTCTTTATCTGGTGCTGACTGTCCTGTCCGAATCGTATTAATCGCTACTTGCCACGCCTGATCCACTGGCAAATCACGAGATTTTTCCAGAAACTCTCCCATCAGTTTGTAGGTGGATTCGCCTCCGACTCGCCAGCGACTAAGAGCCACCGTTCGGGAACCACTGGCCAGCATACCGACCGTTGCCAGAAAGATCTCATTGCCGCCGGCATGTTGCTTCAATCCGGACTCCACGCCAGTGCGGTATCCAGGTAAACAGATGATATCACAATTACTCCATGGAATTTTCATCCAATCATTGAGTGTACTACCAGCACGTCTCGGGGCAACCGACCATTCATAAGTTGCTGTATGCGTACCGGCCATATCCTGAAATACAATCAGTTGATTGCTGAGAGGGCCTAACTGAGCCCCGGTACCCGGAAACTCCACGGGAAGGACTTCAGCCGTGTTGATTTGATCGGTAAATCCTTTTAATAACTCTGCCCGAAGCTGCTCATCATCTTCCAGGGCAAACGGGCCATCGACGACACTGGTTCGGGTGATGGGACGCTGATTCCGTCCATCTCCAAGTACCAACGAAACGGTTGGACTATAACGCACCATATGGGTTGCGATCAGCGGGTTTTCACCTAGTGGAAGTAATTCAAACGGAACATACCACAGGAAGCCATCAGGGACGATGACAACCTGCCGTCCCGCATCNAATGGATTTTCCTGAACATTACCAAAAATTGCNTTTTGAATGGTTGCCAGACTCTGTTTCCAGTCCTCTTTTGCAAGAATTGCGGGGGTCACTTCCGTATTGGCGTCGAAATGCCCCATGTGACGATACATCGTTCGTAGCGAGGCAAGGATGGTAGCAGGTGCTCCTACTTTCCAACTCTGATACTTNTCATTGGAAAGCATAAACCCATANAANGTCCGTTTTGTGGCAAAGAATGAAATGACTACCTGATTAGGCGGTAATTGAGCTTTAAGCTCTTTCATGTTGTATAGNGGNGGAAAACAAAANTCGGTTGGGTTAGGTTCCAANGCCATNCGCTGGAGATAAGTTTCCTGAGCCACGGTACCTTGCGCAAGAATCGGGAAGGTTTGCTGCTGAATCCCAACGTCATCTGCCTGCTGCGGTGCCAATGGCAGGTCCACAACCTTCGTCAGCAACTGCTCTAACACCTGACGGTTATGTTGATAATTTGGATACTTATTAAGCAAAGCCTGACGCTGTTGCAATGCGGTCTTGGAAAGCAACTCTTCGGGCCCTTCAAGAATCCAGCGTAGACTGAGTACGCGGCCCCCCATGGGCAAGGTCTTATAAAAACGATGACGACGGATTCTATCCGTGATCTCAACAGCGCGTTCCACTTCCTTTCGATTCATTGCCAGTTCAAACCAACGCTCCAGGACGAGCTCATGATCTGACAACAAGTACTTCAAAGTATCCCGGGGACTATAAATCCAGTCGAGAGGNCCCGGATCTCGTAATACTCTTTCATAAACAAGATCCGCCGTTCGTTCGGTGATAGAGCCGTTTTTAAACAACGCGTCCGCATGAGCAATCTGAAGTAACCACGGGGATGCATCGGTTTGGAATGTCAGCAGTTTACTCATCGCCTGTTGGCCNGCAGCCAATTCACGTCTTTGAAATGCCGAGAGTGCACTCACAAACATCAAACGAGCGCCCATTTCGCCAGCGCCCATTTCTGCCCGGTTGATGACCGTCTGCGTTTTCTTCACTAAGGCCTCAGCTTGCTGGTGCTGTTCTGCTGCCACAGCGCTTTCTGCAGCCGAGGCATAGGTCGATGCCTCAAGCCANTCCGATTCNAGGCGTGCAAAATTTGCGATNTCGGCAAGACCTGGGAAGCTTCCNGGAAGATCACCCGCTGACTGATTCTTAACGCCCCAGCGAACAGCCTCTTCGATCACACCNNAACCGTTGTACAATGCTGAACTAATGGTNGCTTCCTTGAAGTAATTCGCAGCCTGNGGATATTGTTTCTGCTCAAAAGCTAATTTCCCCAACTCCAGCAAAGCAAGGCCGGAGAGTTCATGATCCATGCGACCAAACGAAATGGAGGACTGTAGTTCAGCGACAGCNGCCTGGGATTCTCCNACCGAATGTTTGGCAACACCTAACATCAGGCTAACCCAGCCCTGCGTCCAATGATTAGCAACAGCCGGTCGTTGTTCCAGAATTTCTACAACNCGATTTGTCAGAGGNGATAGACGGCAGGTTACCCCTAGCAACTCTGTCCGTCGTCGAATTGCCAGTGTAAGGCAACGAACAATCTCCCGNGCATTAATAGGAGTTAACATCGCAGGCTGCACGGTTCCACCTTGTTGCAGAACCAAAAAATTATCTAACCTGCCTCGAAAGATGGTCAGTGACTCCGGAGTCTTCCCCATGACCATTTGGCGTGACGAAGGTCCCCAGGTAACTTTTCTTGTCGAACGGAAGCTTTGTGGAAGTACGTTCGGCATGTACAACNGCAGCATCCACTGGGGATTATTTGCAAACAGACTTAANGCCATATCGTATTGCTGTAATGCCATACGAGCCTGCCCCATTTGATAGAAACATTCACCTAGCATGGCACGGTGGCAAATACTATCAATCCATTCACCTTCGGGAGATTTAATTCGAGAGGTTCGGTTGAAACCAGTCGCGGCAGAACGGAATTCACCTTCATAAAATTCCGACATCGCAACCCAATAGTCCAGCCGGGGATAACCGGATGAACCCTGTCCATAACTGGCCGTCGAATTAAAAAGACTTAGTGCCAGAAACAAACACACGACTGCAATAGCATTGACAATACGCAAACGTTGATCACCTGAACGGTTCATTCTGAACTTGTTGAAATCCATGGGCAGCATCGGTTTCAATCCCCCTGCTAATATCTGTGCATTCCTGATTAAAAACTGAGTCGATCGACTCCTTTCAGGCACTTCACACCACNTCTATTATCGGAGATTGTTAGAGCAGTGACTAAGTGGCATCTATCAATGATAGAAAGTGCACCGCTATTAATTCCAGTAAATTACGCAGCTTATCAGGAGAGNTTCCCCCAGCTTATCTATTTGTCCTATCTGGTAATCTGGTATCAACGGTTTGGGCTCGAACTTAACTTCCAAATATTTATCGAGTTTNCAGACAATTAGGTCAAAGAAGCTGACGACGACAGACGATTTGAAGTCCAGTCAAAAGCCGAATTTCTAATTCAATGCCTAAGCCTCTTCCACAGCGAAGGGGAACGAGTTTGAACCATGTCCAGCAAATCAAAACAACTATTATTCAAAACCTGTACTGTTCTGGCCGTTGTAGGTCTGAGTGCTCTAACTGGTTGCCAAAGCCAAATCGGTGGTCAAACACTGCCCAGTCCTCACTACCTCACAGACGACGTCCAATACTTCGCTCCAACTGGCGAAATGAAACTGCAACGCGAAGCAGCAGTCATGCAGGAATACAAGGCTCAGCGAGANGCCACCAGTAACTAACAAGTCAAATCNNCTATCTCGAAATCCCCCCCTCCATTCGGGATAGTTGACAGACGATNGAAAACCACGTTCCGATTCTGGGAATCGGNNCGTGGTTTTCATCTGCGCTGATTTAACACGCGTTACTCAATCATCAGGAACGCATTCCNGGATAACTATTTTTTGGCTAGATTCACTTTAGAATCTCATGCAATTGGAAGTGGAACTTCCCAAGTTTTCCACCATAATTGCCAGCACCAATCCGAATGACGTTCTCGCCGGCGGCAGACACAATAGCAGCTTTCATTGCTTCCGCGACAACCTCTTGGGAAACTCCGTCCACGACGATTTCATAAGCCGCCACTGTTTCCGGATGTAGTTTGGACTCGACGCGTCCACGCAGAGTTGGGCAATAGGCGTCAGAAGTCGATGCCGGTAAAGTTTTATAGATAGAACCCACTTTACTTCCACTGCGTGCCACACCGCCTGGGAAAGGAGCAATAGCGCCTGCTGTTTTAGCAACAGCCTCAGCACCACGCCGAGCAGCAGCCAACGCAGAGGTTTTACAGGTCCCCTGAAGAATGACATTTCCTCCGGCGACGCCTGCTCTTACGTTGAGCATATCCTGTACCAGAAACTCACCATCCATCACCGGAATTCTCCAGTGACGATCGTCCCCCAAAACCTTTGCTTTCTGAAAACCATCGCCGAAGAATCGGATTTGTTTACCCAAAGCCACTTGCTTGTCGCCATCGGGCAAACCATCGTAAACCGCCGTAGACGGACAGGTCATGACACACTGTCCCACTCTGTTGGGTACCGCTTTCTGTAAACCGTCGGTGGAGAATCCAAAGATCAGAACCGCAGCGCCCATTCGACCATCCGGCGTTTCCTCTGCCGACAAATACTGTTCGACCCCGGTTTCCGCATCACAAGCTATCACCGATGAACTATAACCGGTAAGCTCTTTCAATCCAGCTTCGAGCCAATACTCATCATCTGCGGTAATAATCAACCGGACATATTTCATTCCGAATGCTTCGGCAAAAGTATCTTCTATTTCGGTATTACCGATCTTCACGGATATACTCTCCAGAGTCGCAAATCCTGCTCCAAAGCAGGCAAAGGTTTATATAATAATGATGACTACAGGCTGCTGGCTTGCCAAGTAGCTAGTGAATTGGCAGATTGATTCTTCCAATTCTAAATCAGCAGATATAATAGAACAGTTCGACCTTTTTATTGAGTTGAGTTTAGATGTTCTGCCGAATTTGTTATCGCCAGAACATTCCAATCAGCAGAATTTTCCTGATATTCTCAAAGATTTAAAGATGAGTGAGAAATTTGACGCCTATCGAATCTGGCTGGGGATCCCCCCGGAACAACAGCCTCCTAATCACTATCAATTGCTGGGAATTGGGGAATTCGAATCAAATCCAGATGTGATTGAGAATGCTGCTGACCGTCAAATGGCTCATGTCAGAACCTATCAGACAGGACCAAACAGTGATGATTCCCAGCGTCTACTGAACGAAATTACTCAGGCCAAACTCTGCTTGCTAAAGGCGGATAGTCGAGCGGCTTACGAAGCAAAGCTACGAGCCCAAAAGCCGGTAACTGCTCCCATTGCCGAGCAAGCTATTCCAGTCAGGCCCACCGCTCATCCAGGGATGGCACCCATGGCCAGTCCGTCGGCTATTCCCGTCGGTCGGAGTGCACAGACTTTAAATCCTGCCGCCGGCGAAACGGCAATTCCCGTACGAGTAGATAATCCCACAGCTCACCTCCCGAGCGTCGCTCATCCAAATGCCAAATCGGTAACGCGTCGCGCCCGTAGCCGGCGCGGAAACGCCGGAGTACCCTGGATTCTAATCATCGGGGTATTATGTGGGGTAGGCTCTGTCATCGCGATCGGCGTGATCATTATGAGGGCCACGGGAATCGGGATGGAGTAGTCTAATGAGCAGCTTGAAGCTACTACTTTCTGATGTCGCCTGGCCAGACACCATCATTGAACAACAGCTCTGCGATGAGGCTGGAGTTGAATTAGTTATTGCCTCAGATTCATCCGAAGAATCGTTAAGTATTCTGGCAAACGACTGTGACGGCATCATTACTTGCTGGGCCGATATCACCGAAGCGGTCATTGCGGCTAGTGGAAAATGTAAAGTGGTAAGTCGTATGGGTATCGGCCTCGATAATATCGACGTTGATTATTGCACTAGTCAGAGTATTCCCGTCACCAATGTTCCGGATTACTGTCTTCAGGAAGTTGCCGAACATACGCTCGCTTCCGTCTACTCGCTTGGTCGACACATCAACACATACAACCTGAACAGTAAGGCGGGAATGTATGATAGGGAAGTCACTCCACCCCTTCGTCGTCTCAAAGGACAGACCATTGGTATCATTGGTCTGGGNAATATCGGCAAACGGGTTGCTGAGTTAGCAAATGCCCTGAGCTTCCGCGTTCTTGGNTTTCGTCAGGACATGACAAAAACTGTTGAGGGGGTCGAGTTAGTACCGTTCGAGGATTTGATCTCACAAAGTGACTTTATCACGCTTCATCTTCCGCTAACAGATACTAACCATCATATGATCGGTGCAGAACAATTTCAGANCATGANATCCACGGCCTATCTGGTGAATACCGCCCGGGGTGGACTCGTCGACCCCACTGCGTTAGCAACGGCATTAAAAGCCGGTGAACTTGCCGGAGCTGCACTCGATGTTCAGGATCCGGAACCACCGGATCTCAATACTGCTCCCTATAACGATCCACGTGTCATTGTCACGCCTCACGCAGCATTTGTTTCGGTGGAATCTTTGATTGAACTTCGTCGAAACAGTGTCAAAAATGCCTTGGATATTTTGCTCCATGGGCANTCAGACCAAATAGTAAACNTCTGAATTACCCACGATTGGTTAAGGATTGACGAGCGGCCAACGCGCGTTCCACCGCTTCTTGTGGTGTATCTGCCAACACCGTCATATGCCCCATCTTTCGGCCNACCCGAGCTTCTCGCTTTCCATACAAGTGCATCTTGAGATTGGGTTCGGCTAAAGCATTCCTCCAGNTTGGCTCACCATCCTGCCACAGGTCTCCCAGTAAATTCACCATGGCTGCCGGGCGTTTTTGTTCCGCTGACCCCAAAGGTAGCCCACAAACAGTCCGCACTTGCTGTTCAAACTGGCACGACAAATGAGCATCCACCGTCAGGTGCCCTGAATTATGCGGTCGCGGTGCCAATTCATTGACTAACAATTTTCCTTCGGTCGTCAGAAAGAACTCAACACACAGGACACCAACAACCTCTAACTCGGTAAGGATTGTCCTGGCAATCTCTTTAGCTTCTTCCGCAATTGCCGGAGATATGTCCAGAGGTGTAACCGAGACATCGAGAATATGATTATGGTGCCGGTTTTCCATCGGACCATAGAAAGCCATCGNTCCATCGTGAGTACGCGCGGCAACAACTGATAATTCACAGTCAAAACTTACGAAGCGTTCGAGTACCGCTTCTGCATTATCAATCTCATCCCAGGCTGCTTGCAACTCATTAAGTGTCTCGACCTTTACCTGCCCTTTCCCATCGTATCCCCAAGCCGCTGTTTTAAGGACTGCCGGAACATCTTCCTCCGTCACCTGATCAATCTCAGCTTGGGTATAGATTTCACGAAAAGGTGTCACGGGAATACCGGCGTTACGCAGGAATGTCTTTTCGCGAATTCGCTGNTGTGCTGTATATAAGACTCGACCAGACGGATGCACCGGAGCGTAACGTTCTACCGCGTCAATCGTTGCGGCATGCACGTTTTCAAACTCAAAGGATACGACCTCGACATTCTGAGCAAACTCGGCCACCGCATCTAAATCGTCATAATTCGCTTGGACCTCAAGGTCAGCAACATGACCAGTCGGCGAATCGCTGTCCGGAGAAAATACGTGGATTCGATATCCCAGTCTGCGGGCGGCTATCGCGAACATCCTTCCCAGCTGCCCACTNCCTAACATACCGATGGTTGCGCCAGGCAAAATAGCTCGGCTCATAGTACGGAATCCTCCATGACTTTCGCGGTTTGTTCCTCAGAGAATTGCTGTAACTTAGTACGCAACTCTGAACATTCGTTCGCCAGCACGCGGATGGCTAATAAAGCTGCATTCTTCGCGCCTGAATCTCCAATAGCCAAGGTCCCAACAGGAACCCCGCCAGGCATCTGAACGATCGACAAAAGTGAGTCCAAACCGGATAATGCGCGAGATTTTACTGGCACACCTAAGACCGGCAATGTCGTTAGTGACGCAACCATCCCAGGTAAGTGAGCCGCTCCACCAGCGCCCGCAATAATGACCTTNAGGCCTCGCGTCTCCGCTGTTTTTGCATACTCCACAAGCCACTCAGGTGTTCTGTGAGCAGAGACAACCCGACATTCATGAGCAACACCGAATTGATTGAGAATTTCACGAGCATTCTCCATCGTCGGCAAGTCAGACTTGCTCCCCATGATGATGCCTACCAGTGGTTCATTGGCTTCGGTCACTTGATTTCTCCTTAAATCGATTTGCCGGTCTGTCCACCTTGAACCAGCCCGAATTTTAGATTTTCATTATACGAAACTAACGTCATTTATATAGTAGCCGAGAAACTTGGTAAGCTTGTGTTCAGCCAACGTGTGGAAAGCTCTATTCTGGAATACGATAATAAGCAGGTTAGTCAGTACCCCCTCACCTCATTTGAATTTCGNGTGACTATTACGAAATGAGCAATTCTCAGGATGAACCATTCGCAGAACGGCATCGTGGACGCGGTGCCGGAATACGTCCGGAGAATCGTTTTGAAACACTACATGTAATACAGGATTACGAACAGCTGCCAGGAGAGGAACAAGATCAGACAGCACTAAACACTGAATACTATGACGATGCCTCGAAATCGGTCGTCTCCGAGAATAACAGCCCGGACCTTCCTTTTCGCTATAGTTTGAACCCCTACCGAGGATGCATCCACGGATGTAGCTACTGCTACGCCAGGCCAACCCATGAATATCTTGGACTCGATGCAGGATTAGATTTTGAATCACGAATTATTGTTAAACGCAATGCTCCGGNTCTCTTCCGTGACTGGCTCAACCGCCGGAATTACCAATGTGAGCCNGTCATGCTCAGTGGCGTTACCGATTGCTATCAACCCATCGAAAAAAAACTGAAACTAACGCGACAACTCCTCGAGATCGCTCTGGAAGCCCGACAACCGATTCGCATCATCACCAAAAATGCTCTGATCACCCGCGATATCGACATTCTGNATGAAATGGCTAAGCANCAGCTGATCCTACCGGTTATTTCACTAGCCAGCCTGGACGCGAATATCGCAAGAANAATGGAGCCGCGTACAAGTACACCTCAAGCAAGGCTGNGAGCCATTCGAGCACTGAGTACTGCNGGGATTCCCACTGGCATCNTAGTGGCACCGATTATTCCGGGTCTCACCGATAGCGGAATCCCTGAAACCTTAAAGGCNGCCCGAGATGCCGGCGCGACCTTCGCAGCACGCAACATGCTCCGACTTCCGCTGTCTGTCGAACCAATTTTTCTGGACTGGCTGCACCAACATTTTCCTTTGCAGGAAGAACGTGTACTTTCCAGACTTCGNCAGGTNCGNGGNGGNAAACTNAATTCAGTCGCGTTCGGAGAGCGNNTGTCTGGCACNGGAATCATTGGCAACCAGATCAATCAGNCATTTNATTTATTTCGCAAACAGCTCGGTTACCTCGAAACATTTCCAAGCCTCAATTGCACCTCTTTTTTACCGCCTACGTCTTCCACGGGACAACAACGATTATTTTAGCCGGCGCTATTTTTATTTTTGGACCCAGTAGACCATCTTTTTCTTGTTACCGTTGTCTTTTATTTTTTTCCTATCTCGTTTAGACCATGCATTTGAATCAAAAATGCAATCTTTTTTATTGATTGTATTTGTTCCATGAATAGCTTCAATTTCTTTTTTAAGCAGTCCACTAGACTCGTCAAATGCTTTTGCCTTCTTAAGAACAGTCACGATTTCCTCCGTTGTAAAGTTAACAGATTGTTTATTGCCAACCTTTACAACTTTCGTAATCCGGAACTTAGGACCAAATGTTTTTTTTACGATAGAACGCAGTTTTGTTTTTATTTCTTTTTGCAGTTCGTTGTCTAGCGTACCGACTTGCCCTGCAAACTCATTCATTTTTTTAAGAGAGTCAAGAATAGCGTCTCTACTTGCATCCGAAATAGCTTGTGCAACGAGGGCCTCCGCCTCTAATGCTTTTTTTTCCGCAAGTTCTTTTTCCTTCTGAGCTTTCGCCGCCAATTTTTTTGCCTGAGCTAAGGTAAGTCCCATGCTATTATTCCTCGTTAGTAATCGCCTGGTGTTTTTTATTATTCCTGGGAAAGGTAATTGTCTATTCTTTTTAAACCACTGAATAATGAGTGGTCAAGTCCTTCATGCCATTCTTCAGTTTAAGCGTGAACTACCGTTAAGACGTTCTACTTAAAAAGTATAGGAAGATAGATAGCTATCGCAACAACAAGGAAACCATCGCTGTTAATAGACCAACGATAACTATCCCAAGTAATATTTTTGTGGCAACACTTGAATTAGCGTGTTCTTTTATCATGGAGTAAATCACACTTTCCTGTTTCCCCGGGGTCATTTTTCGAAAGCCCTTAAATGAGTTTCCCTCAGTGGTACGTTTCGCCATCCCGGACTACTTCCATTTTGCTACCCAGTCGATCATCTACAACAGAGTTAAAATATATCATTTTTCTAAACATCTGCGGTAGTCATGCGCACCGTCTGGTTACTACAATTTGCATGTAAGAAGTAAAGCTCTCCCACAAAGGACTTTGATCATGCTCAATCGCCGTAAACTCATCCATGGCTCAGCATTTATGGCTGCAGCCATGACGACACCAGGACTTTATGCTGAAGAATTAGTGAAAACAGCTGAATCTACTGAGGGACCGTTTTATCCTGATAAGCTTCCACTGGATACGGACAACGACCTTTTGCTCATCAATGACTCAATCACTCCCGGAGTCGGCCAGATCACGCACCTGAATGGTAAAATCCTATCTCCTCTTGGAAGTCCCGTGCGAAACGCATTCGTGGAAATCTGGCAGTGCGATAACAATGGAGCCTATTTACACGCCGGGACCGGCAATGCCGACAAACGTGATTCCAATTTCCAGGGTTACGGCCGCTTTCTTACCGACTCGAAAGGGAACTACTACTTCCGAACGATCAAACCCGTCCCTTACCCGGGACGTACTCCTCACATCCACATCGCTGTAAGCCTTAATGGTCATCGCGTTTTTACGTCTCAAATACTGATTAAAGGCTCCCCTCTTAATCAGCGTGACGGAGTTTGGCGCAATCTTAAGGATGATAAAGCACGCAACAGCTTAGTAGCAGCGTTCAACCCTATCAAAGGATCACCACTGAAAGAACTCGAAGCAGAGTTCGATGTTGTTCTTGGACAAACGGCTGAGGAGCATCAGAGCGGAAAGATTCGCGGTGGTATAGGCAAGCGTCAATGGCGCAGCAGGTAATTATTAAATGCTGGAACTTATTAAACGCAAACTATTCAAAATCATATTTTGGTTGTTTGTGTTAATCGCACTACCCTTCTCAGTTCTGATGTTTGTGGGTAGCCAGCGATATGTTTACCACGCTGAAGTGAAGATTAATTCGACCGCTGATAACATCTTTCCCTACTTGTATGCTTCTGAGAAGGTTACTGTGTGGCAAACTAGTTTAAAATCCGTTTCACTCAGAGATAATGAATTCAATCAACCAGGGCATACCGCAACCCTGATTCTCGATGGCGGTGAAAAAGACCATCGAATTCCCATTACGATCGAAGCTATTTTACCCAGCACCCACCTGAGAACCTCTTCAGAATCAAAGGTTTTTAAAACACAAACGACATGGGATCTAAAAGCAGTTGGTGATCACAGTATCGTTCGACAGGAAGTCATCTGTTTCTATAGTGGGGTTGGACGATTGATGGCACCCTTTTTAACGGACGATGCAGAGAATCAGCTACAGGCCGACCTCAACCAACTTCGTGAAACGGTGGAGACGGAGGCTGTTAAGTAATGGTTCCTCTTGTTGGGAAGATCACCGTTTACCCATTAAAGTCATTTGATGGTATCGATTTAGAATTCAGTGATGTACTTGCTTCCGGTGCCCTGGAACACGACAGGCAACTGGCATTAGTGGATAAAGATGGGAAATACTTTAACGCTAAAAATTACGCCGATATCCATCAGTTCGAAAGCCAATTCCATAAGGATTGGTACAGTATGGTGATTACCCGACCAGCCGAGTCTGCTATGGAATTCTTCGACTTAAGGACAGACCATCAAAGGCTGGTTGAATGGGTTCAACAGTTCCAACCCAATGTAGCATCGCTCGAGCACAATTCAGTTTCAGGGCTCCCCGATGACCGCGAAGCGAACGGTCCCACTATTATTAGCGAAGCAACTCTGGAACTAGTGGCTTCCTGGTTTAAGGACCTCACCCTCCACGATATTCGCCAACGACTTAGACCAAACATCGAANTATCCGGCGTNCCTGCCTTTTGGGAGGATCGATTATTTANTAATAAAATCCCATTTCATATTGGTACGGCTCAGTTTATTGGAACCGCCCCCTGTCAACGATGCGTCGTTCCAACTCGTTGTCCCCAAACTGGCACCGTCACAACTGGATTTGCGGATACGATCGCTGAAAACCGGAAGAAACTCCTTCCGGAATGGAGTGATTCTGACCGATTTGATCACTATTATCGTCTAGCCACCAACACCACGCTGGCTNANAGCAGCAGGGGTGGAAATATCAGCCTGGGGGATGAAGTCGTTCTAACCAATAATTAAAAATATCGGATGAAGACTTAAGGCATGCAGTCCGGTGCAATGCCTTTTATAATTAAAAGGTTGAAACAACTAATTCATATCTGGAATTTAAACTGTAATGTTAAGACTAGGTGAATTCAAAAGTCGAAGTTGCGATGGTATTTCCCGGCGAGCCTTTGTACAGGCNGGTGCGGCNTTACCACTGACAGCAATGCTGACCGGNGAGCANATTGCNCAGGCGGCNGCACAANCNCGTGCCAAGACGGTCGTTTTTGTGTGGTTATGGGGAGCTCCCAGTCACCTAGACACCTTCGATCCTAAGCCCGATGCTCCGCTTAATTACCGCGGCCCTTTCGGTACCATTCCGACAACTCTGCCTGGCGTTCGATTTACGGAACTGGTTCCACAGTTAGCNGCCAGGACAGATAAATTTGCCTTGATCCGAAGTAATATCACTCATGACGGCGGACACCCGGGGGCCGGTACATTCGGTTATACGGGGCACCGCGAGGGTCGAGGCATCACGATCCAACCCAGTTGGGGATCTATCGTATCGCGGCACCACGGAGCGGGAGCAGGGTTACCACCTTATGTCATGCTATCNCGTGGCATTCCTCGNGANGTTGTTAAAACAATTGACGGGTACGGAGGTGGTGATTGGGGGAAAGCCTATGACCCNTTCCTTATTCAGTGCGACGAATTAGGCAGCATCAATATTCCAGCCCTCAAACTTGTCGATGGTGTCACCCCTAACCGAATTGCCCATCGCCGAAATCTGCANGATCAACTCGACAAAATCAAACGCAANGTGACNGCAGACACNTTNGACGCNTGGGATAGCAAATCCAAACAAGCNTTCACCCTGTTAACNAACAAACATGCTCTTGAATCACTTGACCTAGCCAAAGAACCCACTGAACTTNGGGAAAACTACGGCCAGTCTTCCTTCGGACAAAGTTTATTGCTCGCNCGTCGTCTGGTCGAAGCTGAAGTCCCGTTTGTAAATGTAAGTTGGAGTGAATTCGTCGAAGCATTTAGCCCCAACACAGACTTTGGCTGGGACACCCATGTTAAAAACTTCGACCTACTACCAAATCGNCACTGCCCGGTTCTNGATACAGCATTCTCTGCATTCTTAGACGATATGTATGATCGGGGATTAATGGACTCCACACTCGTCGTTTGCATGGGNGAATTTGGAAGAACACCACGAATCAATAACCGAGCCGCGCGNGATCACTGGCAACACAACTACTTCTCAATTTGGGCCGGNGCCGGAGTAAAGACAGGGCAGGTCATTGGTGCGAGTGACGCNAAAGGTGAACGTCCGGTTACACGCGGGATCGAACCTACCGGCGTCGGTGTAACCATGCTCGACTGTATGGGAATCGACAGTATTGCCCGAGCTGAATTAAATGTACTCCCGGAAGGAGAATTCATTCGTGAACTCTTCTAAGCAAAACNATGCNTGCCGTTTATCNTTACTACTAGCAGCATTGCTGATCTCCGGTTTAAATCAGTTTTCTCATGCTGCCGAGCCAGTGCGGCTCACTACCGATGGCAAAATGAAACAGGACCTCTGTTTCACTCATGACACCCAAGAACTTATTTACTCCGTCCTGAAGACTCCGCAACTGATTAAACTTCAGCGGCTAAATCTCGAGTCTGGAAACGTCGAAGATTTTCATACCAGCGCAAATACGAATGAAATCTATATCGATTTCGCGAAGGACATGAAGCATTACGCTTATATTCGTAATGACGGCAATCTTCACACGAGCCTTCAAGTACAGGACGTCGAAAACGGTGAAGTCTATAGCCTGAATCCAGGTGGTGGTTTTGCTTGTGTTCGAGCGTTAACGATCAGCCCCGACGGGCAAAACGTNGTTTACTCGTTCCCGGAAATGAATGGCTCGCAACAGCTCTGGCAAACGGATAACAAACTGCAGAATAAGACCGAACTTACGAAGAGTGACTTCATCGACGCTTATCCCAGGTATTCTCCAACCGGAAACGTCCTTACTTTTACCTCGACACGTAGTGGTAACTTTGACATCTTCCGCATGTCCGCCNATGGCACAGGGATATTCCAGCTTACGGATCATTCAGGCATCGACACTCGTCCATCATTCTCACCGGATGGTTCAAAAATAGTCTATACGAGTCTCCGCCAGGGGAACTACGAGATTTTTATCATGAATGCTGATGGGTCGAACCAAAAGCAGGTGACGAGTAACTCTGGAAAAGATGATTTTGCCTGTTGGCATCCGGATGGTAAACGGATTGTTTACGTGGGTACNGTGAAAGGAAAAAGAGATATCTACAGCATCTCCGTCGAAGGCATGCTGGATTAGACTGCCAGGCAATCAGCATTTCAGCAAGTCTTTGTCGCCAACTATTTCTCCCTTCAGAACAGAGACAGAAATAGATGCGTGAACAGCTACTACTGAAGCTGAGTATCCTGCTNTTGTTGGGGCGAGGCAATCGAGGCTGCAGGTGNCTCCTGGACACTCGGNCTTTTCGGCCCGTCGGTCTTCATTAGCATGCCATCTTTGAGTAATTCTAGTGAAACGACCGAGTCGTTTGCATCGTAAGTAACCTGAGCTGCTATCGTTGGGAAATTAGCTTCCGACTCCACGGGATAGGTTAACACTTCTGAGATNCCACCAGTCAGTACGAAGGCNGCCCCGTACCCAGCGGCACGTAAATAATTCAGCTCTTTATGCATCCCCTGCTTAAACATAAAGATATCCACTCGCTGACCATTTCTATATTCCGTCGTCACAGGTGTCCCTACTTCAGCGATCANCTGCAAACGAGCTGTGCCAGCNNGAAAGATATTAAGATTCTTCTTATCCGGCGCCTGCATCGCCTTTTCCACAGAACAACCAGCAANAACTAAAGCTAGTAAAAACAGGATGTAAATAGTCGTTTTCTTCACCGGTGAGAGCTCCTAGAGAGTCACGAACCAACAGCATTTTTGACGCCTGAAAAACAGGNTCCAACCTGTGGTGCAAATTGTAAGAAACAAGAACGCTTCCAGGTAAGGCCAGTTCGCTATTGAACGGGAAGCTCNGGCAGATTTCAGCTATACTGAAGACGGTAGCTTTACGGGAGAAAAACAACCTATGTTGCGATATTCATTGCTTAGTTTGGCATGGATACTCATGCTTGCCCCTGCTTTTGCACAGGGTCAGGAAATTGACTATACCCGCCAAATCAAACCGCTCTTAAGCCAGCACTGCGCGGATTGCCATGGCATGGATCTGCAAGAAGGTGGCTTTCGTGTTGATAGCGGTGGGCTGGTTGTACGGGGTGGCGACCGGGGTGTCTCCGTCGTTGCGGGCAAACCTGAAGAAAGCCTCATACTGAAAGTCCTGCAAGGCGAGGGAGAGATTCCTCAAATGCCTCTCGAAGCAGATCCTTTAACGGAAACGCAGATCAAATTGATCCGAGATTGGATTGCTCAGGGTGCCAAATTATCTGAGGAAGAAGCATCAACCACTATTACCCGCCGCCAAAGCAGTCACTGGGCATTCCAGCCTATCGTTCGTCCGGACGTACCACATCATACCNATGACAACTGGGGAAAGAACGGGATTGATTCTTTCGTCTTACAACGTCTTCGCAAGGAAGGGCTGTCGCCTTCCAAGCAAGCTGGCAAAGAGACTTTGATAAGACGTGTTTACCTCGACATACTCGGCATCCCCCCGACTCCGGAGCAAATCGATTGGTTCGTAAANANCNAGACCCCCGATGCGTACGAGCAAATGGTTGAGCTGGTTTTATCATCGCCCAGGTACGGTGAACGTTGGGGTCGGCACTGGCTGGACCTCGCCCGCTATGCTGACTCGAATGGGTTTACTATCGACGGTCCACGTGAGATCTGGAAGTATCGCGACTGGGTTATTAATGCCTTAAACGCAGATATGCCGTTTGATCAATTCACCCATGAACAGATGGCCGGTGATTTAATGAAAGAACATACGACCTCTCAATTGATTGCAACCGGATTTCACCGTAATACGCTTATTAATCAGGAAGGCGGGACAAGCGACGAACAATTCCGAGTGGAGGCTGTGGTGGATCGGGTTAATACCACCGGTGCTATCTATCTGGGATTAACGGTCGGCTGTGCTCAATGCCACCAACATAAATACGACCCAATTTCACAACGTGACTTCTATCAACTCTACGCTATCTTCAACAATACCTCCGACAATAATGATGCTAGTGGCTCCGGTCCTAAAATCAGTGTCCCTTCGGATAAACAACTAGCACAACGAAAGCAACTGCAAGCAGATCTCAAGGCAGCCGAAGTACCACTCACCGAACACGACAAAGCATTTATGGCGGGCTTCGACGATTGGAAAGCCAAAATACTAGCCGCCGAAGAGGTCGACTGGAAACGTCAGGTTCCGATCGACTGGACAACGGACAAGGGNGCCGTTCTCAATAAGATCGAAGAAGACCAGTTACTAGTCGACTTTAGCGTACCGGCCAATGACACTTATCTCGTTCATTATGATATCGACGTCGATCAGCTGACGGCGATTCGACTGGAAGCAAATACGCACGACAGTCTGCCTGAATCCGGGCCGGGTCGGGCAGGAAACGGCAATTTTGTCCTTAGTGAATTCAACGCGTTTATCACACCGGAAGGTGGAGACAAGGTGGAAGTCGAATTAGGAAGGGCCATTGCCGATCATTCTCAGGGAGGCTATCCGGTCTACCATTCGATTGACGGAAAGAACAACACTGGTTGGGCCATTAATGTAAAATCCGGTTCACTCAACGTGGATCGTCAGGCCATCTTTATGCCCGTCAAAGCTGTCGAAGTGAACGGCAAAGCTCGACTGACAGTCACGATGTTTCATAACAACACAGCCCCTAATTATCTCGTCGGCTGTTTTAGCCTCTCTGTCACCAATGAAGATCCCGCCTTACTGGACACCCCCGCCAGTATTGTTGCTCTCTTAAAGAAAAAAGAACGAACGAAAGAAGAAGACATTCAGATCGTCGAAGCCTATAAACAGACCGATCTCACACGAAAAGAGCTGGTATCAAAAGTCGACTCACTTAAGTCTCAACTATCAGCGTTAGAAAAAGCTATTCCCACAACGATGGTGATCGCAGAGTTAAATACGCCCCGCACCACACACATTCAGATTCGTGGCGACTTCCTCCGCCAGGGTGCTGAAGTAAAAACCGATGTGCCTGAAGTACTTCCTCCTATTTCCACACAAAACAGCTATGTCACACGATTAGATTTCTCGCACTGGCTCATGAGTGANGAAAATCCTCTCACCGCTCGTGTCACAGTCAATCGATTCTGGCAACGCTTGTTCGGATTAGGAATCGTACGAACGGAGAATGACTTCGGGATACAGGGAGAGTTACCAGAACATCCTGAACTTTTAGATTGGCTGGCCTCGGAATTCCGGGATTCAGACTGGAGTATGAAAGCTTTTCATCGACTGGTACTGACTTCTGCCACCTATCAACAGTCATCCAATATGACTGTTGAATTNCTTGAACAAGACCCTGACAACCGACTACTTGCTCGTCAGTCACGTATTCGTCTGGAAGCTGAAGCAATTCGTGACTGCAGCATTCAGGCTGCTGGTATCCTCTCAACAAAACTCGGGGGGAAGGGCGTTTATCCTCCACAACCTGAAGGGATTTACATTCTTACGCAACAAAAGAAAGCCTGGCCGGAAAGTAAAGGGGATGACCGTTTCCGTCGGGCAATGTACACCTATTTCTGGCGTACTAGCCCATATCCGCTCATGCCAACATTTGATGCCCCGGAAGCAAATACAACCTGTACTCGCCGNTCACGAAGTAATACACCGCTGCAGGCGCTGACGTTAGCCAATGACAGAGCATTCTTCGAATTTGCTCAGATGCTAGCCGAACAAGTCCTTAAGTCAGAAGATTCAAGTGAGTCTGAAAAAATCAATCTGGCATTTCAACGAGTTTTAACTCGAATGCCTACTCAATTTGAGCAGGTTCGGCTTCAGCAATTTCTGGATCAACAGAAAACATGGTATGCCGAACATCCGGAAGACGCGAATGCCGCCGCTCCCGGNCATCTNCCNACTGACCTGGCAACCAGTGATGCTGCTGCATGGACAGCATTGTCGCGCGTTTTACTAAACCTCGACGAGTTNATTACTCGGGATTAAGACATGTCACTTGAACAACTTATCGTTCGCGAACAAACACGTCGCCACTTTTTTTCCAATACAGGATTAAGTATTGGGTCACTGGGGCTGGCTTCACTCCTGGCGGGTGGGGAGTTAAACGCTGCTGATCAGGCCGATCGAAATACAAACCCACTTGCGCCACAAGATCCACATTTTGATGGTAAAGCCAAACGAGTGATTTACCTGTTTATGGCAGGTGGCCCCAGCCAACTGGAACTCTTCGACTACAAGCCAAAGCTTCAGGAAATGGATGGGGAGGTCATCCCTGAGTCTTACGTGGAAGGAAAAAACTTCGCCTTCCTAAAAAAAGACGCTCAGTTGTTAGGAACAAAGCGAAAATTTCAAAAGTGGGGTGACAGCGGGCAGGAAATGTCCGAACTACTTCCCCATTTAGGTGAACTGGCGGACAAAATCGCCATCATACGATCCATGAAGACAGACGTCTTCAATCATGGCCCTGCCAAGCTGTTCATGAATACCGGATTCCAGCGGTTCGGGCGGCCAAGCATGGGCGCCTGGGTCACCTATGGAATCGGTAGTGAATCGAATGACCTGCCAGGGTTTGTCGTGATGCACTCAGGGCCACGAGGACCCCGTGGCGGAACACCTCTTTGGGGTAGCGGTTTCCTGCCGACTACCTATCAAGGTGTTCCTTTTCTCAACGGTGCCGATCCAATCCTGAATCTTGCCACTCCCAAAGGAATTAGTCCACAAGGGCAGGGCGACTTCGTCAACGCTCTTAAGGAACTTAACTCCGCCCGACTAGAACAAATTGGTGACCCGGAGATTGCCACTCGAATCGCGACTTACGAAATGGCATATCGCATGCAATCCAGCGCTCCGGAACTGATGGATTTATCCAAAGAGACGCAGGATACCTTGGATTTGTATGGCATCCAGGATACTGGTAAACCNTCATTCGGTCGTAACTGTCTTCTGGCCCGACGTCTGGTCGAACGTGGCACGCGATTCGTACAACTTTACCACACGGACTGGGATCATCATGGAAATGCCGGTACCAACCTGAATGAAGCTTTGGACGCTCGATGNGANGAAGTNGATCAACCCGCTGCNGCTCTGATCAAGGATCTTGAAGCGCGAGGATTATTAGAAGATACGATTATCGTTTGGGGTGGAGAGTTTGGTCGTACACCACAAGGTGAGCCTCGTGATATGCTGGGACGGGACCANCACATCGAAGCCTATTCCATGTGGTTATGCGGCGGTGGAATCAAAGGAGGCGTTACNGTCGGNAAAACNGATGAGCTTGGTTACTATAGNGTCGAACAACAGGTGCACGTGCATGATCTTCANGCAACCATTCTNCATNTACTGGGGCTGGATCACGAGAAGCTAACTTATCGTTTTCAGGGACGAGATTTCCGACTGACGGACGTGGGGGGCCAGCTGGTCCACCAAGTCATCGCTTAAAGAGTAATTTAGTCTTCTTTCGTTAGCTCAATGTATTTCTGAGCGTAGCGACGTCCTAATTCAAGAATGCTCTTGCGATCAAAATGAACACCATCGAACACGGTAAGATCTTTCGCCGAAACCGAGGCCGTATTGGGAATCGACTGGCTCATCATGCGAATCTTTTCGTTGACCGGCTTATTTCCATAAACTTCTCCGGCAATGAACAACAAATTCGGCTGCCCGGTTTTGTCACGCAGTGCATTGACCACAACCGTTAGTCGATTCAGATAATCCGGATCGGTCGCATCTGATTCTCCCTGATGCCAAATCACCGCTGCCAACTTCGGACTACCGACTTCTTTCCATCGTTGAATCGACGTTAAAAACAGTGGCTGATCGGGCTGCCACTGCTTGACGGAAGTACCACCTCGCGCGTTTACAATAAGGCCCACTGACTTCTCATTGAAATGAGTTGCCACGGCCGGCCCAAAACCCGCGCTCGGGCCCATGCGTTGCATTGAGATATCTTTTCTTCGCGACGAAAAACGATTGAGCGGATTAACAGCTTGTTCCCATTTCGAATCCGCATTTAACAACTGAACCCCTGCCAAGGGTTTTTTATCTTCGTCCAGCATCTTCGCTCTACCAGCCATATTAGATTGGCCAATCATCAAGAACACATAATCCGGCTGATCCGCGGCGAATAACGATGTTTGTAAAATTAAAAATGCTAAAACTGTGGAGCTAAAACGCGTTACCATATTGCTATCTTTACGGGAATATTCAGGGACGACTGTTTTCTAGTGTAGCAGTTTCTCATTCGAGATTATGAAAGCAAATCAGTTTGATATAATTAGGGACAGTGGATTTCACATACGCCATGGCACCCAAATACAAATCAAGGTCTGTTCAGGACTCATGAAACACGCAACTCTATTTATCGCTCTTTCTTTCTTCATTCCATCCGGCTGGCTCAATGCGCAACAGGACGAATTAGAATTCTCAACAGCTCAGCTGGAATACTTTGAAGCCGAAATTCGTCCACTTTTGGTAAAGCACTGTTATGAGTGCCATAGTAGCAAGTCCGAGGAAATCAAAGGGGGACTGCGCGTCGATGCCCGCTCGCTACTTCTTAAAGGAGGTGACACCGGACCGGCTGTTGAACCGGGTAACGTGAAGAGCCTTTTCCTGGATGCTGTAAATTATGGTGACATTTATCAAATGCCGCCTAAATATCGCTTGCCCAAAGAAGACGTTTCAAAATTCGCTAAGTGGATTAGCGAGGGTGCTGCCTGGCCTGAGGAAGCCATTGCCAATGTGAATGCTGGTGAAAAATTCGACTTAGTGCAACGCCTGAGAGATCACTGGGTTTGGGAGAAGCCGGTTGATCATCGAACGCCTAAGGTAAAAGATCAGGACTGGACCCGTCGAAGTCTGGACAACTTTATTCTCCAAAAAATTGAAAAGGCAAACCTTTCACCTAATCCCTCTGCCGCAAGATCAGCACTCATACGCAGAGCTTATTTTGATTTAGTCGGTTTACCTCCCAGTCCTGCTCAAGTGAATGCGTTTATTGATAATCCAGCAGCAACCCAAACCGCATTTGAAAAAGTTATTGACGAATTACTCGAATCGCCGCACTTTGGTGAGCGATGGGCAAGACACTGGATGGACGTCGTCCGCTATGGAGAATCCTATGGGCATGAATTTGATTATGGCGTCCCGCACGCCCACCAATATCGTGACTACTTAATTCGAGCTTACAATGCCGATGTACCCTACGATCAATTTATAAGAGAACATATCGCTGGTGACTTACTGACCGAACCACGATTGAATGAGAAAGGATTCAATGATTCCGTGCGCGGAACCGGATTCTGGTGGCTCGGGGAGGCTGTCCATGCCCCTGTTGATGTCAGACAAGATGAAGCTGATCGCATCGACAATCAAATCGACGTCATGGGTAAGGCTTTCCTGGGGATGACCATTGGCTGTGCTCGATGCCACGATCACAAATTCGACGCGATTAGCACAAAGGACTACTATGCCCTGACAGGGTTTATGCAAAGTTCACGCCGGGACATCCGAGCCGTTTATCCGGAAACGGTGATGAAGCCATTAATCGAAAAAATGGCGGATGCTCAGGCCAAACTTTCCTCCGATGTTGCTACCGGCATCTCACCACAGTCACTGCTTTCCGGGCAGGATTTTGCTAAGTATCTAATGGCTGCCAAGGAAGTCATCTACGGACAGCCTAAAGAAGGTGAGAATCAGGACAAGGCCGTTCTCTTTGAAGACTTCGAAGATGGGGATTTTGAAGGCTGGACGACCGAAGGAACAGCCTTCGGTAAGCAGCCGATCACCCAAGAGACCCAGGGTGACTATCAAGGTGACCAAAAAGCCATCGGGAAAGGATGGGCTAATTCACATAACATTCGGGAAGGAGGGGATACAGGTAAAGGTGACGCTCATCAAGGCAAATTAATCAGTCATCCCTTCAAGGTCGACCATCGATTTATTCACTTCATGATCTGTGGTGGAAACCATGCCGGCAAAACATGTATCAATCTTGTGATTGACGGAAAAGTTATCTTTTCTCAGCCAGGGTTCGCGACGAATCTATTCCGACCGATCCATTGGGATGTCACCGAGCATCGAGGGAAAATGGCGCAGATCATCGCTGTCGATGCTCAACAGGGAGGTTGGGGAAACATTGGATTAGATCACATCGAATTTAGTAATTACCCGACTGCCACACAACAGGGACGGTCCTCAGAGACTGTCGCTAAAGAATTAAACGTGGATGCCGGTTTACTTGCTCACTGGGTCATCGCACTAACTGCTGATGAAACGAAGGATGTAAAGCACCCTTTGCATGTGTGGCGTAACATCATGAATCTACCAGCGGAGGCCGTCAAAGAGCGGGTCGTGGCCGACTCACAACGTAGCTCTGACGCACTCACACAAGCAGCGGAATTGCTGGCTCGCAGCCCTCAACTTGACGGATTAACACAATGGACCACCGAGTGGTTTGCTGAGGGAGAAGCATTTCCTATCAAGCCAACACCATCCGGGACGCTCGATCTGCGAGGTGAAACGCTACAGTTGTTCAAAACGGGAACGATTCACTCCGGTCAGCTTTCAAATCGCCTGACAGGATCTTTCCGTAGTCCAACATTTGAATTGAGTCATACTGCTCTCCAAATGAAGCTGCAGGGAAAAGATGTTACAGCCCGTATGATCCTCGATGGCTTCTTTATGTATCGATACAACGGGTTGCTGTTTAGCGGGTTCTCCACGAGTGTCAATAGTGACGTATTTTCACGTTGGCATAGATTACAAGGGGACGTCCATCGCTATCAAGGACATAAAGCCTTTATTGAATTTCTTGATACTGGTAATGGTAGTGTCAGCATCGAAGATATTCGTCAGACCAGCGACGGCAGCCCTCGGGACATCCCCAACACCCTGATCCTTGATATCGTTAACGATCGTGTGGCTGACCATCAGACATTCGCAGCCAGCTTTGGGGANCAATGGGAAATCACATTGCAAGCCTGGCATGAAGCTCANCTTAGTGCGGAACAAGTCGGGTTGATCAACTGGGCATTCCGCCACAAGTTAGTGGACGTCCCNGCAGCACTGAAAGAAACGGTTACGGAACAATGGNAACAGTATCGGGAATTGGAACAATCTATCCCCGGAGCTGAACAGATCCTGGTCATGGCGGACGGTTCCGGCGAAAATGAAAACGTTTTCATTCGTGGTAATCACAAAGTACTCGGTGACGAAGCTCCGCGTCAGCTACTTACAGCAATTATTGGTGATTCGCCAGTCAAAGCACATGGTAGTGGTCGACTGCAACTTGCAGACGACCTGATCGAACCGACCAATCCGCTGACAAGCCGAGTGATGGTAAATCGNATGTGGCATCACTTGTTTGGCCGAGGTATCGTGGCATCCACCAACAACTTNGGAGTCCTTGGCTCAAGACCCTCGCACCCCGAACTACTGGACCATCTTGCACTGAGATTTGTCCATCAGCACAACTGGTCGATCAAAGCGATGCTGAAAGAAATCATGCTTAGCAGCACCTATCAAATGGATAGTACTCCGAATCCANATTACAACGACAGCGATCCTAATAATAATTTGTTTTATCGACAAAACATCCGACGGCTGGAAGGGGAAGCAATTCGTGACAACATTCTGGCAATTTCGGGAAGACTGGATCGACGACAGTTTGGCCCTAGCNTCCCTGTATTTGTTACTCCATTTATGACGGGACGAGGTCGACCGGGTTCAGGCCCTCTCGACGGAGCAGGGCGTCGAAGTATCTATATAGGAATCCGAAGAAACTTCCTCAGCCCCATGATGCTTGCCTTTGATATGCCAATCCCGTTCAACTCTGTTGGACGACGAAATGTTTCGAATGTTCCCAGTCAGGCTCTGATTCTGATGAATGACCCCTTTGTGATTGAACAGTCGAAACTCTGGGGAAAACGCATTGCTGAACTAGCGGACAAAAGCATGGAAGATAAGATTCTTCAAATGTACCTCGAAGCGTTTGCCCGGGTCCCCACTCGAGAAGAAATCACTGATGCCGTTGAGTTCATGCAAATCCAGGGGCAGGCGTACAACATTCCCNAAGAAANTCTGGGAACGGATGAACGCCTGTGGGCAGATTTGGCACATGTCCTCATCAACACGAAACCATTTATCTACCTCAATTAATAAACTGAAATAGTCTTATGGCTCACTGTAGAAATTTTCAACCTCAACCGGTTTCACGTCGTGATATGTTGCGNCAAAGCGCGATGGGTTTTGGCTCGCTGGCATTAACACATTTGCTAACAAAGGATGGCAAGGCTGTCGAGGAAGGTCGCCGAGACAGNAAAAAACCATTCCTCCCTCGCGAACCTCATTTCNCCGCCAAAGCCAANCATGTTATCTACCTCTATCTNGATGGCGGACCNTCTCAAGTCGACACCTGGGACCCGAAACCGCGACTGGCTAAAGAAAACGGACAGCCGTTTGGTATGAATATCGAGCCGACTCAATTCAACAACATCGGTAAAACGTTAGCNAGCCCATGGAAGTTCAANAANTACGGTGAAAGTGGGATTCCCNGCAGCGACCTATTCAANAANATCGCTCANCATGTGGATAAGATGGCTTTCGTCCGATCGATGACCTCNAATTTNTCAGAACACACCAATGCCAATTACTTTTTNCATACNGGCATCGGTGTGCAGGGNAGGCCCAGCATGGGCGCCTGGGNTGGATATGGACTGGGAAGTGANTGTGAAAACCTACCAGCCTACGTTGTTCTCAACGGTGGNCTAACTCCTCCGGGNGGNCTGGATAATTTTGGNAGTGGCTTNCTNCCAGCCAGTTATCAGGGCAGNGTCTTCGGCGCTTCCAANCANCCNGTTGCTTACGTTAATAGAAAAGAAGCCTCCGATACTCTTCAACGCAATAAGCTGGCACTGTTACAAAAATTGGATCGTCGGGAAGCNGACCGGGTTCACCAGGATGACCAAATCGAATCCGCCATTGCGAATTATGAACTCGCCTACCGTATGCAGGACTTTGTNCCACGGATCACTAACTTTGATAACGAGACNGANGAAACACTGAAATTATATGGGATGGATCTAACCACGAAAGGCACTGCCACCTACGCTAGNCAACTCCTGTTGGCTCGACGCCTTGTCCAGGAGGGTGTCCGGTTTATTGAAGTNACCTGTCCCANNGTTGGNCATGACCGTTGGGACCAACACGNCAATCTTTTGAACGGACANCAACAAAACGCTGACTGNGTAGATATCCCTATTGCCGGACTNATCACAGACCTTGATCGTCTGGGNTTGCTAAAAGAAACGCTCATTGTGTGTTCTGGTGAATTCGGNCGCACACCATTTGCTCAGGGCTCCAATGGCCGTGACCATAATCCATTCGGGTTTACAATCTGGATGTGTGGTGGCGGAACTAAAGGTGGAACGATCTTCGGAGCCACGGATGAATATGGGTACAAAGCGGTNGAAAACAAAGTCATGATTCATGATTTACACGCCACCATGCTGGCCATGCTGGGAATGGANCATGAACAGCTCACCTTCCGCTTTAGCGGACGCGATATGCGACTCACCGATGTNCACGGNGAAATCATTCACGACATCATTGCCTAANCACTTAGGCAATNACAAAGGTGGCATCGCCTTCACGGACCATCGAAAACGTATGCAGAACAATGAGAGTCCCNCTCTGCCCCGCGATTAGTTCCTGACANTGATNCCCGTCNANGGTACNAACCGTTCCTAGAACNTCACCCTGATTCACTTTGTCTCCCAAACTATAGTTGGGTGTGAGCAAACCATCAAACGGAGCAGGGTGACAGATTTGCATATGACCTGAACCTTCGCTGGGATCCTCGACAATCGTTTGCACCCGGGATTCAGGTTGTTCGCGAATGATCATTTCGAGCATNCCAAGAACATTCAGACAGCCATCGACGTAATCAATGACTCCCTGTGGCGAACAAACGGCTGCTCCTTCATACTCTGCATAAATNGCTGGAATGTTATTTTCACAGGCAATCGACATACTTCGTCCCTTAAGACGCCAGTCCGTTCCCCAAATAAAAGGAAGATTAAACGCCTTCGCCATTTTCCGGGAACCTGCCAAAGCCTCGACATCCGGATTAAGTGGATAACCTGTCAATGGATATACCGAAAATCTGGTTCCGCCTGTATGCAAATCAATGTAATAGTCTGCTGACTTGATCAGTTCAGTCAATTCATGGGCAACCTGCATCGTCATGGTGCCTGCGGGGTCGCCCGGACAGGTTCGAGCCAGATCCAGATCATCGGATGCCGTGCGCTCTCCTAGCAGGAAGGCCTCGATATTCACGCATGGAACAAGCGTTAGCTGGCCCTTCTTTAATTGGCCGGGAAGCTGATCCATTAACGCATGAATGCATTGCATTGGCTCAAACTCGTCGCCATGCACGCCGGCTGTGATAACCAAGTGAGGGCCAGCCTCACCACTCTCGATAACTGTTTTGGGGAACCAAGCCACGATGCTACTCCTGCCGGACCTCCTCAAACGGGTATAAAGGGCGGCGGCGGTACCTGTAGTCCAGTTGCCCCATATCCGCAGTGGTCACCCCTCCCGTATTCGCCCGAATGATCTCACGACAAACAGGCTGGTAAGCGGCGATAGGTGCATTCACACCTTTGGTAATCAAAATATGGAAAGATGCCGGGTCAACATGAAAGGTCGTCAACTGCTTAATACTAAAGGGAGGTTGGCGTTTAGAAGTCACCATGATGGTTAGACCTGAGTCATGCTTTACAACCACCGTATCGCCCTGATCACAATCAGTCGCTCCACCATGGCGTGGTTGAGGCTCAAAGAACTTACCATCGTATTTCCCTAACAATTCGACTTCGCCTTCCCACGGTTCACCATGCAAACGATCCGTCTTGGCACCTATCTTGACGTTCACAAATTCCCCAACGTCGTTGGCTTGCAATGCCCGGACAACCACGGGGTCATAGAGACAAACAAAAGTGTTCGTCAGTGCCTGCCTCTGGCATTCGTNCAACAAAATCGTACTATCAGCAGGTGAACCNCCGCCCGTATTATCNCCCATATCAAGTAAACAGATTGGCCCTTCCAATTGGGAACACTTAGCAACTGTAGCCTCCACACTTTCCAGATCCGCCTGAAACTCCTCACGATTTTCAAACAGATAANCTTCCAGTTCAGCGGCATACTGTTTTGCTTTAGACTCATCATTGTCAGTCACCACAATAAACGCAGCCCCCATCTCTTCGACGTCAGAGTAAGGAAACCCGAGCATGATACTGTTCGAAAGTACGACTTCCTCTTTCAGTTGCTGATTCGCCAGTTGATACAGTGGTAAACAAGGTTCAACCAAAGTCTCCTGCTTTTGAATATTGATAGCGATTGGCGGCGTTGCCACGGCCATCGTTGGTGTAATCTTACCTCTCAACGTATCAAATAGAAGTTCCGCCGCCTGTCGGCCAACCTCAAACTGATCNAGATGTGGATTACTACGATAAGAAATCATGCCGTCACAGGCAGCAGCCATTTTATGTGAGAGATTTCCGTGTGGATCGAGCGTAGCAATCATCGGAACATCCGGACCAATGACCTTGCGGACCTCCTCCAGCCAATATCCATCGGCATCCGGTTGNTTTTCGGAAACCGTAGCACCATGGGGTGCCGCAAGCACTCCGTCCAGCGGGCCNGCCTGTTGTAANAGCTCCANAATCCGTCCAACGATTCGAGTATAGGCATCGGCAGTNATCGTTCCATAAGGAATAGCCCGAGCCATCATGATCGGTACGGCTTCGAATTCGTCTACATTTTCATCCAGCGCGGAAAAAAAACCTGTCGTCTCGTGATGAGCTCCGGACATTCCGAGAGGAAATTCATTGCCTTCCAAAAGCCAGTCGTTTTGAAAAGCCTCGTAGNCTGTTGGAGTCGANATAAACGTNTTCGATTCATGAAGAAAGCCAATGACNGCAATTCGTTTACGTTCCAACATCGTCTTCCCCTCCTGCACTGAACGAACCGTTATAAGACACCGTATTTCTTGTAGGCTTCCGTAGCCAGCATGCCATTGATAATCGCATCACGCGTGACNTTTTCGTCATGTACTTTCTTCCAGGCATTTTGGATTGCCGTNTCTTCGATTTCCTGAGGAANAACAACAACACCATCNTCGTCAGCAATCACAAGATCTCCCGAGCANAAAGTAACGCCGTCAATTTGTACAGGNTCATCNATAGAAATNACTCGTTGACGATTCATGCTGTCGTAGACACAACGTCCCGAAGCGTAGACGGCGAATCCCAGCGCTTTGATCTTCGAAATATCGCGTACCGCTCCATGAATGATCGCTCCGATACACCCTCGATTTTTAGAGGCCGTGGAAAGCAATTCACCCCAAACACCTGAGTGCATTGAACCATTAGCCGCACAAATCAGCACGTCGTCCGCTTGGCAGGCATCGATAGCTTTCAATTCCAATTCATACGGCGAAGGATCTTCAAAATCAATATCTTCCCACTGCGTCGTCTTGCAACGACCCACTAATACTCCTTCGCTTGTTTGCGGAGGTAAAGGTACACGAGGAGACTGGTTTTTATAACCTAATGCATCGAGGGCATCGGAAACGACTGCAGCGTACAATTTCTCCCGCATCATTTCGATTGTAATTTCCTGAGGTGCAGACATTGATTCTTCCTTTATTACCGTTGAGCGGCGTGCATGAGCCCACGCATATAACCATAAGCAAATAATCGTCCCAGTTGAGTGTAGCCCGGTTCACCTGCCTCTTCACCGAATAGCTGCGGTACATGATCAGGGCGAATGGGACCTTCAAACCCAACTTCATAGTATGCTTTCACGGCCGCTGCCATGTCTGTAGGACCATTATCATGAAAGGTCTCTGTGAAATTCTCTTTCGTGCCTCGAATATCCCGAAAGTGTACATAACGTATATGAGGTCCAAGCTCATAAATAGTCTCCGGAATCCGAGCTCCCATCTCCACAAAAGATCCCTGACAGAAACAGATGCCGTTACGCGCACTGGGAACCAACTCCACCAGGCGGCGAAATCCATCCACAGAATTCATAATCCGAGCACGCCCTAAAAACACTTCCAAAGGCGGGTCATCGGGGTGCATTGCCAGATCAATCTCCAACTCTTCAGCGACTGGAAGGACCTGCTCCAAAAAATACTTTAAGTTGTTCCAAAGAGCTTCAGCCGCTAATTCCTCATGCTTCAACGGCTTCGATGCATCATCTAACGAGACAGCCAAATCTATTTCATTGAGATTGAACTGGGTCACTTTGGCGCCAGCGCGATCTAAAACGTCCGTCTTTGTACGCACCCAATCCGTACCCGCCATGAAGTTATAGCAAAGCACGGGGATTTCTAGTTTTTTCATAATGTGAAGAAGTGAGATGATTCCCTCAATCTCTTTATCACGACCTTCAGTACCACGAATGATATTCTCCATTGCGATAGCATCTTCCACCGCGGCGATATCCATTCCATAGCTACGAATCCGTTCGACAGCAGGTTTCCAATCTTCCAATGTTGGACCTTGATAACGAATCGTGACGCACTCCACTCCTGTTTGAGCAGCCAGAGCAAGATTTTCTTCGGATAGTGGAGTTAAGACGGAGGCTAGTTTCATCACTCTATTCCTCTGTTTCAGATTCTGGTGTTAGCATTTGTTCAGCAGATAAATTTAATGCCGCAATACAAGCTACAGGGTCACTACAGGAAAACACATATCGCTTCTGTTTTGAACCCTTCATTACTTCCATGTGAACCCCGCTGCCGGACCAACAAATGTAGCCCCATCGTTTCGTTTTGAAGCCATAACGAATACCCAACCCTCCAAACTCTTTTATTCTGCACTCGGATGGATAAGCCTGCAGAATGTCCTGG
>PAJC01000040.1 GCA_002705165.1 Planctomycetaceae bacterium | reverse complement strand
AGATCAGTCGCAGTAAAGGAGCAGGCGGACTGGCTGACCTGATCGAAACTCATGGCGGCGAAC
The DNA here is from genome assembly GCA_002705165.1 of Planctomycetaceae bacterium. Classification (GTDB taxonomy): domain Bacteria; phylum Planctomycetota; class Planctomycetia; order Pirellulales; family Pirellulaceae; genus UBA721. Next base: position 10,349 of record PAJC01000040.1, on the reverse strand, counting down.
GGATCCGCTTCTTCCTGCTCCGCACCCATTACCGAAGCACAATCGTCTTCAGCGAAGAAGGCTTACAAGAGGCCGGAACCGCGTTAGAGTCTTTCTATCGGCTATTTGAACGTTATAAACGCATTACAGGAAAATGTTTCTACGAACTGATTCCAGCTCTGCTGCGAGAAGAGAACAACGGAAGTCAGAACGACAGCGAATTCCTACAGCAGATTAATGCACACCGTCAAAGTTACCTAAACCACATGGATGATGACTTTAACACCGGTGGAGCGACCAGTGACCTGTTTGATCTAGTGCGAACCATCAACCGATTTGCTGACCAGAACGACCTCGAACAGTCTTGTTCTGACGAGCAGCAAGCTGACCTCACTTCCGCTGTAACAACATTACGAAATCTAAGTGCGATTCTGGGAATCTTTTCCACGCCTTCAGTAGACACTTCGGGAAGTGATGAATTAACTGGTCAGCTTATGGAGCTAATGATTGCATTACGCGCAGAAGCCCGGGCCAACAAAAATTTCGAAATTGCCGACCGCATACGAGATGGCCTAGCCGAACTCGGTATCACCATCGAAGACCGTAAGGATGGTACTGGTTGGCGCGTTGGTTAACGTTGTCAATTAGCGAGAACTGTGATAAACCGCATTGATCAAAGACTCAACGTCCTTAAATTTATCACCCGTAGCAATGGCTCGTTCCACCAAATGGCGTGCGTCTGCTTCGGTATGCCCTAAATTGCGTAAGATAGTGTGTGTCTGTTCGACAATATCTGGTTCAATTTCAGCAGCTTCCGCAGTGTCTCGAGTAACCAACAGCGCAAACTTGGCCATCTTACGACGTAAGCGAGCAATGATCCGTTCTGACATTGCCGGTCCAACTCCCGGCAGAACGGTGAGTCCTTTGACGTCCTGGTCTTCGATCACCTGAGCGATTTCCCTCACTGGCCTCACCATGGCTCGCAACGCTTTTTTGACTCCGACGCCATCTACGCTACAAAACAACTCGAAAAATTCCAGCTCCGTCTTACTTAGAAAACCGACCATCCGTGGAGTCATTTTTCCTTGAGGATTTCCATCCATATAAAAGACGGTATGCAGACCAACATCTTCCCCTGACATCGATTGCAGGTTTCGTCTCACAAAGTCGGGAACTAGGACTTCAACCTGAAAGGGGCCAACTTCGATAATCACAGACTCTTCACAAACTTCTAGCAGTCTGCCGGTTACGAATTTGATCATGAGATAATTTGCTTTCTATGAGCACTTGGCAAGTGTGTTAATATTCTTTACCTAAGTAGGCATGACAAAGCGCAATCGCCAACGCGTCTGCGACATCATTTGGTTCAGGCGGATGCGGCAAATTAAACTCACGACAAATTGCTGACTGCATCTGTTCCTTCGAGGCGCGACCATTTCCGGTGAGTACTTTTTTTATTTTGGTGGAAGCATAGTGGTAGAGCGGTATGTCACTTTGCGATGCCGCCAAACAAATCACACCACGCGCATGTCCCATGATAATCGAAGTCATCGGATGAGCGTAATGCGAGTAAAGTTTTTCAATCGCCACCTGATCAGGATTAACAGAATCAATGAGTTCTTTGATACCTTCATAGATACTCTTTATTTTTCCGGGAAGTTCTGCTTTACCGCCTCGAATCACCCCTGCTTCCACGATCATCAACTTATTAGCTCGCTGATCCAACACACCATAACCCGTGATATTGACGCCTGGGTCAATTCCAAGAATACGGCGGGATTGAATGAGTGATTTGTCGACCATGATACCATGAGGCCCAAAGGCCTTTACTAAGGACTAACTACGGATTCCAATACTCCGGTCTTAAAGAGGATACGGTATGCAAGAGCCTCTCGAGAATAGCGATCTCATCNTTGCTGGTAAAATCGTTATGTTTGCGGAGCGATCATTTTTGCTATACTTGCCTCACACGAAGTTTTGACTAACAAGGATGTCCTCGTTCATGAACCGGGAAAAAATACTTGGGCCTTTAGAATCGGCCGATGACGATGACCGTTCACTCCGTCCCAAAAAGATGGGCGAGATGGTCGGTCAGCGTGAAGTGTACGAACGCCTGATGATTGCCGTCGACGCTGCGCGTAAGCGAGAAGAACCGTTAGGACACATTCTATTCGACGGTCCGCCAGGCTTAGGGAAAACAACATTTGCCACATGTATCCCACGTGAACTCGAAGTACCNATCGAGATGGCAACCGGCGCTTCGCTCAGAGCTCCAAAAGATCTACTTCCNTACCTGACCAATCTACAGGAAAAATCNATTCTATTTATCGACGAGATTCATCGTATTCCAACAGCCGTCGAAGAATACNTATATACGGCCATGGAAGATTTTCGCATCGATCTAATNCTAGGTGAAGGCGTGAATGCCCGTACCATGAATATGACACTCAAGCCGTTTACNTTAATTGGGGCAACGACTCGTGCAGGCATGTTAACAGGTCCACTTCGTGATCGTTTCCAGTTCCGGGAGCATCTGAATTTCTATACGGATGAAGAGTTGACTGAAATCGTCAAACGCAATGCCACCAAACTGAAGATGGACATCGATGACGAATCCGCGTTAGAAATTGCACGACGTAGTCGCAGTACTCCGCGTATTGCTAATAATCGTTTACTTTGCGTACGAGATTACTCGACTGCTAAAGAGAATGGCAAACTGACTCCGGAAATCACTCTGAAAGCACTCGAAATGTGGGAAGTCGATACCTTGGGACTCGACCGACTTGATCGTAAGTATTTGGAGACGATTACGCGAGTGTTNATGGGNGGTCCGGCNGGNATCGAAGCGATTGGGCACACAATGAACGTCGCNTTGGACACTTTNACCGATGAAGTGGAACCTTTCTTNCTCCGTTCTGAACTAGTCATTCGTAGTCCCCGAGGTCGGATGGTCACCCAAAAAGGGCTTGACCACCTCGGTATCACCGATATCTCTGCCGGCGAGATCANCGTCGCAGAGGAACACGAGGCAGACCCGGATCCACCGTAGCCGAGAATCCCCTTCCAGTGCCGGTAAAAAACCACCTAATCCACCCAAACTTGATTAGTTTGACTCGATTTAGCTGGTTGACAGCTTTCGAATGCAGTTTTAGGATTACTTCTTTACCCAAGGTCTTTGGTCGCCGANAGTGNTGCGGCCAATCTCCTTGAACGATTGTCAGAGAGTTCTTAGTGGTCAATGAGTGTGCGTTTGCACTGATAAACCAATTAGTTCCCTCGATATGTGAATCATTAATTGCGTCAGGTGTCATCATGGCGGTACCAAAAAGAAAACACTCCAACTCGCGTTCCAACAAGCGACGTAGCCACGACTTTCTAACAAGTCGGCAATTGAGNCCTTGTAAAGCNTGTGGTCACCCGATCCCTTCNCATACGGTATGTCCTCAATGTGGCATATACCTTGAAAAAGATCGACGATTCTCAGCAACCGGTGACGAGTAGTTGAAGCTTCGCACTTANAAGTGTGTGAACTCATATANTGTTGCATGCTTGTCAGCTTTGTTGACAAGGATTGCTGCTAGATAGTTCTTAAGATTCAAACATACGATTCAATCCTGATCTGCTCTCTTCCCGACGAACTGTCCTCCGGGTAATTCGAAAAAACGGTCTCTGCAGCGGATCGGTTTTTTATGATTAGCAAATCAATTCACGGATTCACACGCAGGTATAAGTAATCTATGAGTAAAATCGCATTTCTATTTCCAGGTCAGGGAGCTCAGGCTGTCGGTATGGCTCAGGATTTAGTCGCCAATGTCCCTGCTGCCAAAGCACTATTCGATAAAGCCAGTGAAGTACTGGGATATGATCTTGCTGAATTGTGTATTTCTGGCCCAGCTGAGAGGCTGAACATGACGGACCATAGCCAACCCGCTATTTTTGTAGCAAGCTTGGCTGCATTAGAAGCTTTGAAACAAGACAATGCCATGTTAGTCGAATCATGTGCTGCAACGGCAGGACTGAGCCTTGGCGAATATACCGCCTTGGTTTTTGCGGATGTTATGTCTTTTGAAGATGGTCTACGCGTTGTACAAGAACGTGGTTTAGCGATGCAGGCAGCTGCGGAGCTAACTCAGAGCGGTATGGTCAGCATCGTCGGTTTGGAAAAAGATAAGGTGGAAGCGGTGGTCGATCAGGTACGTCAGGACGATGAAGTACTGCAGCTAGCAAACTACTTATGTCCTGGCAACATCGTGGTTTCAGGTCATTCACAGGCCTGTAGGCGTCTGGAAGAACCCGCTAACGAGGCGGGAGCCCGCATGGTAATGCCACTGACTGTTGCAGGTGCCTTTCACACTCCGCTCATGCAACCGGCTGTCGAGCGTCTAACCGGTGTCTTAGAGAATGTCACGTTACAGGCTCCCCGCATTCCAGTCATCTCAAACGTCGACGCTCAAGCTCATGATGATCCGGAAGAAATTCGCCAGCTGCTACTACAACAGGTCGTCTCCCCTGTTCTTTGGGAAGATTCTATGAACAAGCTATTGGCTGANAGTACGGAGCAATTCTATGAAATTGGNCCGGGGCGAGTCTTACGCGGCCTNCTCAAAAGAATTGCTCGCAAAGTTCCCTGCGAAAACATCTCCTGCTAAAAGGAATGACCTATTCATTTGAGGCCCTAGACCCTGTTGTTATATCTTCGGCTCTCAGATTAGAATTAAGANCNATCGATCAATTCACCAGCAAACAGTCATGGTGAAATTACATAGGAAAATGAGGATATGTCAGAAGAAAAAAATAACCATATCAATGTCGATCTGTCGGGTCAGGTAGCCATCGTCACCGGTGCCTCTCAGGGAATCGGGAAAGCATGTGCACTCGAATTAGCACGGAACGGAGCACGAGTTGCCTGTCTTGCCCGAAACGCTGAAAAGCTGGCTGCAACGGTTTCGGAAATCGAAGCCGTCGGTGGCCAGGCNGCAGCCTTTGCCTGTAGCGTTACGGATCGTGAAAGCGTTGACAGAGTCGTCGATCAAATCGCAGACGAATGGGGAAGCATCGACATTCTTGTCAACAATGCCGGGATCACTCGAGACACATTACTTCCCCGAATGTCTGACGAGGAATTTGATACCGTGATCGATACCAACCTGCGGGGCGCATTTCTGTTTATGCGAGCTGTTTCCAGGCACATGATGTCTGCTCGCTATGGCCGAATCATCAATATGTCGAGCGTCTCCGGATTGCAGGGAAATGCCGGTCAAACCAACTATTCGGCATCTAAAGCCGGTTTAATTGGAATGACGAGGAGTTTCAGTCGTGAAATTTCACGTAGAAATGTCACGGTAAACTGCGTTGCTCCAGGATTCATCGTTACAGAAATGACATCCGTCCTCAGTGACGACATTCTGAAGCAGGCCAAAGCCGGTATTCCAGCCCGTAAACTGGGACAAGTTGCCGACGTTGCCGCTTGTGTTACTTTCCTGGCCAGTGGTGCTGCCTCTTATGTGACAGGNCAAACTCTNACCGTAGATGGTGGAATGACAGGCTAACAACGACGGTTACAAAGCCAATTGTTGAAAAAANACACGTTTTGGACAATTTTTAGAACACGAATTACCTCAGCTCTTACCTTGACCACTAGGGGCGAATTATTCTATTCTGATATTTCTGAATACACATTTAATTCGCGTGTGTGAAGTNCGNACGGTGGAAGGCGTCGGATGCCCCACAACNACTTCACCCGCATACAAAACTACGAGGAGACCTCTTGTGTCAGTAGAAGCTAAAGTTATTGATGTAGTTGCTGAGCAGCTTGGTGTCGATAAAGACAAAATTACTCGCGACACTTCATTTGTAAACGACCTTGGTGCTGACTCTCTCGACACCGTCGAGTTGATCATGGAGTTGGAAGAAGAGTTCGACACAACGATTCCTGAATCCACGGCTGAGCAAATTCAGACCGTTGGTCAGGCAATTGATTTTCTGGAACAAAACGGTTAATCCAGGGCTGTAAATAGTAATGAAACGACGAGTTGTCGTTACCGGCCTTGGGGTCGTAACGTCTTTAAGTCAGAAAGTCGAAGACCTATGGGCTCGACTACTAGCTGGCGAAAGTGGCATTCACCATCTTGAATGTGTTGAAACTGATTTATTTAAAGTTAAGATCGGTGGAGATGTTCATGACTGGGATCCTTCTGGGATTATTGAACACAGAGAAGCCAAGCGAATCGACCGATTCACTCAGTTTGCTTTGGTTGCCGGCACGCAAGCAGTAGAAGACTCTGGTCTGGATTTCGAAAACGAAAANGTGCATCGTTGCGGTGTCGTTCTTGGTTCCGGGATCGGTGGTCTGAACGAAATTGAAACACAAGTCGGACGCTTACTTAATAAGGGTCCTGACCGTGTCTCTCCTATGACCATTCCGAAGCTGATGCTGAACGCAGCAGGAGGAAATCTCGCAATCCGATTTGGACTGCGGGGTCCCAACTTTGCTGTAGCTACAGCGTGCGCATCGGCTAATAACGCTATGGGCGATGCGTTACAGATGATCCAAAATGGAATCTCCGATATTGTCGTCACGGGCGGTACGGAAGCTGCCATGACCGGTATGGGTATCAGTGCTTTCCAAAATATGAAAGCGTTATCACGTCGCAATGATGAGCCCGCTCGGGCATCACGTCCCTTTGATATCGACCGAGATGGATTTGTATTNAGTGAAGGAGCGGGAATTCTGGTTTTTGAAGAATTGGAACATGCTCTGGAGCGGGATGCAAGAATCTACTGTGAAGTCATCGGTTACGGTGCAAGTTGCGANGCNGGTCATATCACCCAACCCGATCCGGCAGGCATGGGAGCCAGCAAAGCCATGCAAAATGCACTGGATGATGCTGCTATCGGACCAGGAGACGTTCAGTATCTGAATGCCCACGGAACGAGTACTCCGTTGGGAGACAAAGCCGAAACGCAGGCAGTCAAAGTAGTCTTCGGTGACCATGCTTACGGACTCAACATNTCAAGTACCAAAAGCTCACTTGGTCACTCACTCGGNGCGAGTGGGNGAATTGAGTTGGTNATCACGGCGAANGCAATTCAAAACCGACTTATTCCGCCAACGATTAATCTGGANAATCAAGATCCGGAATGTGACCTCAACTATACTCCNAANACTCCTCAGGAGCGNGATCTGAATATTGCCATGAGCAATAGTTTTGGGTTTGGGGGACACAACGCATCCATCGTCGTTAAACGATTTATTCCCTAAGGCGATCGGCACACCTATTCATGTCAGAGAATCAAACACGAATCGTCATCACTGGTCTCGGACAGATTAGTGCGTTCGGCAACACGATCGATCAGCTCTCAGTAGCTCTGGATACTCAGCAGTCCGGTGTACGAACCCTTGAACAGATTCCCTACGAACATCTGCTCGCCTCTTATGGTGGTGAAGCGTGGGACTTTACGGGAAATATTGACAATTACGGCCCTCTGGAAAAAACGACGATGCGAGCTATCAAAAAAGGTAGCCGCCTTATGTGTCGGGAAATCCAAATGGGGGTCGCCTCCGCTCAACACGCCCTGAATGACGCCGGGTTGAATCCGGAAGTTTATAACCCGGATCGAATCGGAATTGTCTATGGATGTGACTATATTCTCAGTCATCCTCAGGAATTTCGAGAAGGAGTGCGTGCCAGTCTTGACGATGACGGTGGATTTGAGTTTGACAATTGGGCAGAAAACGGAATGCCAAATCTGAATCCTCTGTGGCTTCTTAAATACCTCCCTAATATGCCGGCCAGTCATATTGGCATCTACAATGACCTGCGAGGTCCAAGTAATTCACTGACAATGCGTGAGGCGTCCTCCAACCTCGCGATTGGTGAAGCAATTTGCACCATCCAGCGAGGTGATGCCGACTTGATGATTTCAGGTGCCACCGGAACCAGAATTCATCCTCTAAGAACTGTCTACGTCAACCGTCAGGAAGTCTTGGCTTCTAACCGACTCGAAGCCACTAAAGCTTCACGTCCATTTGAAAGAGATCGAGAAGGTATGGTCATCGGTGAAGGCGCCGGATCGTTCGTCCTTGAGCGATTGGAACATGCCCTGGAACGTGAAGCCAAGATTTATGGTGAGATTGTCGGTTTTGGTTCCTCCACGGTCATCAACACTGATTTTACACCTCAGTTTGAACAGGCTATCTCCAATGTCATTGAACAGGCCTTGAATACCGCTGGAATGACCGCCGACCAAATCGGCCATGTAAATGCACATGGCATCTCTAAAATCGCAACAGACCGCGCCGAAGCCAGGGCAATTAACGCTGCTTTTGGAAACCAAAAACCCGTTGTGGCACTTAAAAGCTACACAGGAAATATGGGGGCTGGTAGCGGAGCCGTTGAGTTGATTGGTAGCCTTGAAGCTCTCCGAAAAGGTTTCCTNTTCCGCACCNTAAACTACGATACTCCCGACCCGGAATGTAATATTTATGTGACCGACGCCACCGATATCCCCGCTGGCAATAGCTTTATTAACCTNAGCGTTACGCCTCAAGGTCAGGCNAGCGCGGTAATTGTCAAAACCTTCAAAAGCTAAATCTTCTCTCATACAAGATTCCGGTTTGTTTTGGATGTAAAAAGTCAGTTCTTCATCGTTTTTACGTTGTGGCCGTCGGAATTCAAGATTCTCCTATCTTCCAAGTACTCGGATTGTACTGATTTTGGCACATTTCGGTCTACTTAGTANGCAATTCTTAGCGCTTCTACAGGTTGACACTTTCTGTTTCCAGAGGTACTCTGAATAGGATTCAACCCTCAAAAACAGTAGGTGCGTGTATGTCCTAAAGACAACCACTTAAATTGAGAGCGCGGAATATCCGCCCGGCACACGTGTAAAACGTGTTTAATACTTATATANAAGTGTTAAATGCCAAAAAACTGCCGGCGGTTGGGATATTTTCAATGTCTACTAAGACAAGGCTGTATTCAGCAAACCTTAGTACATCTTGGAGATAAACTAACCGACGGCATTTTTATTTGTGTCGATGAAGAATCAAAAACATAGCGTTTATGGCGCCTTAATGACGTCAAACACACGAAAAAAGGTTTAAATCCGATGGATCCAGATCAAATTCTGCGTATCGTTGATTCGCTTCACCGCGATAAAAATATCGATACTGAAGTTGTGTTCCGAGCAATTGAATCAGCTTTTGCCTCAGCTGCTCGACGCCAATACGGTGACACATCGGANGTTTTAGTGACTGTNGATCGTGATAACGGGNCACTTGCAGCTANGCTCGACGGCGAACCATTAGANCCTGCAGAAATGATCGGCCGTATCGGTGCACAGACGGCCAAACAGGTCATCATCCANAAAATTCGNGANGCCGAACGNGATTCACTTGTCGAAGAATTCCTCGAACTAGAAGACCAGATTGTTAACGGTTCCGTCCAACGCGTGGAAAACTCATTGATCACTGTTCAGTTGAGCAATGTCGAAGCGATCCTCCCGCGGAGTGAGCAGATTTCAGGTGAATCTCATCACAGTGGTGAACGTATCCGGGCAATGGTATGCGAAGTCCGCCCTCAGGGCACTCGCGTTAAGGTCGTTCTAAGCCGAACTCGCCCACGTTTCGTACAACGTCTGTTCGAACAGGAAATTCCGGAAATCTCGGAAGGTGTAATTTCAATCAACGCACTTTCTCGTGAACCTGGGTACCGAAGTAAAGTTGCCGTAAGTAGTACCGACAGTCGTGTCGACTGCGTCGGTGCTTGTGTCGGGGTACGTGGCAACCGAATTCGGAGTATTGTCGATGAATTAAACGGTGAACGAATCGATATCGTTCGCTGGGATGACGATCCGGAAATCATGATCCCGAATGCTTTACAACCAGCCGAAGTTGATCAAGTATTGCTCTGCGATATGATCGGCCGCGCCATCGTTCTGGTTCGAGAAGATCAACTGTCACTTGCAATTGGTCGCCGGGGACAAAATGTCCGTTTAGCTTCGAAGCTCTCTGGCTGGGATATCGAAATCATGACCGCTGAAGAGTTGGATACTCAAATTGATCGAGCTGTGGCTGGCTACTCAGCCCTTGATGGTGTTGATGACGATCTAGCTGCGGCGTTGGTAGAACAGGGTTACCTGTCCTATGATGACCTATCAGTGATTGAACCAGATGCCCTGGCTGAAATGGGGGGACTATCAATGGAACAAGTCGACCACATCGTGGAACAAGCCGAGACTCGTGCTGAAGAAGCGGAAGTAGCAGCTGTGGAAGAACGAAAACGCCAAAAGTCCATTGCAACCGCAGAAGCGGAAGCCCAGGCGCAACAGGCAGCGGCCGCCGCAGTTGCTGAGGCAGAAGCTCCTGC
>PAJC01000039.1 GCA_002705165.1 Planctomycetaceae bacterium | reverse complement strand
GGAGTAACACCTTGGGTTCGGTCTACATCTCCGGTAATCGTGATGGAACGTAATTGATTCACACGATTCAATTCCGCAAATTCACGAACCTTGGTGATTTCTGCTACTTCAGAAATCGGTCGTTCGGCTTTGTCATTTCCACGCACGCGAACGTCCGACAGACTCAATAGACGTCGACGTTGCTCTTCCGGATAACGCACCATGAGCTTCACTTCGTGACGTCCTCGCTGCAGTCGCATCACTTCTTCGCCATAGAATGCTCCGCGTACTGCATCTGCAAGTTCAGCCGTCGAAATCCCCATCACCTGAGCATCTTCTTTAATCTTAAAGCGATATTCTTCCTTCCCTATTTGAATGTCATCCTCGACATCGGCCACCCCCGGCTTAGCATTCAGAAAAGCAACACAATCCGCAGCAGCAGCTTCGAGCTCTGCCATTTTCTTCGTCGGAGCCAACAATTTAAATTCGATCGACTTTCCGCCAGGACCTCCCGGGCCTCCACCTTCAGTGAATATCAGAGATTCGGCATCAGGGAATTCCGGTGCTAATTCACGCCACTTACTGATCAATTCCTGACTGGTATAGCTCCGCTCACTACTATCGACCAACTCAATATCCACGACGCCTATAAAAGATCCCGCTTCCCCGCTACTTACACCATCTGATGCTAATCCTGTGGCATGTCCAACCGCACGATGCACCACTTTATAAAGTTCCCTTTCTGGTGAAACTTCCTTCTTCAACTGCAACGCGACTGCTTCTAATTCTTTCGTCGCGGCATCGGGAACAGAGGATGGCGTTCCATCCGGGAAAACAACTTTTGCACTTAACACAAAGCTATCCATCTTGGGGAAAAACACAAAGGGAATCACTCCACGAGCAACGACGACAAGCGTAATCACCAGTAAGGCTGTTGCCACGCTAATCGGAATTAAGGGGAACTTAAGCGATATCCGAAGACTCGGCATGTAGAACTGATGAATCACTTTGTGCAGGCACCAGGATGCACTCTGATTTGCCTTTTGAATTAACCATAACAATGGTCGAAAAGGAGTAAGTATCCAGCGGATAACCGATTCAATTCTACCCGACTCGTGTCCCAGATGAGCAGGAAGAATCAACACACATTCAAATAAAGAAATCGCCAGCATGGCGATAACCGCCGCCGGCATTACCGCAAAGAATTTACCCATAATGCCGGCAATAAATAGTAGGGGAGCGAAGGCAATAATGGTCGTAGAAACGGAGGCTGAAACAGCAGGAAATACCTCCGCTGTACCTTCAATGGCAGCTTGAAGAGGCTTAAGGCCTTTTTCCTGATAACGATAGATATTCTCACCAACCACGATCGCATCATCCACCACAATTCCCAAAGCCAGCAAAAAGGCAAACATAGAAATCATGTTAATCGTCTGACCCATATAAATCAGAACAATCCCTGCTCCCAAAACAGAAATCGGAATTCCCATCGCAACCCAGAATGCTAAACGCAGTTCGAGAAACAAGGCTAACACGAAAAATACCAACAACAGGCCTTGAAGCCCATTGGTCATCAACAGGTCCATTCGTTCTTCAACATAAACAGACTGATCAAACCAAACCTCGAGCTTATACCCGGGCGGCATTGTCTGGTTACGTTCTTCAACATAGTGATGGACTGCATCCGCAATTCTGAGAATATCCTCCGAAGGAGAACGCATCACGGAAATCACATTAGCCGGATGCCCATTCACATCGTCAATCGAATCCACATCCGCAAACCCATCATAAACATTGGCGATATCTTTTACTTTTAAGACCACCTCACCATTGGTTCTGAGAAGAGGTAATTCAGCGATTTCTTCCCCCGTCACGCCTTTGTTCTTCGCTTGAAGAGAGACATCACCCACTTCAGACCGAAGTATTCCACCCGGTATATCGATATTTTCCTGCCGCAGAATTTGAGCGACCTGCTTCAGCGACAAATTATATTTACGTAAATCCTGTTCGCGAATCTCCACATCAATCTGGTATGGTTTAGCTCCAAGAATATCCGCCTGTGTGACGACTGGCTGTTCGGGATTCACTGTAAAAAAATCAAACAGTCCCTGGAGGCCGGACTTTGCGAGAGGTTTTTGGACGAGCAATTCCTGACGAATTTCTTCCGTTAGATTTCTCAACTCCAACTCGGCTTCTATCCCGGAAACCGATTGAGGCCCTAAGACGCCGACGCGGATTGCCGGGTTACGCATCGTGATTTGACGCACATCTTTGTTCTCTGCTAATTGAGGCAGGCTGGGAATGCGATCCACTGCTCCGCGTATCTCATTAAGAATCTTTTGGGCATCTTCGCCAGGATAGATTTCCACAATGGCGTAGCCAACGCCTTCGGCTGCGACACTGGTCAATTGTTTAATCCCAGCGATCGGGTGAATGGCAGACTCGAGTTTCTGACAAATACTCTCTTCAGTCACCGCCGGAGCAGCGCCGGGATAGGGAACACTAACCAGAATGATTTCTAACTCAAATTCAGGAAAGCTCTCACGGCGCATGACACCAAAACTGAAAAGACCTGCCAGAATAATGGCAAGCATCAACGTGTTCATAGCAGCCGATCGATCAATGGCCCATGCAACGATTCGCTTTATCACGGGGAACTTGCCTCTTCTTTGATTATTCCGACTCTGGAGTTTTTGCAACTACGGATGTCGAATTGGGGACAGTTTCAAACGCTACCACCGTGCCATCCGCAACACCAAACAGGCGACGCGTGACCACAATAGAATTTGCCGTTAATTCGTTAGAATCAGTGTCCACCACCCAAAAGAATTCATTGTCGATCTCAACCGAATGTAACGGCACAACTTCACTCACTTTACCGTAAACACCCGCGGAACGACCTTCAGGAATATTATCAGGCGGTGTGCTGTCATTGGTTACGGGCATGACCACATAAACTTCATTTGAGGAAGTCAAACTGTGGCGAGGGATAAGAACCAAGCCCTCCTGTTTTTCTACGCCAATTGCCAGTTCGACAAACATACCGCGGACTAACGAACCAATTTCTCCAAACCCTTCGGCTTCCGGATTTGATACAACAATTCGCACAGGGACTGTTCTGGTTGTCGCATCTAACCCCCGACCATCAAAGCGATTGAGGACCCCATCCCAATGAATGGTGAGATTACGTGACCCCGAGAATTTATAACTAACATCCACGTTCAATGGAGGCAGAGTAGCGCCTGTCGTATCGTCAAGCTGCTCAAAACCTCCCAGCACCCATAACAAATCATCCATCTTGAGATTCGCTCGGATTTCTCCCTGTTTGGTGTCTTCAATCGTTACCAAATTTGTACCGGGTTGAGCAAACGAATCTTCCTCAACCAATTCCCGAATAACAACACCATCGACGGGAGCTTTGACTGATGTTCGTGCTAAATCCAAATTTGCTTTTTGAAGCGAGATCTCTGTCAGTTCTTTACTACTAATCAGTCTATATTCACTTTGACGGGCAGAACTAAGTTGGGCATTGTATTGCACGACGGTATTCTGAGACGTCAGTTCAGCGCGCTGGGCGCGTTCGACATCGGAAATAGANATAACATTTCCAGTTTCACGTAGTTTTTTCAAGCGGGTATATTCTGCTGANGCAAGCTTTAAGTCTTCGTTGGCTAGTTTGAGCAAATCAGTCGACTTTGTGATTTCCAACTTAGCATCTTCCAGATCAATTTCGGCTTGCTGTNGCTGACGTTTAAGTTGTTCCACGGCCANCTCGTAGTCTTGGCTGTCGATACGGAAAAGCTCATCCCCTTTTGTGACCTTGCGCCCCGCTCGGCAGTTCTCCGACTTGTATTCAATGCGACCGCTCACCTGAGATGCGAGCTGGATTTCTCGAAAAGGTACAACAATTCCNTCAGCTTCAATCACGAATGTATCTGTATAGGGCTGGACTTTCACGGAATCCACTAGAGGTACTGTTTCTAATTCCTCTTCATCAGGAACGATGACAGGCGCCCTAACCCAAGTAATGACACCGATAGCCAACATCCAAATGAGGATTGGAAGCAGGACTCCCAAGACAATTTTATTGGAATTCATTCTCTGAAATAGTCCCTGGATTAGGAGAGTCGCGATGAATTACCGTTTCAGCATCGCAAGGTGTTAGAACGTTGTAAATTACCAATTATCTCAGTGTAGGTTGGGAAATAAAAAACAACACCGTCAAAACTATCTGCCATAGCTGAAGATTAGTCTAATTCATTCCGCGACTTCAGCCTGCCATATACCTATACCAGTTATGAGGATTATGAGGGAAACAAGTTTCCCCACAACCCTAAAGTACCTNNAGGATNGCCTCACACAATTGTTCAACGTTACCACTATTTAANCCGGCAACATTAATTCGGCCACTGCCAACAATGTAGATGGAGTGGTCATTTTTCAATTGATCTACCTGCATCGGATTCAAGCCCGAGTAGGAGAACATTCCACGTTGTTGCTGGATAAACGAAAAATCGANAGGGCTGTTCTTAGCCACCATCGTATCGACAAATAGTTTTCGCAGACCGTTGATACGATTCCGCATCGCAGCCACTTCCCCATCCCACTGAGCAAACAANTCATCACAACCAAGTACTGTCGANACCACTGCTCCGCCGTGCTTCGGAGGATTACTGTAATTTGTACGAACTGCTTTCTTCGCATGACTTAGAGCCGCCGTCGCAGCAGACTCCTCTTCGGCCACAATCGTTAAAGCACCGATACGCTCACAATACAACCCAAAGTTTTTCGAGAAGCTGCTGCAGATCAGGAATTCACCTACCTTTTCGGCAAACAAACGAAGCGCTGCGGCATCTTCCTGAAGCCCGTTTGCAAAGCCTTGATAAGCAAAGTCAATCAAGGGTAGGATTCCACGATCTTTACAGGCTTCAGCGATTTGTTCCCACTGCTCGGGCTTCAGATCGACTCCGGAAGGATTGTGACAGCAGGCATGCAGGCAAATCACATCGCCTGCTGGAATCTGAGAAATACTATCAAGCATTCCCTGAAAATCTAATGCTAAGCCCGTGGAATCAAGGTACGTATAAGAATCCACNGCCAGCCCGGCACTTGNAAAAACNCCNTTNTGATTTGCCCAGGTTGGATTGCTTAACCAGATACGNGAAGCACCAACCTTGTATTTAAGGAAATCACCNGCAACGCGAAGTGCGCCGGTACCNCCCGGAGTCTGCAGTGTCACCGCCCGNGACTCATCCACNGTACCGTTGAACAACACTTTGCGAACAAGTGGACCATATTCTGGTAATCCATCGATACCCAGATAGGACTTACTGGTTTCACTTTCCANCAAGAGTNGTTCGGCTTTCTTAACACATTCGAGAACAGGAGTATTGCCTGTTTCATCTTTATAAACACCCACGCCCAGGTTGATTTTGTTGGGATTAGTGTCATTTCGAAAAGCTACGTTGAGTCCGAGAATTGCATCCGGCGGAGCCATTTCAAGAGAACCGAACATCTATTTGATCCTGTAAANTTATNCAACAAATANGTAAACTCCGCAGCCATATCCTCGCATGGCGTTAACATTGCCNGTTGTGGTATGCTTTGCTGCGGTCAAAAAATCAATTTTACCATCAAATTANTATGCCGACAGGGTGACCGGAAACGCTCAACTCAATAATTAGGTACGAATTCAATAATGACCGACTGCTCGTTTTGCTTACCCGAGAAGATCAATGCAGGCCCGCTTCTCACGAGTTATTCATTGCCTAAGCTCAAAGAGCAGATTAGGTATGAATGCCCGGTACTACCTATCGTTTCGCTAGGTACACCTGCTGATCTGATCGCAGACATCGGACCTCTTGTACTCCCTCCTCTGTATCACGAAGCAATGACTCCGGAACTCAAATCGAACTTACTGGAACGTATACGATATTGTTTTCCTTACTACTGGGAAAGCGGTCAGCGCAAATCTCTGGAAACCGATTTGCTCGTGGTTGAAATGCCTAAATATGAATGGCCTGCTCCGGACGTAGGGAAAGTCGTCTGTTTTTCTGTTGATACGGCGGTCGAAGAGCATGGCCCTCACCTGCCCTTAGGGACAGANACCATCCAAAGCTATGCCGTGCTAGATCAATTAAAACGNCGTTTTCCNGAAATCATTCTGGCTCCACCTGTGGAATACGGCCACCTGACCTGGGGACTCCCATTCGGACTAAGCATCGACATCACGCCAGGATTACTTGTACAGTATGTTGCCGGGTACACTGACGCAATTATGAAATGGCTACAGCCGAAAGGAATCTATGTCGTCGATGTTCATGGTTCCATTGTCCACCGCCAGGCCATCGAGGAAGGATTACGCATTAGTGCTTGTGACCACTACCGATTCCGGTGGTTACATGAACCANTAATCCAATTCGCGGGTGAACGGGGTGACCAACACGCGGGCGGCGTCGAAACTGCCCTGATTGAATTGATTTCACCGGATCTTGTCGACAAATCTCTGTTTCCTGACAAGATGCTTGGTATCAAAGCCGGGCAGATGAATATGGNCGAAGCGAGTGAACTTNCTGACAATTTACCCGCTTTCGTAAAACGAGTGGAGCAAAGTCTTGATACAAAGACGCCGTTAAACGGCATCGTCGGAGATATTGAGAACTATGAATATCTGGACGCTCAGGAAATGATGCAGCGCATGTGGAATGTCGCATCTGACGATTTAAAAACTCTGCTCGACGGCGATGCCTACGAATAATTCCAAGCGGCGCTGCCTCCAAATTGTTTTCATGAGTCCGCATCTGGGTTACTTTAGAAGTAACCCAGATGCAACTTCTTCACTCTCAGCGATGCTTCTACCATGCGTAAACGCACTCAGATTCTTGCTCTAACACTTCTTGTCATTCCGACAGCATCTATTCTTCAGGCACAGGATGCAGATCAAAAGCATATTGTGGATCGCTACACGGCCGTTGCCAAAAACGGAGGGAATGCAGCGAAGGGCAAACTTGTATTCGAGTCTGAAAAATCAAATTGTAAAAAATGCCATAGTATTGGCAAGAAAGAGGTCAAAGCCGGGCCGGATCTGATGGTCATTGGTGACAAATTTGATCGGGACCAGATCATTCGATCAGTCCTAGAACCGAGTGTACAAATACACCCGGATCATGCTAGCCACACTGTCACGACCGTCGACGGTAAAGTCATTACCGGGGTCTTACAATTTCAGTCGAAAGAGACCATCGAGCTAATCAATGAAAAAGGTGAGGTCGTAAAAATCGCCACTGAAGATATTGATGAACAGTTGCGTAGTAACACCTCACTGATGCCTGCTGATTTACACAAAGTGATCAATGCGTCTGAATTTAGTGATCTAGTTCAGTACCTGACGACACTCAAGCAAAAAGACGGAATCGCCTATGCTGGAATGCCTGATACGTTTAAATCAGTGGCTAAGCAAGTCCGGGTCGAAGCGTTGCATGACGACTCACTTCGCTTTGATCACCCCGTTTGCATCATTGCCAAGCCGGGAGCAATCAACACGTACATGATTGTCGAGCAGAAAACACGACACATCTATCAGTTGACCGTTACTCCGAAGGGTCAAAAGAAAGAATTGTGGGCAGATCTCAGTCACGAAGCAATTACAGGGACGTACGAAGGTGTGTTGTGTCTGGCATTCCATCCGGAATTCCTCAATAACCGCCAATACTATCTTAATTATCATGTCCGGGAAAATGACATTTTCTCTCCGGTCATCGTAGAACGAACAGCGATAGAAGACCTAAGTCAGGACGCCGGTGGTACCTCTCGCCGACTGCTAAAAATCGAGCAGCCGACGATGTTGCACTGGGGAGGCATGTTAGCCTTTGGGCCCGACGGTTATCTTTACATCGGAGCGGGTGATGGTGGCCCGCAAGAAGACCCGCTTGGAAATGGCCAAAACCTTGGACTCCATTTGGGTAAGATTCTTCGAATCGATGTGGATCACCGGGACGCCGGACTTCCCTACTCGATTCCAAAGAACAATCCATTTAGAAATGCCGGCAAAAAGGCTCTTCCTGAAATTTGGGCATACGGTTTTCGTATGCCGTGGCGTTTCAGTTGGGATTCCAAGACCAACGAAATGTATGTGGGAGATATCGGGCAGAATCTTTATGAAGAAATCAACATGCCAAGACTGGGAGAAAATCACGGCTGGAACGTGTATGAGGCTTTCACGCCATTTTCCAGACAATACCTACGTCACGAAGAGTCATTTACCCCACCAGTAATCGCGTACCGCCGCAAGCATGGCGTTTCTGTTAGAGGTGGATATGTTTACCGTGGAAGCCGCGGCCCTTCTTATGTGGGTAAATATATCTTTGCTGATTTTGAAACGAAGACGATCTGGGCGATGACACAGCAAAATCGAAAACTCGTCGATGTTCGAGTGATTGGTAAGGTTCCCGAAAAGCCATGCTCTTTTGGAGTCGATCATGACGGTGAACTCTTCATCGTCGGCTATCAGGGAACTATCTATAAACTGATTCTTGATGAGTCGATTTATCCCTAGCGGGATGAGCGAGGTATAGACTCGGCTTCCCATCGAAAAACTCCACACCTCAACGAAGTGTGGAGTTTAGTACCAGAGGTGGGAATCGAACCCACACGCCCTTGCGGGCACGGGATTTTGAATCCCGCGCGTCTGCCAATTCCGCCACTCTGGCAACGTTTTTGGCTTTGAATAACCTTGATTTTAACTCAAGGCAAACTTATGGCAAGCAGTGCAACCGACCTTGTCATTTGATGTTTTCATAAGGTGGAGCCTCATAGTGATCTCGCAAGCGATGATACTCGTCGGTCAACAATTGCTGGGTACGACGGTAACGTGCCTTACCATGAACGCTGGTCATTTCCTGCGGATCTTTTTGCAAATCGAAGAGATTCCATTCCTCCGTCGCAGGGAAATAGATGAGCTTATATCGGTCTGTTCGCACGCCAAAATGCTGAGGGACGGCATGTTCACCAATTTCGTAATAAGCATAGTACAAAGAATCGCGATCCCATTGTTCGTTCTTACCAGTCAGGACCGGAACCAACGACTTACCTTGCACACTAGCTGGCACTTCGACGCCGGCAACCTGAGCGAAAGTCGGGGCATAATCAATATTCTGAATCAATGTATCAGGCTCCGAACCAGGTTGCACAACACCAGGCCAACGAATCACAAACGGCATCTTAAAAGATTCTTCAAACATCCATCGTTTGTCATACCAGCCATGCTCTCCCAAATAGAAACCCTGATCAGACGAGTAAATTACAATGGTATTCTCAGCCAGATCATGTTGATCTAAATATTGAAGCATGCGGCCCACATTTTCATCCACTGCTCGAACCGTCGCCAGATAATTCTTCATATAACGCTGGTACTTCCAGCGAACAACCTCTTCATGACTTAATTTTCCATCTTTGAAGTCCTGAAGGAACTTTTGATTCAGCGGACTAAAATGTGCATTCCAAGCCGCCTTCTGTCGATCGTTCATACGATTGTATTCAGGCGTCCCATACCGGTCAGGCTTTGGCAATACAACGTCTCCACGCTCATCCCTGCGAACTTTCGCATCATAAGCCCAATCAAAGTGACGATCGATTTCCATCTCATTCGTTGCCAACGTCATACTTCGGTTCTGATATTCATCAAACAACGTATCCGGTTCAGGAATAGCCATCCCGTCAAAATCATCGAGATGTCTTAATGCCGGAGCGAATGTGCGGTGCGGTGCCTTATGTTGGCACATCAGAAAGAAGGGCTTATCTTTGTCGCGTTGGTCCAACCATGTCAGTGCCTTGTCCGTTGTTAAATCTGTGGCATATCCCGTATCCTGCTTTCGTGAGCCATCCATATGAATGAACATGGGGTTGTAATAATTCCCCTGTCCAGGCAACACTTCCCAGTAGTCAAAACCAACAGGATTACTTCGCAAATGCCACTTACCAATGACTGCGGTTTGATAACCAGCCTGTTGTAAGGCGTTGGCACATGTCCACTGGGAACCATCAAACGGGGCCCCCCCATTTCGCATGCGACCATTCTTATGGCTGTGCAACCCTGTCAGGACGGTGGCTCGGGAAGGGCCACAAATCGAGTTCGCACAAAATGAGTTCCTGAAAATAGCGCCTTCACGAGCAATGCGATCAATATGCGGTGTTGGAGCTACATCCTGCAAACGGCTTCCGTAGGCAGAAATAGCGTTAACGGCATGATCGTCAGAAAAGATAAAAAGGATGTTTGGGCGTTCATCTCCCCGAACAATACCGGTGACAAGCGACAGGAAAGTAAGAACGATCAAAGAACGAAGGTTTTGATAACTACCCATAAATCTCAACTCAAAGGGGCTGCAAAGATGACGATGTGTTGATCGATTTTACTCTACAGGGTTAAAAATCAAACCCTTTTACCTTCCGGCTTTAATTCTAGGTTTGCCCATCTATATGAAATAGCCGAAGTAACTTATTATTAGCGTTGAAGATTGATTTACAAAAAACAGGTCATCATGGCATCAGTCGCGCAATTCTATACAGCAGACCGTAAAGGACTCTCGTTCGAACTCTTTCCCCCTAAGACTGAAAAAGGGGGCGTTTCCCTGATGCGCCACACTGAAGCATTGATGCAGTTTGCTCCGGATTACATTACCTGTACCTACGGCGCAGGCGGTTCCACACAAACCAAAACGATGGACGTCATTACTCAGGTTAAATCTACCTTTAATATTCCCGTCGCCAGTCACCTTACCTGTGTCGGCAGCACGCAGGATGATCTTCGCCAGTATCTAGAAAACGCTTCGCAGCAGGACATTGACTTTTTGGTAGCTCTGAGGGGGGACCCACCTCAGGGAGACACCGAGTTTAAGGCCGTTGCAGGTGGCTTTCGTTACGCCAACGAATTGGTTGAGTTCATTCGGGCGGAATTTCCAAACTTTGGGATCGCCGTTGCAGGATACCCGGAAGTTCATCAAGAAGCTCCGTCTGCTGAGGCTGACCTGGAAAATCTCAAACGTAAAATAGATGCGGGAGCAGACATAGTCATCACGCAATTATTCTATGACAACAAAGACTATTTCGAATTCTGCGATCGATGCGTTGCTGCTGGTATCAATATCCCCATTGTTCCCGGGATTCTTCCAGTCACCAATCTGAATCAAATCCAACGTATCACTTCTCTCTGTGGCTCCAAGCTTCCCGAATCTTTCATACAACGACTGGGAGAGAAGGGCGAAGACAACACGGAGTGGCAATTTGAAGCCGGAGTGGAATTGGCCATCGCTCAGGTTCAGGACCTAATTGACAACGGAGCTCCGGGCGTGCACTTCTATGTCCTCAATAAGTCTCAGGCAACATTACGTGTGCTGGAGACTGCTGGCTGGTAATCTCAGACGAAGGATTAGATTAAAACGATGAGCCAGTCTTCCTCTGATAGCGTCGACAATACGCACCTCTGGTTTGTCTACATCCTTGAATGTGCTGACGGGACACTCTACACCGGTATGACCAATGATATTGAGCGTCGGCTTGAGCAACATAATGCCGGAACGGCTGCCCGGTACACAAGAGCTCGCACACCCGTCAAATTAGTGTATCAGGAAGAATCCGAGAATCGCAGCACAGCACTAAAACGAGAATACGCAATCAAGCAATTAACGCGTAAACAAAAAGATCAGTTAATCACCGCGAAGACTTAGTCGTCACGACTGGTGATCTCGATCAAATGAAAGCCGAACTGAGTCTGAACTGGCCCATGAACAACACCCAGTTCTTCTTCAAACACAACTTTATCAAATTCCGGTACCATTTGCCCGCGGCCAAAAGTACCTAAGTCTCCTCCACGAGAACCGGAGGGACACTTGGAATGTTCAGCCGCAGCCGCCGTAAAATCCAACCCACCTTCGATTTGCTCTTTCAAGTCCTGACAGACTTCTTCTGTTTCAACAAGAATGTGACGAGCAGCGGCTTCTATCTTAGTGCCGCGATCTGTAATTTTGATTAAGTGATAGCCAAACTGAGTTTTCACCGGTCCGTGAATTACACCCACTTCTTCTTCGAAAACAACCTTATCAAATTCCGGAACCATTTGGCCAGGACTAAATGTTCCCAAAGATCCACCTTGAGCCCCGGATGGACAAGCTGAGAATTCTGCCGCGGCAGCAGCAAAGTCCAGCCCACCTTCGATTTGCTCTTTCAAGTCCTGACAGACTTCTTCTGTTTCAACAAGGATATGGCTAGCAGATGCTTCGAGCATGATAATGTTTTCTCTTATCACAAAGTGTGTTGATTGATTACATGAGAATTCTTATTGTAACTGAATTGCGCCCGACCAATAGTGCTTACACGCTGTAGTCCCAAGTTGAAGCAGCCTCGTCTGTACTTCATAAATTCTTTTTGTTGTTGGTGATCTGCCAAATAGAATGATACTGATCGTAGTTTTATAATTAATCGATGACCCTTCGGAAAAGAACGACTAAGGCTGAAATGAAAGCAGCCTAGTTTGTTTAAGCACGATCGTCGTTTAGATATCCGAATTTGTCTTCCGACATACCATCACCCTTCGAACTATTCATGACTAAATATCCGATAACCACGGCGCCAAGTAGAACGTGCCAAATCCAGCTAAATTAAAATTTCAAATTGGTGTGAAAGAGAATGTTCGATCAACTGCTCTCTAAAACAATGCTGACATCTTTAAGGAAACGATCATCATGAGTGATGCCTTACCACGATCCATTAGTTCAACTCTCCACTTCGAAAATGGCTCAGCACTTGGCATTAGTAATCGATGGATTGAAGGACAATACTGTAGCATTCTCACGCCTGTCGGTATCGTTGGCTGTGGAATCTATGACGTGGTTGTACCCACTAAATTTAATCAGGCGATGGCCATCGCCGAAGGAACTCCTGAATGTCCTTTGATCACGCCGGAAGATCTATTGGATGCAAAAATCACTCGCTGCACCCCCCGAGCAGAGGGCATGGGGATAGAAATTGGGATGACCGGGCGGGAAGCCGCTGAATTAATGCTTGCGGCAGCCAAGAAGATTAAAGGATAATACAGCTTCAGATTAAAGAGGGCTCTCCAATAACAATAAGATGTTAAAACTAGTTGGTTCTAAATCTAAATTCTGTGATGGTGTTTCACGTCGTAGCTTTCTGAGTGTCGGCTCACTGGCAATGGGTGGAATTTCATTACCTCAATTGCTTCGGGCCGACGAGCAAAACAAAAACAAGTCCCGACATAAGTCGGTCATCATGATTTTCCTGCCGGGCGGCCCTTCTCATTTAGATATCTGGGACCTCAAGCCCGATGCTCCCGTAGAAATCCGCGGTGAATTCCAGCCGATCCAAACTTCTATTCCCGGTTATCACGTTTGTGAACATTTGCCCCGGTTCGCGCAGAATCTGGATCGGTTCACCATTATACGATCGTTAGTCGGTGCAAAGAATGAACATGCATCTGAGCTTTGCCTAAGTGGGTTTGGATATGCTGAGTCGAAGATCCGAAATCAGCCATGTTTAGGTTCTGCCGTTTCTTTTCTGCAAGGGGCAGTCGATCAAGCGATGCCTCCGGCGATAAGCATGGTTTATCATACGAACAACAACTGGCGAGATCCCGGTCGGCCAGGCTTTGTCGGCTCAGCTCACAAACCATTCCAACCAAACGACAAAGGCAAAGCAGACATGGTGCTGCAAATGCCACGCAACCGACTCAATAACCGCAAACAACTGCTACAATCGATCGATCGCTTGAAACGATCCGTGGAAGCTTCTGATGTCATGCAAAGCGTGGATACTTACACTTCGCAGGCCTTGCATATGCTGACCAGTAATCGCTTATTGGAAGCACTCGATATATCGAAAGAGTCTCCGGAAACAATCGCCCGTTACGGCAAAGGCAACCAGGATGCGGTCGACGACGGTTCACCGATGAACAATGAAGACTTCCTGATCGCCCGTCGACTAGTGGAAGCTGGTGCTCGTTGCGTTTCGGTTTCCTTCGGACGCTGGGATACACACTCCTGTCGCAAAGCCGGTGACCTGGCATACAAGAACAACTTTGCTCAACTTCGAGAATACCTTCCTCGACTTGAACAATGCCTTCTGGCCCTAACTCAAGACCTAAAAGAGCGGGGGCTTGAAGAAGATGTAGCCGTCGTCGTCTGGGGGGAAATGGGGCGTACCCCACGAGTTAATGCCAATGGTGGCCGTGACCATTGGCCCGCCGTGTCGGGTTGTATTCTTGCTGGTGGCGGATTCAATCATGGACAGGTGCTTGGTAGTACAACACGNCTGGCTGAAGAAGCCNGAGATCGTCCCATTCATTATCAAAACGTGTTTGCTACTCTTTACAAACATTTAGGAATCGATGTCGCCAGCGTTAAGATCCCGGACTTTAATGGTCGGCCGCAATACCTGCTACAGCATCGTGATGNNATTCGTGAATTAGGCTAAGTTTCCGCATCCGNCCCGTCTCTCTTTGTACTGGTGTACTCGGAGATGATCACCTCGATCCGATCGAGACGCGCATTCATGTCTTCCTGATATCTCTGTAGTTCTTCGGATTCTTCACCGACATAAAGTGACGTCAGCGTAGCAGTAAAGACACCCACAAGAATCATCCCGGTGATGATCAACACCACGGTCAAAATCCGACCAACGATCGTGATTGGATTATGGATATCACCAAATCCTCCGGTGACCACGGTGGTAAAACTCCACCACATTCCACCTCCCAGTGTTTTCACGTCATTGTCATTGTTTACCAATGCACTTTCGGCATAGTAAACAGCGACGCCTCCCAGCACCATCACTACCAGCCCCCATTTGAGCGAGCGTTTCATCAGCTTAACATCCATCGCATCCTGCAACTTATCCATCCCTCGCCATAGCATAAGAAAGACCCGCATAACACGAAGCACGCGTGAAAATCTTAGCAGTCTGGCAAAACGCCCAATCCTTGCTATCCTTCCAAAACGAGAGAGTTGAGCTTCACCAGGAATCGGTATCGAAGTCACAAAGTCGATCCAGTAATTACGCCAGTACCATCTCTTTGAACGCGAGCAATATAAACGCAGGACGAACTCGAGCATGAAAAGTACACAACAACCAACGTCAATCAAGAAAATCGACTGACTCTCTAACCAGGCAGGACGTTGATGCTCCTCAAACTTCTCATACTTCGTATCCTGAATATCAAAACGCTCAACGACATCCTGCCAGGCCGAGGCTTGATCAACATAATCGGACACCAGATACTGATGATCATCAGCGAGGATAAAATACCCCCACTTGGTCGGAGCAAGCGAATCATAAGCCAGTAAGCCGAGAACAAAGAAAATCAACAGCAACATGAATATCTGTAAAAAATTCACCGCCCATTTCCCCCCGAGAACCTTGGAGAGACGATCCGTCATATAGTTATATTCAATCGCGTCGACAACACGGTCACGAAGTCCTTCAAGCTCACCCATTTCGCTTGCCAACAAGCGTGAACGTTCTCGTACTCGCTTGTAAATCCCCAAATCACCCTGCTCAAATTTATCTTGTGCCTCTGCTTCCAACTCAAAAGCCTGGACTGCCAGATCATTCATATCCGACTCGAGATTATCCAACATTAGCTCAAGCGTTGCTGTCGGAGTGGAAGAAATCCCAATCTTGTTGAGACGCAATAAGGAGGCCTGCAGGCCATCCATCGATTCAGGTTGTTGGTCAGTATTAATCATGATTTGAAATTCAAAAGCTCATTCCGGAGCCTCTTAAACATCTCGCCTTTTCTTAGCAGGCTAAGACTCTACCTTAACCTCGATTGAATCGCGTTAAAAACCAAAAACACCGCGATGAAGGCGAATTAAGTTAGTGAAAGTACTAACTTCCCAAACTGTGAACTATCTGCCATTTCGCGTAGTGCTTGATTCACCTCTTCAAGAGGATAAACAGAATCCACCACAGGTTGAACCTGACAGCGAGAAACCAGTTTCAACATCTGCTCAAAGTCTTCGGGGGTCCCCATGGTCGAACCAATTAACTTCAGTTGCTTCCAAAACAATTTGAACAAATCCACTTTCTCGGGCGGTCCAGCGGTTGCTCCATAGTTGACGACGCGTGCTCCCGGACCAGCCAGTTGCAATAAGTGGCCGTACCCCGCCCCGCCTGCACCGTCAATAACTGCGTCGACCATGCCATGCTCGCGAAGGAATTGCTTTTGCCAATCATCCTGAGAATACAGATACCCACCTAAAGCACCAAGTTCCTGTGCTCGTTCCAACTTCTCCCGAGACGANGAGGTGACNAATACNCTGGCTCCTAATGCCANCGACAACTGCATTGCCATTAAAGCAACACCTCCACCAATCCCGGTAACTAANACAAGNGTTCCTGCCGAGANNTCGGCGCGGCTCACTGCCCGATATGCCGTCACTCCGGCAAGGGGNANTGCTGCTGCCTGCTGCCAATCGAGATGAGATGGCTTTTCNTAAATCGCCGANNCTGGCACTNCAATGGCTNCGGCAAATGTACCATCGGTCGGCATCCCCAAAATGTGAAACTGCTCGGACTGAACCTGATGATTATCTCCCCATTCAAGACCTGGATTGATAACAACCTCCCGGTCGACCCAATGCATTTCGACATCATTACCAATCGCTTCGACAACGCCGGCACCATCGGACCCTTGAATAACCCCCGAACGTATCCCCGGATATAGTCCCTGTGTAATCCAATAATCCCGACGATTGAGAGCCGCTGCC
Source organism: Planctomycetaceae bacterium (assembly GCA_002705165.1). Taxonomy (GTDB): domain Bacteria; phylum Planctomycetota; class Planctomycetia; order Pirellulales; family Pirellulaceae; genus UBA721. The sequence goes on along the minus strand of PAJC01000039.1, from coordinate 11,176 downwards.
TTGAGACGTACGAGAACCTCTCCTGCTTTTGGTTTTGGAGTCTCTCGTTGCCCAATAACTAAGGGTTGATTAATTTCCTGAAGGATCGCAGCTTGCACGAAACATTACTTCCCTTCTCTGGCCCACTGCCGCATCAACTCGATATTNCTCTTNATCGTATTGATGTGTTCAATCGGTCGACGACGAGCTTCCAAAGTATCNACATAGACCTTCATATCGCTGTCAAACATTTGAACTGATTCCGGTTCCACCCCTTGGTCACCTGACNTCTTTTCCCAACGTGAAAGCAACTTTCTCATCTCCTTNAAGACATCNACATAAGCNGGNTCNTCGGCNAGATTATGAATCTCATGGGGATCCTTGCTGAGACGGTACAATTCTTCCCTCGGTCGCGTTGGATGAAGTAAAGAAGCCTGAACTTTGTTCAACTTACCGTTCGCACCGGCCTCTTTAAACGACTTCACAATAGACTTGCCATCTTTGTAAGCATTTGGCTGCAAGTGAGGACGCTGGTGTAGATAGTTACGAATGTATTTAAATTCGTTTGTACGAACACTTCGTAGATGTTCCACTGTTTCNTCACAACGNTCGCGAGCNGCAAAAACTGCTTTACGCGGCTTGTATTCTTCAGACATAANATTTTGAGCCTGCATGTATTTNGGAATCTCTATCCCGGCATAGGCGAGTGAAACTGCAGCAATATCGATATGCTCCACTAAGTCTTCTCGNACCTGTCCGCCATTAATACCAGGACCGGCAATCACTAAAGGAACATGTAAGCCTTCGTCATACATAAATTGTTTGCCTCGTATATGACTAATGCCATGATCTGTCATAAACAAAACAATCGTATTTTCTAAATCCCCCTCGTCACGAAGCTTACCCAAAATCTCTCCNACCACACGATCCGTTTCACGTACGGTATCAAGATAAGCGGCCCAGTCATGAAGAATGACCTCTGTGGCAGGATAGNAGGGAGGCAGTGTAATCTGATTCACNTCGGTTCGCTTTCCAAACGTCTTTTCAGCACGACCAGCCATTCGTTCAGCTGATTCCTGAGTTCCACCTCGCAATTTTCCGCCAGGCAGNTGGATCTGAGCGAAGAAAGGCTGGGNNNCGTTTCGATTAGCCCAATCAGCCCCGTCATATATTTCCTGACTCCACTCGAAGTTGTAATCAGATTTCCCTAACCGCTCATCTGCCCGAATCGGCCAACCCGTAAGTGTCGTGTAGTATCCAGCCTCCTGAAACATCTCAGGAATTGTCCGAATACCTTCCGGCAATCTTATTTTCTCTGTTCCTCGTCCACTGCGATGATGATGTGCACCGATCGTCGTCTGGTACATACCGGTAATAAACGCACTTCGGCAAGTCGAACAAACCGGAGCTGTCACATAGGCATTGTTAAACTGAACACCACGACGTGCTAGCGCATCTACATTAGGAGTTTGAATCAACTCTTCACCATAAGAAGAAAAGTGAGCAGACATGTCGTCCACAATGATCCACAGGACATTGGGGGGANCTGCGGCCTGCGCGATTTGCCCTAATGACAATGAAGCCACAGCGAATGNAAGAACNAGCCATGTTCTCTTAATCATAATGAGTTATTTCCTTAATCACTTCCGTTAATTCAAATCAGTCAGCTCGAAACAAATGTTTTCCCTGACGTGCAGCCTGAATAGCTTTTTGGGTATCCAACCCAGCACCTGGATCATTCTGAGATTGCATCCAGCGATGTAGTTCATTTTGAAGATCCTTTTGAATCTTCATTGTATCCTTTGCGCCTGCAAGATTGGTTAATTCATAAGGATCATCTGTCGTATGATAAAATTGCTGGGCGGGACGCCGAGTATAACGGCGAACCAAATTATATACCTCTGGTTTTTCGCTGGAAGCCCAAACCCATGTGGCCCAATAAGGGTTATTTAATTCGCCATTTCCACGTGAACCCATGAGGTGTTTCTCAATGTAAANCTCTTCCGNGCGTAAGTTTTCGANATAACGATAAGTCCCATTACTNACGGTTCTAATTGGATAGCTGGGACCTTCCGGAATATTGTTATGCATACCATATACATACTTGCGATGCTCAGTCGAATTACCTCGTAACACCTCCGAAAATTCTCTTCCATCATACCGCTGTTGGCTCGANTCACCTCCGGCAAGNGTTANCANTGTAGGCAACACATCTGCATATTGGACCAAGGCATCGGTCCGTGTTCCGGCTGCAATCTTTCCCGGCCANCGAGCAACCAAGGCAGTNTGTAACCCTGTATCCCAATTAGTCCATTTGCAACCCGGAAACTGTGCGCCTTGTTCAGATGAAAACAGCACTACCGTTTCATCTGCCCGACCTGAATTATCCAACGTTTCCAACAATTCACCAACCTGGCCATCCATATAGGTAATCTCTGCCAGGTAACGGGAGAAATCTTCTCTCGTTCTGGCGGTGTCGGCAATATTAGGGGGCAGCTTGAGCTTCGTGGGAGGATAGACACTGGCATCTCCCATCACCCAGGGAACATGAGGCTCTACTAATGCCACGACTAAACAGAATGGCTGACTCTGATCACGTTCCATAAAGTCTTCAACATCCGATAAGAAGTGAGACTTGGTAGGATTTCGCACACAATTTGCGTCGAAACCCTGCACACTTTCAAATGGATAGGCCTTCGCTGGCTTGACATGTACTTTGCCTGCCAGCCCGACTCTGTAACCAAGTGCTGACAAATGCTGAGGCATACTGGTGACTGATTCTAAACTCGCAGAATGATTCCAGGCACAACCGTTACCTAATGGATAACGTCCCGAATACAGTTCAGCGCGGCAGGGCTGACACATCGCCTCTGACAGATACGCCCGATGGAAAGTAAGTCCCTGACTAGCCAAACGATCGATGTTTGGGGTTTTAGCATTCTGACCTCCATACAATGGCAAATCATTGTACGTACAATCGTCTGCCATGATAATTAGAAAGTTTGGTTGCGCAGCCACTGTAATCAACGGGAATAATACCGTCCAAACTACCAATACGATGACTATTTTATTTATCTGTTTCATTAATCCCTGATATTTCCGGCAGCTCTCTTGTTACGAGCCATCCACTGAGCGTGTAACTTCTGCAACTCCGCTACTTTCTGCGGATTCTCTTTTACCAAATTGCTTAGTTCTGTTCCATCTTCTGGAAGATAGTATAACTCCCAAGCTTTCCCACGATTACTCGATACCAGTTTCCAGCCGTCAGCCCAAACCGCTGCACCCTTATTGTGTGCCCAAAAGATTGAGTCATGCCGGGACAACGCTTTACCTTGTAAAACATTGGCGAAGGAACGACCTTCCATCGGTAGTGGCTTTTGGATTACCGGCGTAGTTTCTGCGACCTCTAACAACGTTGGCAGGATATCAATCACATGACAAACATCTTTCACCAATGAACCACGTTGATTCTTAGAGATTCCTTTCGGCCAATGCACAATTAATGGGGAACGAGTTCCACCTTCGTGATCATATTGCTTGAACAAACGGAACGGAGTGTTGGAGAGGTTGGCCCACCCATAGCCATAGGACTGAAATGTCTCTTGCCCACCTGGCATCAAAGCGGGAATGTTGCCGGGTGTAATCGGAATATCTTTGCCATCCGTTGTTTTATCCCGAGTCCAGCTACCTTTTCGTTCAGGCAAATACTCAACATGACATCCACCATTATCATGCTGATAAATAAGAATCGTGTTTTCCGATAATCCTTGCTTCGCTAAATAATCTGTCAATCGCCCGATATTACGGTCCATACAGGTGATCTGGGCTGCGTAGACCTCCATACGTCGTTCGTGCCATCGGGGGTACCTGGTGTCCGACCAGGCTGGAATATTGCTATGTCGGGGAGACAATTGCCAGGCAGGATCTATCACACCAAGTTTTTTCATCCGCTGAAATCTATCTACTCTCAACTGATCCCAACCGTGATGAAAACGACCTTCGTAATATTCGATATCCTCAGCTTTGGCATGTAATGGCCAATGGGCCGCCGTATATGCCATGTATAAGAAGAATGGTTTTTGGGTGTCTCGATTCTTGAGGAATGTTAAGGCGTGATCTGTAATGGCATCCGTATAGTAATAATCATCTCTGGCTTCCCATTCATGTGTCATGCTATTGCCATTCAATTGCAGATCGGCTGGAGCAAAAAAGTCGGATGCGCCTTCGATCGTTCCGTAAAACTGATCGAAACCACGGTGATGAGGAGCGTTTTTCCCATCCGGCTGTTTCGAGCTAGATAGATGCCATTTCCCCGACATCAACGTCAAATACCCGGCATCACGGAGAGCCTGAGGTAGCGTAACTGCACTGGGATGTAGCCCACCCGCTGCAGAACCTTCCTGAGGTAACGCTGCATGCGGATATAAGCTTGTCATCAAACTGGCACGAGTGGGCCAACACATATTGTTTACATAGTAGTTAGTAAATCTAAGACCTTGCTCAGCTAGACCATCTAAAACCGGAGTATCAATTTCTCCGCCATAGCAACCAAGATCTGAATACCCCATATCATCGGAAACGATAAAAACAATATTGGGAGGCGCCGCTAGGGTTATTACGGGGACAACAAATTGCCAACCGCAAAGCAATACGAGAACAAGCTTCAAAACACGTGATTTCATGAATACTGGGCAGGGTGAAAATTCTATGACTTAAAGAGCTCAGTCTTTACATTACCGAATACATCCGTAAGTCGGTAGTCCCGACCTTGATGCCGATAAGTCAGCCGTTTGTGATCCAATCCTAAGGCGTGCAGAAATGTCGCGTGAAGATCATGGATATGCCAGCGGTCTGTCGTAGCATCAAACCCAATCTCATCGGTCTCACCAATTGACTTTCCTCTTGCAACTCCACCTCCGGCGAACCACATCGTAAATGCTTCCACATGATGATCCCGACCAACTGGCTCTCCCGGCGTCAGACTTTTNTGGGCNACNGANGANCGNCCAAANTCTCCTCCCCANATCACAAGCGTNTCATNCAGNANNCCNTTACGNTTCAGNTCAAGNANCANCGCNGCNGANGCCTGATCGGTNNTNTTACATTCACCTGGCAGGCGTTGATAAATACTCGTATGGTGATCCCAGTCACCATGAAACAATTCAACAAACCTAACACCACGCTCAACCAGACGGCGAGCCAGAAGGCAGTTCCTCGCATAGGAAGGCTGAGCCGGATCTGAGATTCCATAAAGCTCTAATGTTTCCTGCGTCTCGCCAGACATATCCAACAACTCCGGAGCACTCGATTGCATCTTGAAAGCCATTTCATAATTCGCAATTCGGGTTTCAATATCCGGATCAGCATTCTCCCNTANTTTNAAGCGGTTTAATGCATTGACCGCGTNGATCGTAGCAGACTGACTTTGTTGCGAAAAACCTTGCGGAGTCCCAAGATTCAGAATCGGGGGCCCGTTTGATTGCAATGGCGTCCCCTGCATTGTTCCTGGCAGAAACCCGGGACCATAGTTTGCACCTTTACTTCGAGGATGCATCCCCGACCGCAAAACCATAAAGCCCGGCAGATTCTCAGACTCTGATCCGAGACCATACAANACCCAACTACCCAGACTTGGCCGGCCAAACCGTCTCCAACCAGTACTCATATGCAATTCCGCAAACATATGNTTCTGATCTTCAGCCTGACAAGTATGAACAAAGGTAAGCTCGTCTACAATGCCCGCCGTATNTGGCATTAATTCAGAAATCCACTGNCCACTTTCCCCGTGCTGTTGGAATTNATACGGAGTTCCCATCAGTTTTGGATTGGATTCTTTAATCTGAGCAAAATCAACACGGTCGAGAAAAGACTGTGGTAACTCCTCACCATCCCGCTCGTTTAATACCGGCTTTCGATCGAACANATCGAATTGACTGGGCGCACCAATCTGACACATATAGATGATATTTTTCGCGGTTGGCGCATGGTGAGTTCTATCGGCTGTGTTAATATCTGCGCATAATCCATCCGCTGTCAGCATCGAAGGCAAAGCCAGCGAGGCGACCCCAATCGCATTTTCTTTAAAGAACCGTCTACGACTATTCATTATTCTCGCATTATAAATTCATCTAAATTCATGATGGCCCTGCACACTGCAACCCAGGCCGCCTGCTCACTCTGACTTATGTTGTGTGGATTTTCTTCCAGACCGTACTCACCCATCGCAAATTTGGCTGCCGTTGGATCTCCACTAAAGAATGTTCGCTGTTGAATTAACAAGTTGCGAACAATCGATTTCTCCTGTGGAGTGCCAGCACGATTAAGGGTCCAGCGAAAAAGTACTTCAATCCTCTTTTCTTGGTCCGGATGTGCTAACAACACTCGTTTTGCAAAGGCCTGAGCGGCTTCAACGAAAAGAGGATCATTCAGTAGTGCCAATGACTGAAGAGCGACGTTAGAACTAGTTCTTCGCGTACAGGAAGTCGTCAGTTCAGGTCCATCAAAGATTGCGGTCATGGGGTGAGGAGTTAGACGCCAAATATACGTATACATTCCTCGCCGATATCGATCGGCTCCTTCGCTTTCGGTCCAGGTAGCGGGCGTCGCTCGAAAATCAAGAATCCCGTCCTGCTGGGGAGGAAAAACGCTGGGCCCGCCAATCTGGTTTTCCAACAACCCGGCCACAGCCAACGCATTATCCCGTAAAATCTCAACCTCTAAACGAAATCTTTGCTGCCCCTGAAACAGAGCTTCATTCCCATCCTGTCGATAACTGAAATGTGATGATTGCTGATAGCTGTTTGACAGGACGATGGCACGTACGATTCCCTTGAAGCTGTCCTCTTCTTGAAGCACGGTAGCCAAATGATCCAGCAATAACCAATGACGTGGACGAGTTGTCTGGACTCCAAAGTCATCTTCAGATTCAACAATTGCCTTCCCCATCAATCTCAACCAAATCCGATTTGCCATCACTCTCGCAAATAGTGGATTCTCACTCGCGACAATCCACTGTCCCAATGACACTCGATCAGGAAATGTCGTTGGCTGTGACGGCTGTTGAATATCGTGTAGAAACCTTGGAGTGCCGGACTCGACCTCTTCACCTAATTGACGAGGATTACCTCGAACAAATATATGTGTTTTCCGATTATCCTGAGCCAATACAAGTGTGGTGTCAGGTTCAGGTTGTTGGCTTTGAAGCTTGTCACGTTTTGCTATCAAAGCGATTCGCTCATCATTCTTACTTTGGAAATAAGATTCCAGTTGGTTAACATCCGCTTCACTACGATCTGCAGAAGACACTTTTAACAACGTCAAGATATCCGGCCCAATCTCGTCTGTTTTAGCCAGAGTCGATACAGCGAGTTCATCAAGATTTTCTTTAATCAACGCGTCGATCTTAGCAATCTGTTGATTACTGACAGCTACCTGTTGAGTGATTTTTGCAATGCGATTTTTTAATTCTGGTGAGCTTAGATCCAATGGAACAGCACTGGCCCCATGGAAGAAGGCATAGAGCTGATAATATTCTTTTTGACTGACCGGATCTGTCTTATGGTCATGACACTGAGCACATTCAAGCGTTAACCCCAAAAATACAGCACCTGTTGAATTGACTCGGTCAAGTACAGCCTGTTCACGAACACCTCCATCTAACATCGCATTACAATGAAATCCGGAGGCTATACGATTCTCTTCTGTCGCCTGAGGTAGCAGGTCACCTCCTATTTGCTCAATCACAAATTCCGTAATTGGTTTATCTTGGTTGAAAGCCCTGATCACCCAATCACGATAACGCCAAATTTTCCGCGGAAGATCGGCTTCATATCCACCACTGTCCGCATATCGTGCCAGATCAAGCCAATGCCGCCCCCATCTTTCGCCAAACCGAGGGTCCGTTAATAACTTTTCCACAAGTTGTTCATAAGCGTTATGGCTCGCATCAGATAAGAATGTAGCGACCTCATCCGGAGTGGGAGGAACACCCAATAAATCAAATGACAATCTACGGATAAGCTGATAGTTTAAGGCACGCGGAGTTGGCTTTAAGCCGTTCCCTTCAAGCATTGCGAGAACAAAATGATCTGTCCTATTGCGAGACCAGTGCGGGTCTTTAACGGGCGGGACCGCTGGAGCAATGATCGGTTGAAATGCCCAGTGCTCGGTCCGTTTTACATCCCGCAGTCCCCTCGCTCCCTGCTTAATCCAATTGGTTAGTACTTGAGTTTCTTCCTGACTAAGTTTTGCTGCCTCTTGAGGCATACGTTCAAACTCGTCTTCCGAATTGACACGCTGAAGCACCAGTGATTTTTCGGCGAGTCCCGGAATGATGGCGAGACCACTATCACCACCCTGAAGAGCCGCCTCTTTCAGGTCAAGCTGCAAGCCTCCTTCGCTTCGCCGACCGTTATGACAACGGAAACACTTCGCCTGGAGAATTGGCAGCACATCTGTGTCATAGGACACCTCCTGAGCGAGAACATGTGGACACGAAGGAACCGAAACACTGAACGCCAACAAGGCCAAACCGAGATAGACTTTTCTGTTAAGCAAGAGCCGATCTCACAACATTCCCGGCTACATCCGTGAGACGGAAGTCGCGCCCTTTAAACTTGTAAATCAGACGTTCATGATCAATTCCAAGTAGATGCAGCATCGTAGCATGTAAGTCATGAACTTCCACTTTATCTTTGGCAACGTTGTACCCGAAATCATCCGTCTCACCAATCGTTACTCCACCTTTGATCCCACCGCCGGCCATCCAAAGACTAAAGCAGTTGGGGTGATGATCACGTCCATATGAATTACCTCGGTCTTGACCATAGCTGGTGCGACCGAATTCACCGCCCCATATCACCAAGGTATCTTCGAGCAAACCTCGCTGTTTGAGATCCTTTATCAACGCCGCACATGCCTTATCGACTTGCCCAATTTTGCTCTTAATGCCGGTCGTCACATCTCCATGATGATCCCAGCCACGGTCATACAGTTGGATAAAACGGACACCCGCTTCTGCTAAACGGCGCGCCAACAAACAATTATTGGAAAAGCTCGCATTACCGGGGCTAGCACCATAAGCTTCCAATGTCTCCTTCGACTCACGGCTGATATCCATTAACTCAGGCACGGACGATTGCATACGATACGCCAATTCGTAAGCATTGATCCGAGCTTCAATCTCTGGATCTCCGATTTGTTTTTGCTTCAACTGATTCAATGTATTGATACCGGTCACCAAATTCTTCCGGTTACGGTCATCAATACCATCGGGATTGGAAAGATATAAGACAGGGTCTCCTTTAGCCTGAAACTGCACTCCCTGATGACGACTGGGGAGGAAGCCATTGTGCCAATATCGGGAAGGAACAGGCTGACCACCGTTGGATAGTAAAACAACGAATTCCGGTAGATCTTTGTTTTCACTCCCCAGCCCGTAGCTAAGCCATGATCCAAGACATGGACGTCCCGATAACGGACTGCCGGTCTGCAGAAAGGTAACTGCCGGGTCATGATTAATGGGTGTGGAATGTACGCTTTTAATAAGGCACATTTCATCGGCAATCGTCGAAATCTCCTTGAAAGCAACATTCATTTCCATGCCACACTCACCAAATCGCCCCCACTCCTGCTGTGTCGCAGCAACAAGTAGTTTGGCCTGCTCACGCGTCATCGTGGTAAGCCGCTGTTTGCCAATGACCGACGGAGGTAAAGGTTTGCCATGATGTTCCTGCATTTGCGGTTTGTTATCGAAGGTATCGAGATGCGACGGGCCTCCCGACATGTGCAGATAAATCACGCGTTTCGCCTTGGAAGGGTGGTGCAATCCCGAATCTGGTTTCGTTTTCCGCGTGCGCGCCAGCAAATCACTATTCTGTGTAATGGAAGCGGCGGCCAACGCCCCCAAGCCCAGCGAAGTTCTGCTCAGAAAGTTTCTGCGGGTTGTGTAATTCATCATTTACTCTCTCGTTACTGTTTCGTCGAGGTTGAGAATAATACTAGCCAGAGCGGTCCACGTGGCATGCTCCACCTGATCGAGTCCTTCGGGCACGGACGACTCGCCAGCCGAAATAATCTTCATGGCTGCTTCGTTATCCTGCTCGTAGATTTCGTATTGCTGCCGATAAAGCTGATGTAAAACTTGCCATTCCTGCAGAGTCGGTTCTCTCGCCACCGCTGTACGGAAAGCAAAAACAAAACGTGACTCTGTCGTACTCCCACCTTCCTCTAAGATCCGTTGAGCAAAAACCCTAGCTGCTTCCACATAGGTCGGGTCATTCATTAGTACGAGAGCCTGAAGAGGTGTATTGGTTCGCGGACGATTGACCGTACAGAACTCACGGCTCGGAGCATCGAAAATCTGAAATGCCGGATAAACTGTTGTGCGCCGCCAGTATGTATACAAACCTCGGCGATACAAATCTTCACCTCGGCTCTGATCCCAACCACGACCAATCTTATCTGAGTAATAGTCGCTAGGTTGATAAGGACGAACACTGGGACCCCCAATTTTATCCGTCAACAAACCACTAATGGCTAACGCGTTATCACGAATTTCTTCTGCTGACAATCGGAAACGAGAAGCTCGAGACAACAGCCTGTTATCAGGATCGACTTCGTCATACAAACCTGTATATTGAGATTTCTGTTGATAAGTGGCTGACATCAGCATCAGTTTTTGCAGATGCTTCACATTCCAATCCGATTCAATCAATTCAACTGCCAGCCAATCCAATAGTGCCGGGTGACTTGGACGTTCACCCTGCGTTCCAAGATCTCCCAGCGTCTTCACAATGCCTGTTCCAAAAAGTTGTTTCCACAACCGATTTACAACAACACGTGAAACCAGTGGGTGCTCAGGATCTGTTAGCCAGCGAGCAAGCCCTAATCGAGTTCGTGGTTGATCATTCGGCATTCGAGGGAAAATGGACGGTACATCAGGCTGCACTTGTGCCCCCGGGTCCTGAAAATCTCCTCGCATCAAAATATAGGCTGGATTGGGGGCCGACTTCTGCACCATAACCATCGTTGTGGGCAAAGTATTCTTTAGAGTCGCAATCTTACCTTCCAGTAATGCAATCTCGCTATTTAGCTTTCGGACATCTGGATTTGAAACCAGATACTCATTCTCAAGGAAAAATGCTAAGACTTTATCCATCTCTTGCTTAGACCATTCTTCCTGTTTCTTCTCGCTAAT
>PAJC01000038.1 GCA_002705165.1 Planctomycetaceae bacterium | reverse complement strand
ATTGAATCTTATATATCCCTGCCAAATTCCGCATTGCCTCGTCCGCATGTTCATTCCGCAACTGCAACAACTGCAACTGACGCTGTAGCCGAACCAGAGACACTTTTCTCATCGATGAAGTCTCCCGAACATCCTGCCCTTTGTCACTGAACATTCCGTTAAACTGATCTCTGCGAATGCCTTGCAAGTCAGAATCCCGATGAGAGTCGAGGCGAACCATCAATCCATCACGATCAACATATATACCCCCTGGAAATGGAGTGATCGTTCCTGCCCCTCCAAGATCATCCCAGCTATCAGGTGCAACCGTCGCTTTGATCAAATCAATCAGCGTATCAAAGTCTGCCATTGCAGCCCCCCCCTGACCGCCGGAAAGCATCGGTACGGTCCCGGCTTGCCCCGTGGAGCCGGTCACACTTCCGTTGCCAAACTGATACAATGATGCAAGCGATCCCATCGCGCCTGCTTGAACACCGGAGGCCGCTTGATGACGTGCAATTTGGACGATTTGTTGTTGGCGCAAACCGATGTCCTGATTAGCACGCGCGCGATCCAATGCTTGAACGTATTCCCCGGAGCGTAATAGCTGTTGAAACTCATCCGCTTCAACCTCACAGAATCCATTCGCAGCTAAAAAGAGGAGGCTCAGTACTGCAGTAAGCGTTTTATTAACCACCCAAATCCATCCTCGTTTCAAAAATAAATGATGCCTACGTATTATAGGCTTCGGGCAACATCAAATCGTCGCTTTCTTTCGACTATTCCCCAATACCCCCCTGCGCATTACAACAATATTCTTACCCAACATGATAAGTTTACCTTCCAACACTACGCCCCCGTGTCAATCAATTACAAACACCCCATCGAGCCTGGCCTTGCTCCCTAGAAAATCCAAGAATCTCAGGCTAAGATCAATGCTCCATCCAACCTCCCACTAAATGTACGGAAAGTCGTAATATGAGCGTCGATCTCCATTATGGAGCATCCAATTCGCTAACGATCGATTTCACCACTGAGCAGGTGGCAACCTCAGCCAGCCTCAATGTCGAACCGATTATTGGAACGCTAAAAGATGCGGTTTATAGCAGTCTGGATCAATCCATTCACTTTCCCGCATTCCGTGAAATTCTATTCCCCGGAGACACTTTAGCGATCGCTGTGGGCGAATGCATACCACGCAGCAGCGAAATCCTCGCCATGCTTATCGAATATATACAGACCTATACTGAGGTCGCTCTCGAGGACATCACTATTGTCTTTGCTAATGAATCGACTGCGAGTACCCAAACTGAATTAAAAAACCTCCTCGATGAATTTGTCTTCAGCACCCTGACTTTTGAAGTTCACAACCCAGATATCCCGGAGGAATTGGCTTATCTGACAGCCACCGAAGAAGGAGAGCCTATTCGTCTCAACAAGACGCTTGTTGATTCCGATGTTGTCTTCCCGATTTGTTCGAACCTTCCCGATTCGATTTTTGGTTACGCCGGGTTCTTTCATGACCTATTCCCTCTGTATACGGAAACAGAAACAATCCTGAGGTTTCGCTCACACCAAAACACAGCGTCGTTAAAACGTGATTCCATGGAAGCCGCCAACATGCTAGGAGTTCAATACCTCATGAAGGTGACTCCTGCCAATGGAGACGACATTCATAACATCATCGCCGGAGATATTTTCACTCTACAGAATTCTGCACCTGCCATCGCCGAAGCTATCTGGGGTCATTCGTTTTCTGAAAGCGACCTTAGTATTGGAACACTTTCTGGACCTTACCAACATCAAACATGGGATAATCTGGCCAGAGCGATCAACACGCTTGCAAGGTCAACCGCCTCATCTGGCTCGATTGTCATTTGCAGCGAGCTTTCAGGACCATTGCCTGCCCCTTTCAGGCTATTAGCTAGTAATGATGCACATAAGCAGCTTACTGAAGAACTTAAACAACAGCCTGATGTAGACATCCAGGCTGCTCAGGAGATCCTGCGTCTAAGGGACGAATATCACATCTACCTCTTGAGTAATTTATCGGGTGACGATGTGGAATCAATCGGGTTGGCGCATATTGAATCCCCATCACAGATCAACAATCTCGTCGCTTCCGCCAAGAAGGTGAATTGCCTGCATGATGCTCATCGCATTGCTGCCAGATAAGATTGAAAATCAAACCAGCTTACTATTGGGAATTCATGATGTCCGTGAAATTTGAATCACCTTCAATGTGGACCGCTTCAAACATTGCACTGATTACCATGCGTGGAAACGATCGCATTAGCTTTCTACACAACTTTTGCACCAACGATATCAAAAAACTAGTCGACAATTCCGTGATCGAAGCATACGTCACTAACATTCAGGGAAAGTGTCTTGGATACGTTACAGTGTTTCAAGCGTCTGATGAATTACTCCTCGTCACTAATGATCATAAGACCGAAGAGCTTGTAGCTCATTTGGATCGGTACATCATCACTGAAGATGTTGAAATCACGCTCAATCTAAAACCGAACGGTTTGCTATTAACCGGCAATGGAATCGAAAAGTGGCTACAGCAGGAACAACTAACAGGTACTTTGATTACTAACCATTGGTTCAATCAGTCCTCCTATTGGTTCTTCGGAGAATTATCTGCCACCCAGCAGAACGCTCTGAACACGCTTAGCGACGACCAAGTTCATGCTGTACGTATCCAAACCGGAATACCCATCTACGGTGACGACGTGACTGATGAAAACCTCGCTCAGGAAGTGAACCGGGACCAACAAACTATCAGCTTTACCAAGGGTTGTTATTTAGGACAGGAACCCATCGCCAGAATTGATGCACTGGGTAACGTGCATTGGTACTTAGTTCGAGTTGATCTGGGAGTCATTGAGGCTCAATCGGGTGACATTCTAACAAGAGAAAGTAAGCCGATCGCTAAGATTCGCTCGAAGTCTTCTTTAACAAACGAGGCCTTAGCCTATGTCAAGCGAGGCTCCCATGAATCTGGCTCAAACATTTCGGCAGATCAGGGTGAATTTAAGGTGATCTAACTTGAGGTACTGATTATCCTGCCACGTTCGGAGCATCAGCAATTTGGATTTCGCTTGCATGCGTCTCAAGCCAGTCAGCAACTCGATTCAACAGTTCTTCAGCTGTTCCCGCTTCAACAACAGCTCCTAAAATATTCCACTGCCCTCCCTTAATGCCCTTGTAAAGAACTAACAAGGCATGCTTCATCTCTTCGAGAAATTCTGCCGTTTGCTTACCACTGTAGTCTCTACTCAAGAGGACCAATTGGCCCCCTTCACGGACGCGCGTCAACTGAGAAATTTTACCCTTCGCTGCTTTCAGCATCGCACCTTTGCAATAGCCTCGCCTAAATTCGTGCCGAGTATTGAATTGGTAAACAGGTTCAGCCCCGAAGAAAAACGAAATCGCTCCGTCGCGGCGAAAACCGACAAATACCGATTCCTTTGACGCCGTCTTCTCGGAAAACTTTATTTCGATACGATTCACTAAAGCCGTCGCTTCACGCAAAATATCTTCTTTATTCTGCTGCTGTTTTGACACTTCTCATCTCCTGCGTACTCCCACCTATCCTAGTAAACACAATTGTTAGATAAGATATACCTTTATAAATAGATTCTACAAATCTGACCTCCTCATTCTACAACCCGCTTTATGCCTAACCACGAAACCCACCTCTTATCTACTTCCCGGTTTAATGTCGTTGAAGTCCCGGCAGACCCGACTAATCCTGACGGCAAAAAACGTCAAGTTCTACGACACCCCGGTGCTGTCACTATCCTGCCGCTGATAGACGATTCCCATATTTGTCTGATCCGGAATTACCGAGTTTCCGTCGGAAAGGAGTTGCTTGAGTTACCAGCAGGCACCCTCGAACCCGATGAACCTCATGCTGCCACAGCGAAACGAGAACTCATTGAAGAAACCGGTTACCATGCGGAAGAGCTAACACACCTGCACAGTTTTTATCTCTCTCCTGGCATACTNGATGAACACATGCATTTGTATATTGCCTCCGGTTTGACGCAAGGCAAACCGGACCGTGAAGAAGGGGAACTGATTACCAACTACGTCGTCTCTTGGAAAGAAGCTCTGCAACTGGTAAAAGACTGTAAGATCTGTGACGCCAAGTCGATTACCGGCATCCTTATGTATGACCAGCTCAAACGCAACGGAGAAATATAATGCCCGATTCCCGATTAACGAAACTTGCCAGGGTACTGGTTAACTACTCAGCCGAAGTCGCCGCCGGTGATCTGGTTCGAATTATCGGCAGTCCACTGTCAGAACCATTGCTACTGGAACTGTACCGAGCTTGCCTTGAAGCTAATGCGCATCCCTACGTGCTCATGCAACCAGACGCCTGTGGTGAACTTCTGTTTGAATATGGGAGCGACGAACAGATCGGTTTTCAGAGCCCGATTGTCCAGCACGAAATAGANACGATTGACGTTACNATTAGCCTTTGGGGAAGTAGTAATACAAAAGCGNTATCGCGATTTGGGCCTGACAAACTGGCGAAGAAAAGTCAGGCGAGGAAAACATATATGGAGACATTTCTGGGGCGAAGTGCTTCTGGAGATCTGCGTTGGACAGGTTCTCAATTTCCATGTCAGGCTTCGGCCCAAGATGCCGAAATGTCTCTTCGGCAATACGAAGACTTTGTTTTCAAAGCCGGCTTATTACATCTTGATGACCCCGTTAAGGCGTGGAAAGAGCTGAGCGTCAGACAGCAGAAACTTGTTGATTACCTCAATGGAAAGAATGAAATTCGATTTGTGACTCCGCAGGGTACCGACCTGAGACTCTGTGTTCAGGANCGACTCTGGCTAAATAGTGACGGCAAGAAAAACTTCCCGGACGGAGAAGTTTTTACCGGCCCCGTCGAAACCGCTACAGAAGGTACCGTATTTTACAGCTTCCCTGCCGTGCACGGAGGCCGCGAGAGCGATGGTATTGAATTGAAATTTGAAGGCGGCCGCGTTGTCGATGCCAAGGCTAGAAAAGGAGAACNATTCCTCATCGACATGCTGGATCAGGATGCGGGAGCAAGAATCCTNGGTGAGATCGCNATCGGGACGAACTATTCGATTACCGAATACACAAAGAANACTCTTTTTGATGAAAAAATTGGTGGCACATTCCATGCTGCGGTGGGAGCTTCCTATCCGGANACCGGAGGGCTNAACGAATCCGGACTTCACTGGGATATGGTTTGTGACCTAAGAGCAGGTGGGCAAATTTTTGTCGACGGAGAACTGATTAGCGAAAATGGCCGATTCCTCCATGAAGACTGGCCCCAACCATAACTCTCCCAACTTGTGCAGATACTCAGAACCAAGAAACAACTANCCCAATGCCTCACTATCCCCCGCTTTCCAAAGTCGAACTGCCACTTTTGGTTACCGGTATCGCCGGAGTCCCCGGATATAACGCATTCCACTACTACTCCAGGCTTTACCCTGGCAATGTAATTGGAATTCGACGNGATGAATACTGGCCGCTTACCGGTGATGGTATTGTTGGCTGCGATATTGTTAACAAAGAAAAATTACTNGAGTTGTTTCGCAANTATCAATTTCGTTCCGTNATGAGCGGNCTCGGGACGTGCCGCTTGAAATCGTGCGAACTTGATCCAGCNATGGCTCATCGTATCAACGTGGANGGTATTAGCAACTTACTAGAAGCAATCCACAGCCTCTCGCATCCCGTTAAACTGGTTCATTTATCGACTGACCTAGTTTTTTCCGGGGACGGAGATGGTGACTACACTGAGGACGCAACGCCAGACCCCGTCACCGTCTATGGTAAAACCATGGTGAAAGCAGAGGAGCTTATCACTCGTCGCCAGCCATCGGCTTCCATCNTGCGGATTTCCTTACCTATGGGCATTAGCTTTAGTGGTCATGCAGGTGCAATTGATTGGATCCAATCCAGGTTTATTAAAAACAAGCCGGCTACTTTATACTTCGATGAAGTCAGAACTCCGCAATACACTGACTGTCTTAACAAACTTACGCACTGGGCGTTAACGAATGACTTATCCGGTCTTTATCATGCGGGCGGTCCACAGACACTGAGCCTTTACGAGATTGCTCAAATCGTTAATCGCGTAGGCGGATACAACCCTGACAATCTACAAGGATGTCCCCGTCTTGATGCCGGCCCGATACCTCCTCGAGCNGGAAACGTATCGCTCAATAGCAGCANACTATTTCAAACNCTTGGATTCCAACCNTTTGATNCCTGGCCTGCCAAAGACCTCTACCTCCCGACAAGCCAAAATTGGCATTACGAGACCGATATAACCATTAAAGGTTCTCCAGAGTTACTAGAAGCAATTCTGTACAAGAACCCCAACGAAGAAAACTATTNGTAATCCTTTGGCGTTTTCGTCGCTTTAGGCTGATACGAAACCTATAATNACTGAAGAATTACTTACAAGNNAATTGCAGACCCTTAAGACGCAATTACACCCTGGGACTTAAGCACATAACGCATACACGATTTATATGGGTATCCGATTTATTTGTCCGAGTTGCGACAGCAAGCTGAATGTGAAATCCTATCTGGCTGGCAAACGTGGCATTTGCCCNAAATGCGATGCGCGAATTCGGATTCCTCTGAAATCTAACGTTCAAGACCAACCAGCCCTGCTAGCTGGNGATAGAAATAGGACCGTGAAAAGCATTGCCGNCTGCCTTGCTGAAAANCCCCAGGTGAAGTGGTATGTGCGCCCGGCAGATGGTGGNGAATTTGGCCCTGCCTCGGGNGAGATGATTCAAGTGTGGGCTAACGAAAAGCGGATTGATCATCGTACAAATTTACGTCGGGATGANTGGCTCAACTGGCAANCTGCCGCAAGCATCTTTAGCGAATTCCAACAAGACGGGAAGCCTTCACCATCCCCCCCCCCTTCGGAACAGAATCNAGNCGGTACACAAACCGAGTTNAAACNGNATAGCTCAATTGCCATACTGGAACGTCCCGCTGAATCGGTCGCAAGTCAGAATGTCACCCCGGTCACATTTGAGAATGAAGATTTCTTTGAAGCTCTGGAAACAAATTCTCTTGGCATCGAAAGCGGAGCAAACTTTGCAAACCTGCAGGTTGAACAATCAACACTTGCACATCACAACATCCGTAGAAACGACTCCTCAGGGAACAAAATAAAGGGNGTCATTCTGGCACTCCTTTCGATTGTTTTACTGGGGTCGTTGGTGGCAGTCGTCATCCTTTCACAGTAGGATAGAACACAAATCAAAGTCAGGTGGCCGGCATGTCAGTCACTCAAGCCGGCTTACAACTCCAAAGGAAATAATCAAACATGTTGCATCTTAATAAACTGACGGTTTTAGCTCTTGCAGTACTTATAATTACCCCGGCTTTACAGGGAGCAGAAAAGACCAAAAAAGTCGTCGCTAAGGATATCATCCTGAATGTTCCCACTTCCTGGAAACAATCTCCGGCAAGTAACAATCTGCGTACTGCACAGTTCGCCATTCCNAAAGTCGAAGGNGACAAAGATGATGCTGAACTAGTCGTATACTTTTTTGGCGGAGCTGGTGGAGGCGTGAACGCCAACCTTGAACGCTGGTCAGGACAATTNCAACCCGGCGGCAAGAAACAAAAAATCTACAAAGGCCAATCCAAACAGGGCGAATACTATCTATTGGATATTACGGGTGTGTACAACAAGCCTATTGGACCACCAATTAATCGCCAGACAAACCCAACTCCGGGTTACCAAATGATGGCCGTCGTATTGATGATCAAAGATAAGGGCAACTACTTCCTCAAACTAACTGGCCCACAAAAGACAGTTGCCGCAGCAGCTCAAGCTCTGCGAGTCGCAATCGATGCTGACGTAAAGAAAGAAGCTGAGCTGAAACCCGAACAATAAAAATTGAATAAGCCGTGCCTTTAAAGGCTCGCGNCTGAAGATTCAATGGATCAGTTCCCAAGGAAGCAAACGCCAACAATGGCAAATGCACCTGAGCAAACATTACAGTGGATAGGTGGCTCTAAAGGCCACCTATCTCTGATTGACCAAACGCTACTACCAACTCAATTGATGCCTGCAGATTGCCACACGGTGGAAGCCGTCTGGGAAGCTATTAAAGTCCTGCGAGTAAGAGGTGCACCAGCGATAGGAATCGCTGCTGCGTACGGCGTCTGCATCGGCATTCAGACACTTGATTTCTTTACTGCTTCCCATGCCCAGCTACGCCAACGTATTGATGAAGTTACGTCTTACCTTGCAACAAGCAGGCCGACAGCAGTCAATCTATTTTGGGCACTAGAACGAATGTCCGACAAAGCGACTTCCTTGTGGGAAGGTAAATCTTCTGTCGAACAGATAGTCGACGCATTGTTGCAGGAAGCCAAGAACATTCATGATGAGGACCGGGCTATGTGTCGTGCGATTGGACAACATGGTGCGAAACTTTTAATTGACGGAATGGGAATTATTACCCACTGCAATGCAGGTGGCTTAGCAACCAGTGAATACGGTACGGCTCTTTCACTCTTTTTTACCGCACAGGATCAGGGGAAAGAATTGACGATTTTTGTGGATGAAACACGTCCATTACTACAAGGAGCTCGGTTAACAGCCTGGGAACTTCTACAGCGAAACATCAGCACCGTGCTCATTTGCGATAANATGGCGGCACAAGTCATGCGNGAAGGNAAGGCACAGGTCGTGGTAACCGGTGCCGACCGAATTGCGGCCAATGGTGACACCGCCAACAAAATCGGGACTTATGGCTTGGCAATTCTGGCCCAGCATCACGATATCCCATTTTATGTTGCTGCCCCTAGTAACACCTTCGATCTAAATCTGGAGTCAGGTGAACTGATCCCAATCGAAGTCCGAACTGATGAAGAGATAACCAACGGCTTTGGCCGTCAAACAGGTCCTGAAGGCGTCNNCACCTACAACCCGGCTTTCGATGTCACTCCAGCCAATCTGATCGCTGGCATCGTCACTGAAAAAGGTGTTATCAGTCCAGTTAATAAAGAAAATATCCTGCAGGTGTTACAAAGCTAAACTTACTCCTGTAGATACATTCTCCGCTCGTTTCTCTGCTTCAAAAGAAACTCCAGTAAATTTATATCGAGCCAACCATCCGGTTTTCGAAGCACGTTTTGTATCGGACGTTCATTCTCTGCTCTTGCCAGCAACATTTGCCTGATGGCTTCCGCTTCAGTTTCGCTCAACTGCGCGGTAAGCTTTGAATCTATCGTCGGCTCCAGTTTCTTCAGACTATTAACGGCCATCCACCGCGGAGCATCATAGGGATCGTTCAGCCCATAAGCTAACAGACTACCTTGCCAAGTACGCCCGGACGCCTCCAGGGCGGGTTCCCAACTCAAAGCCCAAGCGGCCAGAGCTCGTTGTCCTGCATCACCGGCGAGCAATGCCAATACAACCGACGAAATCTTCTGATGTGCGTCGGGCAGCTCTTTTTTCTCGTGACCGTACCATTCATGCAAATGATCTGCGGTCCACTGCAGAGTCTTATCGATATGACAGTTGTTACANGCATTCTGTCTTCCAACCNNTAATGTTTCNGTAACCGATGGATTGCTAATCTGATGTGAACGAGCGGCNTTTAGTAANCCGTANGAGGTATGTGGCATNTGACAGTTGTAACATTTCGACCCCTGACTGGCATCCAAATGATGCGTATGCTGGGCCAGCTTCTGNCCNNTGTAATCCTGATGNCAANCAATACACGCTTTATTTGATCTCATGCCAACACGTANCTGATCATCGTTCCATGGATCATCAGGACTGCGCTTTGCTGCTCCGTCGTTGTGCATCGTGTGACAAGAGAGGCAAGACAATTCCCCTTCGACGTGACAAACGGACTCGACGAGACCGGAATACTCTCGCCCGGTCACTCGCACCATTCCATCGGGCCAAAATACTGATTCGAACAAAGTCGGATCATGTTGAAGCAACTCTGCTGTCATGGCTTCCGTTGGCTTGGTGGCACGAATTAAATGACGGTGCTCAAGCAAATCATCGCCCGGACGGAAACTGCTGCCTTGCTCGTGCCATACCTGAGCGTCACCACGTTGTTTAACAGAAGTCGCTCCATGGCAATTCGCGCAGACATGGGACGCACGTCGATGATCCAATTCCAACGGATTAACTCATGTGGAGAACCAATATTCCGCGCGCGAACTTTACTTTTTATATCGGCGCATTCACAGTACACGCCGCATATTTCCCCACAGCAATCGAAGCAGAAGTACTACTTAGACTGAAGNTCTTTAATTCGCTTATCGACGTTAGCGGAAGCCTTTTTCATAACTTCAGCGAGGGAAACNGGTACCCCNCCACGACGTTTCGACTCATCGGCAGCTTCCATAAATGCATAGATTTCTAATGATTCTCCAGCATCTACAGGCGACTTTCCAGTTCGGAAGAATCTCACGATATCCACGACCAACGGAACGTAACCCTGATAAGGGCCAACTTCAGCCATTCCTTTTTCACCATAAGCGGTTCCACCATAACCGCCTTTATAGCCGCGGATACCNCGGAACGCTCCAATTCGCCCACCCTTCCAAGTTCCCGTTACAAAGTCAGCATCTTCTGTTGAAACACGAACAACTTTTTCACAACCGTCTCCCATCACGGTAAAGAGTGCTTCGACACCATGAATACCATACCAGTAGAGGTCTGGATGGGATGGCTCGAGATGAGCCGGGCTATAAGTTTCTGCTCCATGGACTTTTCCGATCGAACCGTTTCGAATTTCAACGGCACCTTTAGAGTAACGTAACGAAGAACTCGTAAAGACCGGTACCCCTTTCTTCCCAGCATACTGATAGATAGCAATCGCATCGGTTAGGCTTGCTGCAACAGGTTTGTCAATAAATAGCGGCTTGCCGGCATCGATAACAGCTATCGCTTGTTCGAGGTGTGGCTTTCCGTCATTCGTCTCCAGCAACACGACGTCGACTTCAGCAAGAACTTCATCAATCGACGAAGCAATTTTGACTCCCATCTCTTTCATCTGCTCTATATAACCCGGAATGCGTGAGTAACTAGACTCGATATCTCGACTGCCATAAGGATAAGCGATGGTAACTTTGCAGTTAGAAACGTCTTCAGTCGCATCCGCCGAATTCAAGACCTTGGTAAAAGCAATACTGTGCGAAGTATCAAGACCGATCATACCGACCTTGAGTGAGATAACATCTTCCGCTTCTGCCTGAAAGGCGCTAAGAGAAACGAGCACAAAGGCCACAAACAACTTGATGCACTTATTCATGAGTCCACCTTCTACCTATTGAGGAGCAAAGTATTCATAGTTAACGGTTTCATTGTACAACAGTGAAAAACGAACTGCTTATTTTGCCGTCATGAAAACGCGAATGACGTGGTTATTTGTATCACCCACGTAAACACGGCCTTGCAAATCTATTCCAATGCCATGAGGACGGTTCATGGTTGCCTCAACCGCCAGACCACCATCTCCAGAGAAACCAACATGACCGTTACCAGCCACGGTTGTGATTTTGCTTTGTACCAAATCAATCATACGGATCGCATGATTTTCTGTATCCACGACTAGAATTCGGCCTTGCTCATCCACAACAATTCCCTTGGGACCATCAAACGTCGCTTGGACAGGTGAGCCCCCATCGCCAGAGTATCCTTTGGCACCAGTCCCGGCAATATGCCGCAATCGTCCGTCAGAAAAGTCTAATTTCCAAACGCTGTGACCTTCCCGCAGAGCAATCCAAAGTATGTTATCACGATAGAACAACGCNCGCGGGCCAAGAATCGAATTACCTTTAGCCAACTGACCATCCTGTGGTCTAAGTCGCTGATTGTTTCCTGCGATCGATTGAATCATGCCTGACGCTAAATCAACTTTACGAATACGATGATTTCCAATATCAGCGATATACAAATTGCCTTGATTGTCGAGGGCGATGCTGTGAGGATTATTNAGTCTGGCGTTCATTGCTGGACCATCGTCTCCGCTAAACCCTCTTTCACCAGTCCCTGCCACTGTTGAGATGACCTGGGTNNTAGCATCCACTTTACGAACCATGTGGTTTTTCATTTCAACGAAGTACATGTCGCCGTTGGCAGCGAATCTGACTTCGTAAGGTTCATTCAACGCGGCTTCGGTCGCCAAGCCNCCATCACGAGTCAGGCCTTTTTTNCCGTTCCCCGCCACGGTTCGAACTTTACCGGTTTTGGGCAAGTACTCAATCACCCGGTGGTTCTCCACTTCCGTGATGTACATCGCTCCCCGNGGACCAACTTCAACACCAAACGGCTGTCCGATATTAACCGAATTGGCATGCCCNAAATCGCCATTATTCTCTGGNCTGCCNGTCCCAATTGGTGAATCAATCGTTTCGGCAGCGGACAGCGACAACNCAAGCATCATCAGCAAACCAGTCATAACTGTGTGAAACATCTTTTNTTCTCCTTTTAACTGACTGCATTGTAACCGATCGNCTAACGTTAACNNGTGTTGGCGTACTTGAGTTTGGATATCAAGAGTGCTAGGTTGGAAACTTAGCCTTTATCAAATACAAAAGAGGAAGCATATNCATGGCTGTAACACAGGAAGTATTAGACAAACTCGCAGAATTTGATTCGCCGACCATCTGTAACGTCATCGAATTATTTGAAGTTCGTCCGCGTAACACNGGCTATATGGATGGGCGTATTAAGTCNAACTTCCCTGNTTTCAAACCAATGGTTGGTTATGCNAGCACCGCCTGTTTTCGCTCTGACGCTCCNCCAGNCGGNGGAGACGCCTACGGCAGCCTGCAAGCACAACTAGCTCAATTCGAAGAGCTACCTGGCCCGGCTGTTGTCGTATTTGAAGATATCGATGATCCGCCAGTTTCCGCCGTCTTCGGTGAAGTTATGTGTAGCACCTATCAGGCATACGGCTCTGCCGGATTAGTAACCAATGGTGGTGGNCGTGACCTGGAGCAAGTTAANGCTTTGGGGTATCCCGTCTTTACGGGAAATACGATTGTTTCTCACGGGTACTGCCATATGCTTCACCTTGGCTTGCCTGTACGAGTAGGTGGCTTGATGGTCAATCAGGGTGACCTGCTGCANGGCGATGCNAATGGGGTGACAAATATTCCTATCGANTTGGTAACCGAAGTTGCCGNTGTCACTGAAGAATTCCTAGCGGCTGAGGACATTATCATGGATTATGTAAAATCCGATGATGAAAAGACGGTGGCCGGATTCACNGAACGCCGTGAAGAATTCCAGGACGTTGTGGCTAAACTCCGAGCACGAGTTTCCCGCGCATCTTAGTTCTCTCGATACCAATTCTCAACTGTCTTGACCATCAGGAGTAAGCAGATGACTCCAGCAGAAGTTCTAAGGTTATGTCGTGAAAACGACGTCAAAGCAGTCGACTTAAGATTTGTCGACTTGCTAGGCACCTGGCATCACACAACAATCCCAGTGAAGAAGCTTGACGAAGATGTCTTTGAGGAAGGATTGGGATTTGATGGCTCAAGTATCCGGGGCTGGCAAGCAATCAATGAGAGTGACATGTTGATGATTCCACGGGCGGATACCGCTTTTGTGGATCCGTTTACGGAATTACCAACCCTTAATTTGATCTGTAACATTCAGGATCCAATTACGGGAGAAGACTACTCCAAGGATCCCCGACATGTTGCCAATAAAGCTGCTAACTACCTGACTGCTACGGGTATCGCTGATGCCGCTTACTTTGGCCCCGAAGCTGAATTCTTCATCTTTGATGATGTCCGCTATAAACAAGCCGCTAACGAAGCATTCTTTTCTGTTGACTCGGTGGAAGCTGCNTGGAATACCGGCAAAAATGAGGCTCCAAACCTAGCAAACAAAGTACGTGAGAAGGGAGGTTACTTTCCGGTTCCGCCTACCGATCACCTAATGGACATTCGCAATCAAATGATGCGAACNATGATCAAATGTGGTCTGGATGTCGAGTGNCAGCACCACGAAGTTGGGACTGCTGGACAATCTGAGATCGATCTAAAATACGATCGGCTTGTCACCATGGCTGANCANGTCATGATCTACAAATATGTCGTTCGCAATGTGGCTCGAGCTCATAACAAAACAGCCACGTTCATGCCTAAGCCGATCTATGGTGACAATGGCTCTGGTATGCATACGCATCTCTCTTTATGGAAAGACGATGAACCGTTGTTCGCAGGGACTGGTTACGCTGGACTCAGTGACACGGCGTTACATGCGATTGGTGGGATCCTACGACATGCCGGAGCATTACTCGCATTTACAAATCCAACGATCAATAGTTACAAACGCCTTGTTCCAGGATACGAAGCTCCGGTCAATCTGGCATACTCGCAACGCAATCGTTCCGCAGCATGTCGCATCCCGGTATACAGCAATCGCCCTCAGTCCAAACGAATTGAATTCCGATGTCCTGATCCGAGTTGCAATCCTTATTTGGCTTTTGCAGCAATTCTAATGGCTGCTATCGATGGAATTCAAAATAAGATCTCACCCGGTGACCCACTAGATACCGATATCTACTCGCTCGATTCAGAAGAACATGGGGCGATCGAACAAACGCCGGCAAGTCTGGAACAGGCGCTGACAGCATTAGCAGGTGACCACGACTTCCTCTTGAGAGACGACGTGTTTACGTCTGATCTGATCGAGACATGGATTAGCTACAAAATGCGTGAGGAAGTGGAAGCAATTCAGTTGCGACCGCATCCGTACGAATTCAATCTCTACTACGATTGCTAAGGCATTCCTGAAAAAACAGAGCTATGCCAGGATGTCCCGTGCTTCGAGCAATGCGATGATGCGGTCCACACACTCGTCTATGGATAGAACAGCGGTGTTGAGTTTCAGTGCCGGATCTGCAGGCGGCTCATATTCGGAGCTAACGCCCGGGAAGTTGGCAATTTCACCGGCGTCTGCTTTCGCATACATCCCTTGATCATCTCTTTCCCGACAAATGTCTATTGGAGCATCGAGATGTATAACCATAAACTGTTCTTCGCCAATCGACTGGGCGGCTTTCTGCCGGACGTCTTCACTCGGGGCGACGAACGCACAGATAGCAATTAGTCCTGCTCCATTCATAAGCTTTGCGACTTCTGAACTGCGGCGTAAGTTTTCGCTTCGCTGCTCGGCTGTAAAGCCCAGTTCCTTCGTCAATCCACGACGTATATTCACGCCATCGAGTACTGCCGAGGCGCGGCCCATATCAAATAGCCTTCGTTCTAGGGCATAAGCCACCGAAGTCTTACCTGAACCAGTTAAGCCCGTAATCAGTAGAGAAACTGCCTTTTGACCATATCGAGCTTCACGTTCTTCCGCAGTCACACTGCCACGTTTTTCACTTTGCTCGCTTTCTACACTCCACAGATCGTCGGCTTCGTCTTCGCTATCACGGTCGATGATCATCCCCGCTGCCACCGTTACATTCGAAATGCGGTCCACCACGATGAAAGCTCCGGTTCCACGGTTCTTTTTGTAGCTGTCAAAAATAACCGGTTCACTGAGTGAAAGAGCCACTCGCCCAATTTCATTGAGATTCACCGTAGGAGCGTCCTGTCGATGCAATGTATTGACATCAACCTGATAACGCAGAGTGGAGATTGTACCCGTTGCAACTTTAGTCGTTTGCTTAAACAGGTACTGTTTACCAGGAACCATCGCTTCGTCGGACATCCAAACGAGCATCGCATCAAGCTTTTGTCGCTGCTTCGGTACATTACCAGGCCGTACAATCATGTCTCCACGAGAACAGTCGATCTCATCTTCCAGCGTCAATGTTATCGATAACGGTGCATGTGCTTCTTCCAACTTTCCATCAAAGGTAACAATCTCTTTCACCTTGCTGGTCTTACGTGAAGGCAGGACCATAACTTCGTCACCCTTACGGATGATGCCTGACGCGACGGTACCACTAAATCCACGGAAGTCGAGATTAGGACGCAACACGTATTGAACCGGAAAGCGAAAGTCCTGAAGGTTCTTATCCGAACCGATATAAACGGTTTCCAGAAAATTCATTAGTGTTGAACCCTTGTGCCAGAGCATGTTCTGGCTGGGATCTACCACATTGTCGCCCATCAAGGCTGAAATCGGTAAGAAGTGCAGATCTGGAATATCCAGTCGCGAAGCAAACTGCTTGTACTCATCACGAATTTCTTCGAATCTTTCCTGACTAAAGTCGACGAGGTCCATTTTATTGATAGCAACCAGGACGTGCTTAATCCCTAATAACGACACGATAAAACTGTGACGTTTGGTTTGTGTCAGCACGCCATGTCGAGCGTCTACAAGAATGATCGCCAGGTCGGCTGTCGAAGCTCCTGTCGCCATGTTTCGAGTGTATTGTTCGTGGCCCGGAGTATCAGCGATGATAAACTTACGTTTTTGAGTGGAGAAATAACGATACGCTACGTCGATCGTAATCCCCTGTTCTCGCTCTGCCTTGAGGCCATCGGTAAGTAATGCGGGATCAAAATCGCCGCCGGTTGTTCCGTGGACGGCACTATCTTTTTTCAGCTTTGCCAACTGATCTTCATAGATCATTTTGGAGTCGTAAAGCAGACGGCCAATTAATGTACTTTTACCATCATCGACACTACCACAGGTGATAAAACGTAAGAGTTCCTTACGTTCATGCTGCTCGAGGTAGGCATTAATGTCGGTTGCAATAAGATCTGATTGATGACTCATAGGTTTCCCGGTTTAGAAATAACCTTCCTTCTTCTTGTCTTCCATACTGCCTTCTTCATCATTATCGATCACTCGTCCCTGACGCTCGGAAGTAGTTGCCAGCAACATTTCCTGAATAATCTCGGGCAATGTCTTGGCGCTCGATTCAACAGCACCAGTCAGAGGGTAGCACCCCAGAGTTCGGAAGCGAACTTCCTTCATCATTGGCGTTTCACCTTCGTTGAGTTTAAGACGATCATCATCTACCAGAATCAGAATGCCATCGCGCTCAATCACAGGGCGAGTTTCAGAAAAATAAAGTGGTACGATAGGGATGCTTTCCAGATGGATATACTGCCAAATGTCCAACTCAGTCCAGTTCGACAATGGAAAAACACGGATGCTTTCACCTTTATTCACTCGGGTGTTATAGAGGTTCCATAATTCCGGACGTTGATTCTTTGGATCCCAGCGGTGGAATTCGTCGCGGAAAGAGAAGACTCGTTCTTTGGCCCTGGATTTCTCTTCGTCACGTCGGGCACCACCAAAAGCAGCGTCAAACTTGTAGTGATTCAAGGCCTGCTTCAGACCTTCCGTCTTCATCACCGTGGTGTGCTTACCACTATTCTTAAGCGGATCGAGGCCAAGCTTGACGCCTTCTTCGTTAATGTGAACCAGTACGTCCAGCCCCAGTTCTTTACGAGCATATTCCTCTCGGAACTGGATCATCTCCCGGAATTTCCAGGTCGTATCCACGTGTAATAGTGGAAACGGTGGTTTCGCCGGATAGAACGCTTTCATCGCCAAATGAACCATTACTGACGAATCTTTTCCAACCGAATACAACATGACCGGATTATCAAATTCAGCCGCTACTTCACGAATAATGTGAATACTTTCGGCTTCCAGTTGCTTGAGGTGAGTTAGGTTATAGCCACTCATTCCAATTCACTTTTCTAACAGTTTCCGTTCCCGCTAGGAGTCCCCTAACGACGAGAACGATGAAGGTAGGAACTTTTTAGTTTAGGTCAACATCTCAATTTCGTCTATGATTGATTCCGGCTGCCAAAGACTGACAATCACCAGTTTTGAGCCTTCGTTGGCACCTAAAGTGGGACTGTGCGGAATCTGTGGATAATGCTGCCAAGACAATCGCCCCGTAGAACTATTCGACGTGAGGTGGTTCCTCTTTCATGGCAGACCAGAGCTTCAGAATATGGCTCTCAGATTCCGTGCCAATCATGGGGTAGGAATGTATTTTTCGCAGTTTGACGTTCTGCATATATCCACGATGCCGAGCTTCTTTACGTTCTTCCGGCCAGTTAGGCCCTTTAATCGAGAGCAACTGCCCAAAAAGGTGCCAATGCGGTTCGAGCCACAATCCTAATTTCCATAACGGGCCTACCGCACGGCAGACCAAAACATCGTAATTGAGGTCTTCTAGTAACTTTTCAACGCGGACATTCATCACCGGAACCGGTAAGCCTATTTTTTGGACCATATCGTCCACGGCCGAAGCTTTCTTACCCACTGACTCGCAGAGGGAAACCTGCAAATCCGGGCGAATGATTGCCAGTGGTATCCCTGGAACGCCACCACCAGTCCCAAAATCCAGTACTTCCAACCCCGTATCAATGCGTTCAGCAAGCTCCAGCGTATCCACGAGATCTCGAGAAACAAATCGGTCGTAATCGGTATGTCGTGTGAGATTCATACGTTCATTCCATTGCCAAAGCAATTCGCAGTAATCCCGCAGCATTTCAATCTGATAGCCTTCCATAGAAAGATCGTATTTCTCAAGTGCTTCCTCTAAGGTTTGGGAAGCAGGTGCGGGAGCTGATTCGGTCACGTTGACTCCAATTGAATTGTGGAATGAAAACTAATTTCATTGTGTGCATGAACAACAAACGTGTACATGATCAATCTAACCACGCTCACGAGAAAAGGGCGTGACCGCAATCATAGCAGTCACGCCCTTTTGTTATCGGTTGAAGCAGGTATCCTGCTTCAGGGTATTGGTTAACCCTGTCCCGCCTGTTTGCAGGTCTTAATGATTGCAGCTGCAACCTTGTATGGATCCGCATTAGAAGCTGGACGACGGTCTTCGAGTCGACCTTTCCAGCCGTCTTCAATCGTACCAACTGGAATACGAATCGAAGCACCACGGTCAGA
This sequence comes from Planctomycetaceae bacterium, assembly GCA_002705165.1. Classification (GTDB taxonomy): domain Bacteria; phylum Planctomycetota; class Planctomycetia; order Pirellulales; family Pirellulaceae; genus UBA721. The sequence continues at coordinate 417 of PAJC01000038.1, read as the reverse complement.
AACACCGTAGCTGAATTTGTCGATGGACTGCGTTTCGTGCTCACCCGTCAAACGCTGATCGTTGTCAGCACCATAAACACTGATGTGTCGTTCGATATGCTTGGCGAATTCTTCACAAATGGCTGTGAAAACAGCTTCATCGCCGGATTCACGCATCGGACCATTGGAGAAATTAGCATGCATGCCGGAACCGTTCCAGTCAGTTCGTCCCAATGGCTTCGGATGCCAATCGATAGCGTATCCATATTTTTCACCAGCTCGCTCAAGCAGGTAACGAGCAACCCAAATTTGGTCACCAGCGTCTCCAGCACCTTTAGCAAAAATCTGGAACTCCCATTGTCCAGCAGCCACTTCAGCATTGATACCTTCCACGTTTAAGCCAGCTTCAAGACAGGCATCGAGATGTTCTTCAACACA
>PAJC01000037.1 GCA_002705165.1 Planctomycetaceae bacterium | reverse complement strand
ACGGCATCCTGATCTGCCGCTGATTTAGCTTGAGATTTCTGCTTATCCTGTAAGGCTTCTGCCAGGACATCCGTTTTAATCGCCACAAGACTAGAGAATCCGGCAAACAGAACAAACAAAGTAAACAAAATCGGCTTGAAGGACGTCATTGAGAATCTCCTGAGAAGCAAAGGGCATTTGTAATTAAGACAAAATCAGTACCGTGAATCCCTAGCTATTATCATATGGCAGAAAGACAAACTAAGTTACCCCAGCAATCCAGAAACTTAACCACTAGGGTGCCGTTCATTTATGAGTTCACACATATTTCTTCACAAACATCTCGGAGATAGCCCTTTCATTTCACCTCAAATAGAAAAGATCATGAAACAGAATCAGCGATTTTTGTTGGCATATCTAATGCAGCGAATTAGTTCTTCCGTATAGGGGATGATGGCAACAAACATCATAAAAGACGCATACCACAGCATATAGTTATTTGGCCCAACGGGGTCTCTACGAAACGAAAAACTCATCTTCCCTACCCAGTTGAATTGGAGTAAATCAAGGAAAGTCGTCCAATTGAACGCGAGAACTAACATTAGCAGAAAGAATGGTATCGTCCCAAGATAGCCATGGACATGTTGTTCCCACACAGAAATGACTCGCTGACCTTCTGCCAAAACCAAATCGCGATGGGCCGTGATTTCATGCCAGATGAAAAAAATAACGCATACGAGCAGTACGCCTACTGTAACTTCCAAATAAATCACCAGAAACATGGGGATGCCAACCTGCAACCCCATCAGGCAATGCTGAATCGACTCTTTGACACCACTATTCTCCTCGATCCTGGTCCTGCGATGACACAAGTAATCAATTCCACCGCAGACCAGCCATAAAGGCAGAAATACAAAAAGTATCATGTTGTAAACAAGTTCTTCTACGGTGGGCATACGTTTCTCAATCATTAAGATTCTTGGACGATAGCTTCCGCCTGCCGACGTTTAGCCTTTGCCAAAAACGCATGTAGTGACTCAGCGGCCAAACCATGGAGCATTAAGCGATGGGCAGCATTAAGGCATGACTCTGGAATGATCGGGTGGCGATTGTTAACAAGGCCCAGAAACCGATGGTCTTCAAGTAAAGTCGTGACATATAAAGCAACCGTTTCATCCAATTGCAATGAATTACATGCCCTCCAAAAGTCACTATCCGTCAACAGTAGTTGATACATCGGTGTATAAATCTCAATGGCTGATTCTAAGTCAATCAAGTTAAACCATCCATTGGGCATATCTTCAAACTCGAAGTCTTCGCTAATCGCAGTAAAATCCAAATCGCCCCGCGGTTCTAAAGTAATCTCTTTCTCATTTAACTGCCGATTCATTTCAATAATGAAGTTATAGATATTCAAGTCATGCTGCAAAAATACATCGTCGGCCAAATCACGAAGCTTCGCCGGCCGCAACGGATGAAGTTCCATATCAACATCTTTGACATTGTCGGCAACAAATTGCAACAACTCCGAACCAATATGAAAGTGACGCATGATTAGGTAGTTTGCATTAGGCGAAACGAACCAACGCAACCCCCAATAGATTGAATGATGCAACAACCAGGAGGATTGGACAGCATTCGGGATAAAGGTCTTGATAATTTTAATGAGACAAATCATCAAACGACAAAATGGTCTTACCAGCGGCATCATGAACTGCCGAGAACGAGAGGACACATCAATCAGGAAGTTGGCTTTCGCCTTGGGGTGGAAGGGAACACTACTATCTAAATACAACGCCATCCATGGGTTAGGATCACGGGTATTATGCTTAATCTCTTTAAGCCGCTCGACGGCCAGATGTTCTTTCATTAGAAATTCCCTATTTCTTCAAGTTGCAGAACATACAATCTAGCTACGACTTTTGCTGTCTTCACNATATCTGCTACTAACTCNTCNGTCAAAATNCCCGACTGTACCGCCTTATCAAGACGTTCNAAATGGACATCATCGCTTTCCGAGTGGTATAGGAGGAACTTAATCTGAGACTCCTCAAGTTCCAACTGTTCTTTAATTCGTTCACCCCACCGCCGCGCTACCCGTCGCCCCAATCCTTCAATAATAAACATTGCGCCAATCAGGTTAAAAGGATTTTCCCGGCTAGCCTGGCCTAAAATATATTCTGATAAAGCTTCACTNCCAATATTCTTACTACCGTTTTGTATGCTCTCAAGCTCCCCACCAACTGACACGTAATCGCTTTCCAACATTTCGAAGTCACGATGCTCATCACTTGAATGACCGATAAAGGCCGATCGGATTTCAAAGTGTTTTCGAGTCACATTAGAAGCTGCTCGGGAAATCCATCTTGATCCGTCGATCACTTGCTGACGCAGGTTATATAACAACCCCCGATAGTCCTCGACTGTCAGTCGTTGCTCATTCATCTTTTGNATGATGGGAACCACATTGAGGCGATTTTCGAAATCACTCCAAACTCCGGAAAGCTGTCTAACTAAACGCTCTTCAATCTCAGTCCCGCTTGTTTTAATATCTGGTGCCACAATTTCATCTGTGGCCGGAAGACTGACAGGTAACTTATCTTCTGGTCCATCCTTNCTGCCGACTACTTTCAAAATTACATAGCCAAAAAGAAATCGACCACTCTCGGGAACAATGCANAACAGCCTCTGCCCTGGTTCCAAATGCCCCTCATTGAGCATTTCTTCCAACATCAGATAAAACGAGGCGGAACCCATATTCCCGCGGGAATACAAGTTACTAAAAATCTTCTCCGGCTCAATGGTGATCCCCCCCCTGACCAGAAGATCATAAGCCTGTTCCCGAAAAATGTGGGAAGAATAGTGAGTCACCCACCAGTCAATTTGCTCCGGATTAAGCTTACCGTCTTCCACTAATTCAAATACACCATTGATACATACGCGAATCACATCATCCAGCATATTGACTGACTGATGGAGATTAATCGCGCCATCACTCGCTGCCTCCATGTATCCGGGGTAATCTAACCAACCATAAACGTCTTCTAAAGATACGTTGTCTTTCTTTCCCACATACATACAAGGCGCAAATTGATTCGCATATGATTTGATATGCATCGATTCGACTTCAAGAGAAAGCCCGGAAGAAGCNGGTTCATCTGACAGTAAAAGAGCCCCCGCTCCATCTGACAACATCCAACGAAGAAATTCTGTTTCAAATGGAAGCCGTCTGTCTTTACCGAAACCCTGCTCTTCAAAACGAGGAGCTTTCAAAAGCCGGCTGGCTAACTCACTCGCNACCACAGCTGCCGTGGATACTTCCCCTGCCNTAAAGGCAGAAACTGCATGTCTCAAGGCGAGAACACTACTAGCGCAAATCCCATGGAGAGAGGCGATCTCACACGGTTTATTCTTCAACTCACCATGGACCATACTTGCAAATCCCGGCAAAGGTAAATCCCCTTGACTAGTGGCCGTCACTAGTAATTCAAGGTCATCCAGAGTGATCTCGGAGCGACTAATAGCATCCCGCACAGAATGAGCAGCCATCGCGGCATTGGAGATAGTCGTTCTTTGCTGCTTATCCAGTGCGTAAAATCGCTGCTCAATCTTATTTTGATTTAAAACTTTAGGACGTAAACGCGACGGTACACCACCGACCATTCCCAAATACTCTTCCATTTCCTCATTTGAAATAGGATTTCCAGGAAGATACTTTCCAATTTGGTTGATGTAACACTTTTTCAACATAAAGTCGCTCCTAATGATTCGGGGAAGTGTCCTACAATTGATCTTAGGTGCAAAGCATNGTGACTATCAATCAATGAAATCATACACCGCCTACACGATTCCTGCCAAACTTGTAGTGAATCCACGACAAAGTGTTCATAATATANTCCGGCAACACCGAATGCTGTTCATCGAGTTTACATGACCTTCCAGCGATTCTACCCCGTAGGTAATTTGTGAAAGCCACACACGACGTTGAGTTCTTTGAACGAGAAATCGATCGTTTTCTTCCGGATCGCATATACGATGCACATACCCATATCTGGAAACCGGAATTCTATTCCTTCAGTGACCAGTCCGTCGATTGGACTGACTANCAATCCGCCATGACTTCATTGCATGGTACACGTCCTACCTACGCAATGTTTATCCCTTTCGTAGGAAAAGACTCNTTATCATATCAACTGGAAGCNAATGAATGGGCTGCTCAACAAAAGGATGCTCATCCTTACAATCGCTGTAACTTCTTCGTCAAACCTGAAGATGACTCAGACTGGATACTCGAACATGCGACGCGGCTAGGTGCCACAGGACTAAAATGTTACCACCACATGGCGAATACATCGCCAACATGGGAAGCAGATATTCAGGCATTCCTTCCCGAACATCAGGTGAGGCTATGTCATGAGCAAAATTGGTTTNTTACGCTTCANATCGTCAAAAAAGACGCACTGGCCAACGATGCCAACATCGAATGCATTCGCTACTACTGTCAAAAGTACCCTCAGATGCAACTCATCCTGGCTCACTCGGCCCGCGCATTTCAGCCCACTCATAATCTTCGTGGGCTTCCTAAACTACAAGGACTCCCAAACTTATGGTTTGACAGTAGTGCCAATTGTGAACCGATGGCCCATCAGGCCATCTTCCGGATCCTGGGACACGAACGTTTTATGTACGGTTGCGATTATCCTGTAAGCCACCTCCGAGGCCGAAGTTTGGGAGTAGCAGACTCATTCTTATGGCTCTATGAAGACACCCCCGTCTGGGGAGAAAAGCACGCTCAAATAAACCCTGTTCTGGTCGGCCTTGAGCATCTACGTTCACTCAAGTGGGCATGCTGGTCGGAGAAATTAACCGAGAACCAAATCGAAGATATCTTTTGGAATAATGCCGCACGACTATTCCATNTCGAGNATGAAGCATANCACCGGCTAAGGATCATAGGAGTCACGAAGTAATTTTGCCCAGGCCATGAATTTACGATCTTTATCTGCAACAACTCCCTCCTGTTGCTCTGCAGGAAACTCGAAGAAACCCTGCCCTGTTTTTAGCCCGAGCTCACCTTGCGACCGCTTCTGCTCAAGCACCTCCGGTATACGAGTATCACTACGAATCTCTGTAGCCAGAACTTCATAGACTTTGGACAGAATATCCCAACCGCCAAAATCGCCAACTCGCATCGGTCCTACCGCGGCCCATCGCAATCCNAAACTNCCCCGCACCGCTATATCTAAATCCTCCGCGGATATGACATCTCGTCCAACCAAATCTAACATCTCCCGGAACAAGGCTATTTGTAAACGATTCAATACAAACCCAGGGACTTCCTGATTGATACGGACGGGATGCTTACCAAGTTCTTTAAGAAACCTGATCGTTCGGTTTATTGTATCAGGACTCGTCTGTGCNCCCGGGATCACTTCGACAACAGGAATCACGTGGGGTGGATTGAACCAGTGCGTATTAAGCATCCGCGAAGATGCCTCCAGTCCTTCCGCAATNTTTGACATCGGGAAACTGGAAGTATTGCTTGCTAAAATGGTCTCCGAACTCACCGTAGCCGCACAACGAGAAAAGAAGGCCTGTTTCAGCTTCAGNTCCTCCGCAATCGCCTCCACCACAAAATCCACCCCTGTTAGTGCATCCTGTTCATCATGACAACATGTGATACGCCCCAACACTTCTTGTAAATCGACTTCGGGGATCGCTTCTGCCTCTACCATGACCTTCAGATTTCTGGCAATGCGGCTGTGTAGATTCTCAANGTCCTTCACGTTGGTATCAAATGCCCGAACCTGACCTCCGGCCAAGGCCACGGTCTGAACAATACCATGCCCCATCGTGCCGAGGCCTATGACAGCAGTTGTCTCAAATTCCATCATCAAACTACTTACTCTAATTAGGCATTCTCTGTAAATCACCTTGGCTGTACATCTCGAAAATTCAATCGCCCTAACTAGCAAAGAGTTGAGATGGATCTTTAAACGCTTTGAATTCCAATGCATTACCGCTGGGATCAAGAAAGAACATCGTGGCCTGTTCACCAGTCTGACCTTCAAACCGAATACCAGGCTCGATAACAAACTCAATCTGGTGCTCTTCCAGTCGAGCTGCAAATTCGTGCCACTGCTCCCACTCCAACACGACTCCAAAATGAGGAATCGGTACGTCATGGCCATCAACTGGATTGGTACTTTGTTCTACTAGCAGGTCGTCTTTTTGATGGATTACAAATTGGTGTCCAAACAAGTCAAAATCAACCCATCGAGTATCGGACCGCCCTTCAGCACATCCAATCACTTCCTTATAGAATTTACGTGCCAGCGTTACATCGTGAACAGGAACGGCTAAGTGAAATGGTTGCATAGTGTTTCCGGCAATCATTACTAGATTGATCTAAGGTGGCACTTATAAAAACGCCCTCAAGAATAGAACCTCTATCATACGCTATCGCGGAGGCAACCACTTTAATTTCGATGTGGAGTTGTCAGGATGGGGGCGTGGAGTTATTTCCGTCACCCGGCTCGAAATTTCGGACCGAGTAGATGCTTGCACGACGACGGGTTGCGGCTGATTCACGGGTTGCGGTCGACTGACTTCAATCTTCTCCTCTTTACCACGATGGATCACTCTCGAAAAACTTGCCGACGTGGCGGGTAGCGTCTGGGCGGTCTTGCTCTTATGACGTGATGTCCATCCATCTCTAAGTTGAGTCAACGGCTGATTCTTAACCTGAGTCACTTTTTCCATCTCAGCGCGATAACCAATGGGGACCATCNTTTCATCGTTAAATTCAACACNTGCACTAGCGATTGCTTTGGGNTGAACGTNATTCGCAGNAACTGTTNGGGCAGTTANCNGCGGTGCAGATGGCGNCTGAATCCGGGGACTTCCCTTACCAACCCAGGNNACCCATTTTGTTTGCAGNTCAGAGGCATGTTGAAAGGGATAGTACTGTTCAATCGCGGCATCCCAATCCTGATCTTTCATAGCACGTTCGAGAAACTTGATGAACGTCTNTTTACCTCGATGAGCAATTAGATACTGACTCACCGAAAAGCCCTGAGAGTACAGGGTCATAATATCTCGTGGATAATCCTTCATGCGCAACATTTGGTTAAAAGGAATTCCTCGATTGGTCGTCAGATACCTCAACAGCAAAGCATGCTGTTTTTGCTTTTCGGAAGTATGCTCAACTGTAGTACATGCACCTTCATCTGCCCAACGAGGTAATGGACGACCGAAATGAGTTGCGAAGACGGCATGAGTGATCTCATGCGGCAGCACGGAATCCAATACCCGTTGACGTGTGCCTTGTAAAGTCATNTGCCATTGTTCGGGTATATTNTCGACAAAGACAAAGCTGGTCACCCCCCCTGCTCCAAGATGCCCGGCGGAGTGAACGCGAATAGGAATCGGGTACTGCCATGGCTGCAATTCATAATCGAGCCACTCGAGCGCCAACTCTTTACGAAATCTCTCCGCAGAAACTGCGACTTCGCGTGCCAAAGACGGGCTAGTCGCCGTCACCACGAAATTCTGAGTTCTAAAACTCGCTCCCGTGACGGAACAAGCAAGCACCGCCAATACGAACGCTACTTTACGCGCCTCCATGCCAACCCCCCAACGCTTCCCTGCGTTTCTATAATTACAATCCAATGCCATCCCATAATATCTAGAAAGGCACACATCCTGTGTCTTGGATTGCGATCATTAGACCTCGAAAACGCTGAGTGAGCCTAGAGCAATTTGGCATACAGCGATTGCAATTCGCTGGTTTTTCACCGGCTTATTTAANTCGTCNNTGGGGGNGTATTTGCCTCGAGCTCTATCAGNAATTCAGAGTTTCCAGCTGGGAATTNACAATCTGCCAGATCATTTCGTTGAATCCACTCAAAACCATGTTGCGGATCTGACCATTGTTCGACGGTGCAAGCTATGAAATTCAATTCGACGCTGGCATGTTCATAATGATGAACAGCCTGGGGATATCTTCCGACAGGTACNACCTGAACTTCGGCTTCTTCCANACATTCCCGAACAGCAGCTTGTTCCGGAGATTCATCCACTTCAATTTTCCCGCCCGGGAATTCATGAAATCCTGCCAAGGAATCAGTGGCACCTCGAACTCCAACAAGAAAACGGCCGTTGTGTTCAACCACAGCAACCGCTATCCGTTTATTTTTNTGCATGGTGATTCTACCAGCAACTGNAAGNTTACTGGTTACCTGCTTGAAGTTCACGAACTTTATCGAGCAGACGGCCAGGTGAGCCCATGGCATTGTATCCACCATCGATATGTAGCACTTCCCCCGTAATACCACTAGAGAAATCTGACAGCAGAAATGCTCCGCTGCGTCCAACTTCTTCATGTGTAATATTACGACAAAGCGGCGCGATATCCTGGTACATCGTTAACATCTCGCCAACACCAGCAGCACTTCCAGCCAAAGTTTTGAGAGGCCCTGCACTTAGAGCNTTCACTTTGATACCACGAGCACCGAAATCATAAGCAAGATATCGAACGGTTGCTTCGAGTGCNGCCTTACAAATTCCCATGACGTTATATCCGGGTACACACTTTTCCCCGCCAAAATAAGTCATGGTGGCAATAGAACCATTTTCTTTGATAATGTCTTTAGCAGCGTTGGCGACTGCGATAAGACTATAAGCACTAATTTCCATTGCCATCTTAAATCCATCGCGGCTTGTTTCAACTGTGTCGCGGGATAGATCATCACGATCGGCAAAAGCAATCGAGTGGAGCAGAAAGTCAATTTCNCCGAATTCCTGCTTGGCCGTTTCCATGACNGAAGCAATATCACCNTCATCCTGTACGTTCATCGGGACGACAAACTTTGTCTGTTCAGGATACTGNTCAGTACACTTGGTTACNCGCCGACGATTNTTTCGTTTTTCATCATCCGGACGATCTGGNAGATGTGTAAAACCAATTTCNCCACCTTCTTCCATAATGGTTTTGGCAATAGCCCAGGCAATAGAACGGTCGTTTGCGACGCCTAGAACTAGACCTTTCTTACCGTCGAACAATCCCATGAAAAACGTCCTCTGAATGAATGTTGCTTTGATAGTATTTGTGAACCAGTCGTTAAGGATACTCTTATTTCAAAAAACACGTAACCCAGATAAGCCGAGGGCTTCGCCTCGTGACCTAGCTCAATTACGATGTGAAAAAGAACTCCGTCAAAAGGTAGAACACGGGTGCCGCGAAACAGAGTGAATCAATCCGATCAAGAATCCCGGCATGTCCCTGCAACAATGTTCCAAAGTCTTTCACTCCTCGATCTCGTTTAATCGCCGACATAGTCAGTCCACCGGCAAAACCCGTCAGGGAAATCACGACCGCGATAATCGCTGCTTGCCAAAAAAGAAAAGGAGTCACCCAGCAAAACAAAGCTCCTAAGAGAGCTGAGCTTGCTGCCGCAGCAATAACACCTTCGGATGTTCGGCTTGTGTTAATTCGATCCGCAATCAGATTACGTCCAATCAGCTTGCCCCAGCCGAATTGCATCACATCATTAAGCTGAGTAATTAACACAAAGAAAAATAACAAGCCTTTATTGGCACTCAGCGTGGAATCGGCATTCCAAAGCTTGCCGGTGCTGTCGACGATTTCCAGATATAGTAAGGCCGGTGCGAAACTCAAAGCGTAGACACAAATCAAAATTCCGATCAGGATCTTTGCTGATCGTTCGAGAAACCTCTTTTCATCATTCGCCAATGCAATTCGCATAGGCACAAACAAGGCTGCGATGATTGGCAACAAGACTTTAAACATCTGTCGTTCATCATTCAGACCCACTAGAAAAAACTGCAGTGGGGTAAAGATGACCAGTACCCAAAACAAGGCTCGATGATCACCTCGTCTGGTCGGTGTCATCGTAATAAATTCACGTAACGCCCAGAATCCAATCATTCCAAACAACACAACCGTACCGGTTCGCCCAATCACTAGTCCAGCGATCAGGATTGCACACATTAACCACCAGGAACGAATCCGTTGATTGAAGGAACGAACGATCGCACTATTCAGGCGTTCCTCAGAACTTCGCTCCAATAGTTTTCCGACCAGCGAGCCGATAATCAGTAAAATCATTACCGCCGCAATCAGCCAAGCGGTTCGTTTTTCAAACGGAAGGATTAACCTGGAAGAATCTTCCAAAAATCCCACTATTAAGGGATGCAAGGTATCAAAAAGCATTACTCTTCGTCATCCCTCAATCTAATAATCGACTGG
>PAJC01000036.1 GCA_002705165.1 Planctomycetaceae bacterium | reverse complement strand
AGCGGGCGGAGCGAACGAACGGCACAGATCCAGGCTGAGATGACTAGTAAGAAAAATGGGCCGCCGAAATTCCACATCGCGGCCAACGTATTCTGTTCTGACTGCAGCATTACCGTTAGATTATCTTTTGTACCAATTCCTGACACCGAAGATGTATAAGCAAAGTGGGCTGCCGTTAATATCACTACGGGTAAGGAAGCGGCAATAAACGAAACGATCCTCAGCGCCATCCAGGTGTATTCGGCATGTTCACCTGACGACTTCTGATCCTGATTGGCCATCAACCGGGGGAATTTTTCTTCCAGGGCTTGCCACCAATAACGGTCAGTACAAACCAACGCGGTCACGATCACACCAAAGATTCCATACCCCCATTTAAGGTAATGAATCAGATCCATCCCGTTGATTTCATTAGCCGAAACATGAGCCATATTCGTGCTGGCAAGAATCGGTAAAGCGCTCAGTGTAAGTAAACCACAGAAGCTGGAAACCCGCCGATGCCTGTCCGGAATCACGCAAATCCAGGCCAGCAAATTAAGCGCCCACAGTATCCAATCCTGAGGCTCAGAAGCCAAAGAGGATCCATAAAACTCTAAAACACCTCTAAGAAATAGCGACTCATCGTAAACACTTTGCAGCGGGCTAACCAGCATAAGTACCCAAATCACATAAACCATCATCGTGGCGAGCGCGTGGAGAAAGAAATCAACGTACATCAAGTCGGTCACAACAATATCTTTTAAGTGTTGTGATTGCTGGCTTACTTTCCTCACGGCTGTCCAGCCAAGCATTCCAACCGCCAGAACAATCATCTGCCAACGGAGATGCCCCCATCCCCAGAACTCAAAATTGTCTTCAGCCCAACCGGTGTGAATCATCGTCGTCATACAGGCAATAGCGCAAATCGTCTGGATCTGAACAAACATCCAGGTCCAGTCAGTCCGATGCCGAATCGCCAGAATCACTGCCACGCCAAGCAGCAAAAGACTTTGTCCCACAGCCACCTGATAAGACTGCTGTTCGAGATAGATATAGAAGAAATTTAGTGCCGTGACGACAAAATAGGAAAGTGTCGTCATCGTCAATGGCCAGCTGGATTCAAAATCAGAAATCAATTGACCGGACTTCGCCAATTTCTCGGCGCGGGACTTTTGCTGTGTCCACTGAGCAATCACCGTCAGGACGTAAGCCGTCAGGAAAGCCCAGCCCATGACCGTCAGCCGGCCCAGCCAGTTTTCTTCCGGCAACCAACCCCAGCTTTCAACAAAATCCGCGTTGGCCAGCTTAAGTGACGTGACGATTACCAAACCAGTTGCCACATAATGAACCAATTTGTTTGAAGTGAATAACGAGGCGATGAGAGCAGCGACCGCATAAATCAAAAAGACAGCTAAGGTCAGGTCAGAATTTTCAGAAGTGAAGAAAGGCAAATTGGATCCAAAAGCACTCAACAAACCGACACCGGCTAAAATTAAGACACCCAGATAACCAGCCTTGCTAAACTCTGGTCTTTCACGGTTTTCCACCCTCTCAAAGATGTAATGTAAGCCGCCGGTCAACAGGGCAGTAATTGTAAAAATAATCGACGTCATACCGTTGATTAGTGAATCACGTAATTCTACGATCTCAAGCGCGTCTTTCTCATAATGTCCACGTAGATACAGACTCCAAATCCCCAGACCAATACAAAGCGTACCGGCCGCTGTCAGGAAAGTAATTCTTGTTACATATCCGAAAATTAAAGCCAGAACAGCGCCTACAAAACTAACTGTAATCATGCTGTTGAGATGCGGTACGGCAAGCATCATCATGATCACGATTCCCATCGTGCCAGTTACGGCCATCCACATGCCTGACATTTGCAACTTCAGGCTATCGTCGCTATCGATCCTTCTGTAAATCAACATGCCTGATGAAACGACAATGAAACAGAGAATCATCAGTGGGTTGGAAAGAGTTTGTGAAAGACCAATGGCACCCTCTGGCGTTTCAGTTCGTGAAAACAGAAGTGCGATACAGGCACCTAAAGAGAACACTCCCATGCCCAAAACCCGTAATAACGAGAATGCATCATCCGGTGAAACTTCTTTTCTTTTTCGGAAATAACGATGTTCACTAAGAACCGCCAAGCTAATGAAAGCGAGAGGTAACAGAATCAATACATTGGTATTAAACACCGTTGGCGCAAAACCAGCACCCGTTACATAAAGCTTTATAATTAGTTGACATAAACAGGGCCCCATCAAGGCAATGATTAAAGACCAGGGACGCTGTGGTGATAGTAATTTCGCCGAGTAAAAACTCATTGCCCCAAAACTAACGCCGGCAATCAGCACCGCCAAAATGAAGACAATTCCATTGTTCTGAATGGAAGTATTCCCCATGGTCGTCATCAGCACATTTAAGGGAACCAATAAATTACCAATGATCAATATGACTCGACTTGATGAAACCAAATTCCATTTTTTGAACGAGTAAATCCCGACAACATGGAACAACGTAACCACCGTCAGAAACACCACCGAAGAGAGATAGGGAATCTCATCTTTAAATGTGGCATTCAACGCAGTCACCAGCCCAATCGAACCAATCACGATCAACAAACCGGCAACGAACTCACCCAGTTTGATGTTGGTTTCATCCATGAATGCACGCAATACATCAGATAATCTGCGAGGTGGCTTTGGCGGAGGCGCAGGGACAACCGCAACAGGCTTCGCTTCTTTAATCGGTGGCTCAGACGGGGCAGCGTCTATCGGGCGGGAAATCGTCGGCTTTACCGGTGACTTCGTAGGTTTCGGAGAAGGAGATAAAGGCTTCGAAGATTTAGGTTTCACCCGAGGAAGTGATGGTTTTGGCAATGCCGCGGCTGGCTTGGGTACTACTGGCTTAGCTACCAATGGGTTCATTAGCTCAGTCTGGGAGGATTCAGAGTCGCTGGGCTTAACCACCGGATTTTCCTGCTCGACTACCGGATCTTCGGCAGGTGTGTCAGTATGACTGACAGTGGAGGAAGCATCAGCGGTCTTAGTAGTCCCCTCATCATCGATAGGTTCCACGGGGGCTTGGCTCGGAGCGACCCCAGACTGGGACACCATATAAGAAAGAGTCTCAGGCTTACGACCTAGAAAGACTAACTCATCTGCTTCGTTTAACTCTTGCAGCCGTTGATGAGCGTCTTCTGAAACCCAACCCCATTTCTTCCAGTTCGCAATCCGTAATTTAAGGTTTGGGTAGAACGATTTAGGAGTCTTTGCAGTGCCTAATGGGTCTCCACATTTTGAACAGAAACGTGCGTCTCTTTCATTCCCGTGACCGCATTCAGAGCAGGGTTTATCGGTAGCTGCTTTGACTCGACTAGCCAGTATCGCAATAATCACNANCACAATGACGACTAANAAAAAACAACATCNGCCATCATCAAATANAAATTCAAGAANATCCAGAATCGCGATNGGTCCGAAGTGAGTAGAAAGTTGCATAANCTCTTTTCTTTCATTCAGTCCGCCTAATGCCATCAATATCATCAGAAGCCGGAACATAGAAGACTTTACTTATTTTATCGGCAGCAGGATTTTGTAGCCAATCGACAAAGTAATACAATGCAATGTGGTGATGTATTAAATACGCTACAANAACTCTTGATGNNGGNAAAAGATGANAAAANCAGTGTTGATAACCGGTGGCACAAGCGGGATTGGCTTNGGAATTNGCTTAGGATTTCAGTCAGCCGGATACGANGTCATCGCAACTGGTGTGAACGCGGAGGAAACAGAGGCAACGCGTAATCTTTATCCTGATTTAGATTGCCGGGTACTAGATGTGACCTGTCAGGAACAAATCACCACCCTACTCAATGACCTAAGTCATTTAGATGTACTGATAAACTGTGCTGGGGTCATTTTGCGTGACAATCAGGAACATACCGCCGAAGGTTTTGAAAAAGCACTCGATGTTAACCTGAATGGTACGATGCGAATGTGCTACGCAGCTAAGCAACTGCTAACCGCCAGTCAGGGCTGTGTCATTAATACCGCTTCCATGCTCAGTTTCTTCGGCAGCGGATATGTCCCCGCTTACAGCGCCAGTAAAGGGGGAGTTGTGCAGTTCACAAAAAGTCTGGCCATTGCCTGGGCACCGGAACACATACGAGTCAACGCAATTGCCCCGGGCTGGATTAAGACCACATTAACACAGCCGCTCTATGAAGATGAAGCTCGAAGTCGAGAGATCACTGCTCGAACGCCACTTAATCGATGGGGAATACCCGCCGATGTTGTCGGCCCGGCACTATTCCTGTCATCAGAGCAGGCTCAGTTTGTTACAGGCGTCGTACTTCCTGTAGACGGTGGCTACAGCATTATGTAACGCCAATTCGGCTTAGCGAATAAACTGCTCAACATAGCTGGCACCTAAACCAACTTTTTCGAAATGTTCCATACACATTTCGATCTTCTTATGCACATCATCATAGCCAACCGTCTCGAGGTTCTCGTCCAGATAAATTAACGCACCACTGATATGAAACAGGGTGATCATTTCTTCGACACCTTCATCACATACAAGGGTATGGACATCTCCCGGAGGTTCAAAAACGTAACTTCCCGGTGTCGCTACCCAGTCATGCTCAAGATAACGCCAGCTACCACGAATCACGTAACCGTGTACAGGAGCCGGATGGCGGTGACGACTGAGCACGCCAGACTTACGCACCTTCAATAGGTTCACCCATTGTCCCGATGTGCGATTCAGATGGAGAGGACGAAACCACACATTCTCAGCCTGAGGCACCCACAGGCGATCATCGTCTGGTTCAACCTGCGTCGTAAAGTCAGCAATTCCGTAAGGAAGTGATTCAAAATAGGCCATCTGCTGATCCTTCTAACTTATCCCGTTGCCGCCACCGCACTCTTTAGCTCAATGCGACAGAGGCTCCTTTAATAACGGCTCCGATACGGACTGCCTCATGGACATGATTTTCACTGAGTTCTGCAGTCAATTTGGCTTCGTGAGATTGGATACACAATTCACAACCTTCCAAAGCAGCACAGGCGATGGAGCAAAGTTCGAATAAAGCAATCGACGTGGCAGGACGACTCATACGATTCATACGTAAGCCCGCTGGCATCTTTGAATAACTTTCTTTGCCAACCATATGGCGGAAACGATAGTAAACCGTATTCATCGCCATGATTGCTGCGGCCGCCTTAGCGTCTTCTCTGGCCTCGGCACTCAATTCATCTCCTGCATCAGCTTCTATTGCTGATGCCAGGTTTGCATCCTGAATAAAGTAAGCTGAACAAAGAGCAACCGCCCAGGTTTCCTCGGATGATAGTGCCTGACTTTGAGTCAGTACCGATGAAAGGTTGAGTTTGAGATCCTTCACAGGTTCCGACATCTGGCTGCGTAATTCGTTAATTCTTTCCATGGATTATNTATCTCTTTCGGGTATCGTCGCCTAAGCCAAATGAATCCGNCAGGGTCTTGGCAAACACGGATCGGGTATAAGTATTTTCTGAATCGCAAACAATCTGTTACTTGAGACTTCAATCTAACACGTTCATTGGCCCTTTGAAACGGTGAGATTCCATCGCCTAAGATAACGGAAAATCTTGACAGAATAGGTGGTCTGGGTTTTCTGGGTGCTTAAATTAAGCGTTGGTCCTTGCGTTTGAATGTCAAAATGTACTGCTTATGTCAGTTATATCGGTTTTTCTAAAGATTCCGTTTAGACCGGTCGAAAAACGCATATAGCGGAAAATAGGTTTGCGCGTGAAATCACGTTTTAAACCACCATTGCACACTAACAGAATGATGCTCGTCAAAGACGAGAAACNACACTGTATTTGGTAAATCAAACCATGAAAAAGCATCCCTTTTGCNACCTACTCACTCTAGTTTCCATCCTCTTTACCGGATGCGTTGGTACACCAACCATTCCTTTTGAAGATGTGCTAACAACAGCNCCGCTGTTCAGAACATTGGANAAACACAAGATTGAAAAAGCGTTCGATGAAGTTGGCACTAGCTCACTTTCTCAGGAGGCTCAACAGGAACTNAAAGCTGTTGCCNAATCCTCCGCGAACGANAAACGAGTNCTTCTNGAAATTGAAAAGGGTGATGCTTTCTTTGAAAAGAACGATCTCGATACCGCGATTGCATGTTATAGCCATGCAATCCGGCTGGACCCCATCCATGTTGATGCCTATTACAAACGAGCGATCGCGCATGGAAAACTAAAGAACATCGCGAATGAAATAGCCGATTACGGCACCGTCATCCAATTAGATATCGATCACGCCGAGGCTCACAATCGACTAGGAGTCTCGTACGCCAACCAGGGTAATATTGGTATCGCCATTACGAACTTCAGTGAAGCTATTCGCATCAACCCTGCATTCGTCGAAGCTTATAATAATCGGGCCGTTGCTTTCGCCAATCAAGGGGAAATAAACAAGACGATTACGGATTTAACACAAGCCATCAAGCTGAATCCTGACAATCCGGACGCCTACTTCAATCGGGCCATCATCTATAACAACACACAACAATTCGCTGCGGCGGTAAAAGATTTCACCGAGACAATTCGCGCTAATCCGGAACACGCTCGAGCCTACATGAGTCGGGCAGACATCTTTGCCAGCCAAAACAAGAATGAAAAAGCAATCGCTGATTATTCGATCGCGATCGAACTAAAGCCTAAATGGGCACAAGCATTTTATAACCGTGGGCTGGCCTACAAAGCAAACGGGAAGCAAGATGAAGCTGTGGCTGATTTCACGGAGGCCATTAAGCTGAATCCTAAGACGGAGACTCAGACGCAAACCGTCTCCTTCAAAGCAACGACCGCTCCCACCGAGTAGGCCTCAAAAAAACGCCAAAATCCTGCCTGACAAATTGCCAGACAGGATTTTTTTGTGTCCTCAAGCTTTAGAGCCAAACGATTATAGCGTTGGCTCACCTTTCTTCCAGTTACAGGGGCACAATTCATCGGACTGAATCGCGTCCAGAACTCGCAGGATCTCATTGACATTCCGGCCCACACTCAAAGCATTAGCACTGGACCACTGGACCACTCCGTTTGGATCTACCAGGAAGGTCGCACGCAGACATACGTCAGCGTTAGGATCAACAATACCTAGATCGTGAGCTAGGCGTTGAGCACCAATTAATGGGTAAGCCAAATCTTTTAGATCGTCGTGAGACTGACACCATGCCAGGTGACAGTATTCATTATCAGTGCTACCACCAACAACTTCACAGTCACGGTCATTAAATTCTGCGAGCTGAGTATTGAATTCAGCGATTTCTGTAGGGCAGATGAAAGTAAAGTCCTTTGGGTAAAAAAAGTAGCAAACCCATTTGCCATCGTAGTCAGCATTCGTCAACCCTTTAAGGCTCTCCGGATCTGATCCTACATTGCACTTTACACTGTACTCTGGAAACTTATCGCCAACTGTTAGCATGGCTTATTCTCTCCTGAAAATATTAAAATGTTCGAGGTGAATTAATCTCGTTAAACGGCTTTTTATGCTGTTGTTGTCAATGTAGCACAGGCTATCCGGACGTGAAAGACACCCCCAACGATTGAGCGTCTCATTCGTGATCTGCTGCTTTGTCCCGGTAAGCTACACGCAAGATAACCGGCAACAAAACCATGTCTCCAACAAAAGCAACCGCGACGGAGATGCATGCTAACTTGGAAAACAACTGACTGTGTGGCATTATACTGATAGCGCTCGCAGAGAACCCTGCAATTAACACAAGTGTACTGACGACAAGGGCAGCTCCCACAGAAGTAATCGAGTTACGGATCGACTCGTCGACCGTTTTACCTTCAGCTTGCTCGCGACGAAACCGAACGAGGAAATGAATCGTGTCATCAACAGCAATTCCTAAACTGACGGTAAATAATAAAACACTTGTCAATCTCAGCGGCTCACCAGTCCACACTAAATAACTCGCCGTAAATAACAGTGGCAGACAATTTGGAAGGAGACTGACCAGCCCCATTTTGATCGAACGAAACATAACCGTTAGCACGGCCATAATCACTGCTGCTGCGATTACCAGTGACTTCACCAGATCATTGATCATCGTGGAAAGATTTCGGGAAGCGACAACGGCAGAACCAGAGACAGAGATTTCAAAGCCACTGTGACGCGTCTGTAAAAAGGCCATGCGTTCACGAAATTTCCCGAGTACCCGACGGTGATAATGCATTCCCTGATCGGCCAAACGAGCCACCATAATCGCTCGTCCTAAATCAGGACGATACCATTGTTCTGCAATCACCTTGGGCAATGAAATTAAAGGACTCTGATCCACCACTGCATTGAAATTTAGAATCGACATCGGATTCATCATCGCGGGTTCTCGATCAATTTCTGCTTTGACAGACCGCAACACACCATACGGCTCAGGTAAATCTTTCCGAGTGGGATCCCATTGAACCAAGACGATCGAACTGAGCATCCCACCAAATTGCTGATCTACTTCTCTCAAAGCAACCTCGGCTTCACTTCCCTTGGGAATCGACTCTGTAATGTGACTGTCCGGATATAACCTCTTTGCAGTCATGGCCATCCAGACTAAGAGGATTCCAAATATTCCTAAGACGAGATAACGGTACTTTAATAAAAGGTCAGCATAGGATTGCGAGAATTGCTTAAGCCAAACTGAATCCCGACTGACTCGGCCAGAATAGGCTCCGCCAATTAATTTCGTCGATGCTAGCCAGGGTACCACGAGCAACACTGCCATAAAGGTAATGAGTGTCCCCACCGCACAGGTGACCCCAAATTGGCGAATGACCTCAATACTACTGACACTCAATGAGCCAAATCCGATCGCCGTTGTAATCGATGTAAAAGCACAGGCGGTTCCCAAACGCCGAACCGCGAGCCAGGCTGCACGGGAAGGTTTAATACCCCGCACTCGTGATTCCCGAAAGTCAAACACCAGATGCACAGCGTCGGTTAACCCAATCACCACCACCAGTACTGGCAAAATCGTGGTGATCAGATTAATCTTCACACCAATTAAGCTCAACAAACCTAAAGCCCAGAAACTTCCAATACCAGCTCCCGCCACCGCCATGAACGCCAACGCCCAATTTCTAAACGCGACCAGGGCAATAAATACAGCGACGCATGCACCAGCCAGCATCAGATTGAATGTATCAGTCTTGATGGAACGAAAGATCTCAACTCGAACCGGAGGAAGACCTGTCAAATAAGCTTGGAGACCCGTCTTTTCTCTCCAGTCAAAAATCACTTGCTGCAGATGATCGACCGTCGGCTGATAATCACTAACCAGTAAATCATCATTACCGAGTTGAACAACCATCAACATCGATTGTCCATTAGGTGTAATCAGATTACCCCCCGCAATCGGATGACTCAGGACTTCTCTTTCGACTTTGTTCCAATCGACGCCTTCTGTATCAGCCGGAGGCACTAACGGACGTGGCAACGGATCACAGATCATCATTTCCGGGCTAAAGACAGAGACNACATGGCTCACCAGTGAATCTTTTTCCAGTGTNGCCACCAGTCGTTGCATCTGACCCACGTGACGGTCGTTAAAGAAAGTCGAATCGGGTCTCTTTAATACCACCAGACAGTCGTTTTCATCCGGCCTGAACTGCTCAAAAATCTGTTCCAGTTCCTCGAACGTTGAGTCGTTGGTCCGAAACAGTCCCCGTGCTTCGTTATCAAAGGAGAAGCGTTGAAAGCCAAATACCGACAGCACGGTCATGGCAAGGATGACCAGCAACAATAAATGCTGTCGCTCACGATAAAGCTTTCGAACCCAGGGATTTCTCATACTGCCATGCTTGTCCTGAGTTTTCAACACATTCAATTTTCCGGCAAGCCGGTTAGGTCTAGATAACGTTTGCCATATTTCTCTAATAGAACGTGGACTTCCGAATCCAACAAGAAGCCACGCTCTACTAATTGCTTACAGGCTGCTTCCAGGGATGAAATATAGTCCTGCTGCGTCGGATATCTTTCCCGAATCGACGGCCGTGGATCGCCAGACTCTTCACGGGCGGCTTTTGTTCTTTCAAAAGCCAAAAAAGCTCCGGAAAGTCCGACAAGATCCGGATGAGCAGCATGCACTTCGGGGTACAAATTCCAACTCGCGTAGGTCCCTAATGCCACCGCCACTTCCGGTGGCTGTAAACAACCAATTTCATTACCGTCCAGATCGACTTTAGGTACCAACACACGATAGTCATTTCTCATCCGCGGCGGATGAATCTGAACTTCGCTTTGGTCCAATTCCCAGTTCACTCCGTAATACCAATCATTCGGCTGATGGATGACCGTTGGATAGCTAACTCCGGGTAANTCAGGGAATCCCACTGAATGTTGCTCCCAATGCCNAAGTGAGCCCGAACGAAGGGTGGGGTANACACTAGCCGGCATCGACTGTCCCTGCACCCAACCATCTAATTTCAAGAGGATGCAACGCATCAATGGGCGAAAGTCGGCCGGGTTNTTAGGGTAAGCAGCATTGCCTCTGGAAGCAGGGTATTTCGCAGGGCCATGCTGAGTACCGCCGAAAGTATACAGACGAACATTGCGGGGAATTCGAGTATCATGCACACCTAAGGGATCGGTATGGATAAGAGANCCGGCGCGATGCCAGTATTCCGAACTTGATTGCGTGTGAACAATTTTAGGCGCGGTGCGACTCTNTCTCGCTTGCGTTAGTAATCCANCTTTCAGATCNCGAAACGGATGTTTTTGGCGATNATAAGCGAANGGAAACCGATCCACCGGATAGTCATGATTGAGCCGCTGNCCGGAAAATCGTGTTGGCTGAGCGAAGCGNTGATTGAAGGAGCCCATTCCNCCTCCCGAGACGTGAGGGAGCAGACCATCAAAGACCTTGGTTCCGGATTCTGATTCATTGAATCCGGAATAAAGAAATTCACGCAAGTAGCGACCGGCCTGTGAAATCCCAAAGGCATGGGCCCGTNTTAGAAACGACTTCCCATTGATTTGAAGCGGATTCCCTTTGCCCTTCCCCGTCTTCACNGCATCTATTAAATCGCGCACNGAAGTNAAGCATGTACCGTGNACTTGTGGCGAGTGAGCCTGATAAATAAGTTCATAGATTTGCCCCTGCTCTCCTTTCGTGGTTAAGTGGAGCTCGATTTTTTTTTGATCGCCAGGCTGCGGGTTCTTCGTTTCCGTAATTTCCGTAAACCATTGTGCNCGGGGAATGAGAATGCGTGCAGCTCGAGCATGAGGACGTTTAGTCAGNGTCGCCNCACTAAACTTTGTGTCATCGTATTGAAATGCGCCGTGCCCGGTTCCTGTAATGCTGCCCACTTCCTTTCCTTCCCCAAGCGTGAATTCATAACGAACCAATCCGGTAATGTCTTTACCCAACGTGGGCGGATAGAGCTTTAGGCGAGAAGAGCCCGCAAGCAATTCTCCGTCCCAACCGCTGGAGATTAGCGTCCAGCCATGATTCATTAAAAATCCGTTNCCGGCATGCGCTTTCGTGTCGAGACTATTTCCGCCTTTGGCATGATTAAAAAAATCCAACGTTCGCAGATTGCCACGATTGTTGACATCATAGAGGACTGCCCCGCTTGATTTNGCAGGGTTCGTGGGAGTGAGNATGACTAAATCGGCAAAGAAGCGAACGAGCCCATCTGAATCGGGTGTCACTAATTCAAGATCGACGACTTGTTTGTTTTGTCGCAGGGCCGGATCTAATGAAAAGTAAACTTTGCCGCGTAANAATTCATACGTTCCGATCTCCCCAAACTTTCTTCCTTCAGCGAACGAAGTTCTACTCGTTATCTCAAATTTNTCAACTTTTGCGTGGATCGTNTTCGGCGCGGCACAGATTAAGAATGTAAATAATCCTACGACGACAAATGAAAAGAAACGCATGGGGGGGTACCTGCTCAAAGTTAGCGAAAGNGTTGTTANNCTTCGGAGTAAGTTGAAAAAAAAGTGTAATACGGGCCGTCGTTCAGCAGACGTTGCAGATACAAAGCAAGTTCACGAAGGTGATAGTCACCCCACATACATGCTTCCCCGCGAGGCACCCGGGATTCGTCAGGCATATGATCCCAGCCTCGAGGGCGATGATAAACACTGTGCAATAAAAGGCCCTGATGGCTTGGATCTGAACACAAATACGGNTCGCTCAGCAAAGATTGCGCACTNACCAAACCTGCTTGAATATAANTATCTCCGTCTTCCCCTCGTTCGTTAAGAANTTTTCCCAACCGAAGTAATCCCTGTGNCCCGATGGCAGCAGCGGAACTGTCAATCGGTTCGTGATTATTAAAGGGATCCGAGGTTGTATTCAGGTAATCTCCAATCTGCGGAAGACCCGGTGCTCCAGTATCCCAGTAAGGGATACCATCGGTTGGNGTATGGTGAATGAAAAAATCACANCTTGCCCGGGCAGCTTTCAGCATCATCGATTCAAGCTCCTGCCGACCGCCATAAAGATTCAATTCTTCATCATCGATGGTGGCGAGGAATTCNAATTGTTCAGGATAACCTGCCATAATCCAGGCAAGTCCGCGCGTCCAGGTCGAGAACGGAGAATATCCCTGCTGAGTACCCGGACAACGATATCGTCCGTCATTTACATTGAAGATACTTTCATGAGCNACTCGGCCCCAGACGTCGTANTCATCACGACCTTCCCCGTAGTAAACGCTGTAGCGGGCAGTAGCACGAGCATGCTGCAGCATACGATCAAGCAAGGAAACTCGCTCATCGTTTTCATGCATCAGGTCATGGCTGAGTACGTGCCCCATCGACAAACTCCTAAGGCTACGGATGGTATCACAGAAGAGTGAATGCGGGCCATTAAAGGAGAAGATAAAGCCATCGCCATCCACCGTCTCCGACCAACGATAAGCTTGCACGGCAGCACTACTCTTGAGTGCCATTTCATAGAAGTTCAATTCCCATTGGTTATAGGGGAGTCGCCCTTCAAGCATGAGTCGACGCAGGGCTCCATAGGTACTGATATTATTAAAGCCATGATCGTGAACGCCGAAGTGGGTAACGTGCGATGCCATTTGATTCACAGTTGCCTGACGGCCGCTGTCCAGAAATTCTGAATCCCCCGTGGCGTCGTACTGAAGAATGGAAGAACCAAATTGGAATCCCTGAGTCCACTCCGTCCAGCCCTGAGCTATATATTGCCCCTCCACCGTGAAAACAGGAGTCCCTGCANCAGAATCACGTTCTGCTTTCAGCTTGGTAATCTTCTCTCCTGAAACCTGCCAGAATTTCTCCAACAGTCCGGCCAATGAATCTACCGTAAGCCCCAAATTCAAATTGATCATCGTTTGCTTTCCACTACAAAACAGGACGTATAGCTACAGCCTAACAAAGAAACCGTAACAATGCTCCGTTCCAGGACNCCTTCAATAATATCCTATCAAAATTACCTNACTTTTTGTCATTTTGACTACACNTNACCTNCCNTTTNGTGTATCATATTGACAACAGGGGTTTATTATGAATANTGCATTACTAAAGCTTACAATTACGGATAAAANCTACCCTCAGCAAGTTGCTGAGATTCTTGCGAGTCANAGCTGGAGTCAGGGCTGCGTGATTCAAGTCGTCGACGGAATTCGATGTGTTGAATTAGGTCGACGAGGTGATGCGAATCCACCTGAGTCCGTTCTTCANCAGTCTTTAGAGTCTACGGAGATCGTCGGGAACGACGCTTGGTTGAGCTTNTCTCAACGCAACCCTTCTCAGGATAGTCCTGAGCAGTACTGTATNANCATNCGNATCGCTGATACCGAAATTGCNTTAAAANAGGTTGGCGAAATCTTTCCTGCATTNCTAAGCGGTATCATNCAATGGCATTCTTACCAACAGCTACAGGATCGATCCCTNCGAACAGAGACGATTTTGAAGATTGCAGCTCAGTGGCATGGGATTAAGCAGACAGACCAATTAGTTCTGGAGATCGTGGAAGCATCAACCGAGTTACTTGGTGCTGAACGTGCAAGCCTGTTTCTTTGGGACAAAGAAAATCAACAGCTAGTCGCTCGACCGGCGTTAGGAATTGTCGGGACTGAACTCCGCGTACCAGATGATGCCGGGGTCGTTGGAGAAGTGATCCAATCCGGGTACTCGATGCGGATTGACGAAGTGGAAGGACAAGAACAGATCAATCGGGAAGTGGATAACAAACTCGACTTCACGACCAACAATCTTATCTGTTGCCCTCTGCGTGACCGTGAAGGGGAAGTGATCGGTGCCTTCGAAGTACTCAATAAAAAAGACGGTACCTTTTCCTCTTCGGACCTCAAAGCTCTTGAAGAT
The DNA here is from genome assembly GCA_002705165.1 of Planctomycetaceae bacterium. Lineage (GTDB taxonomy): Bacteria > Planctomycetota > Planctomycetia > Pirellulales > Pirellulaceae > UBA721. The sequence goes on along the minus strand of PAJC01000036.1, from coordinate 1,539 downwards.
CTGGCCAGTCACGTCGCCTCTGCACTGGAAGAAGCGCAGGAAGTCGAACAAATTATTGCCAGTCGCAGTCTGATTGCCGAGCAAGCTGCAGAGGGAGTTTCCTTGATTGGTGAATGCCCTCAAATTGTCGCTTTGCGTACGACGCTAGACCGCATCGCGAACACTGATCTGGCTGTTTTGATTTTGGGAGAGAATGGAACCGGGAAAGAAGTCGTCAGCCAATTATTGCACTTTAAAAGCGATCGACGGAATGAACCGTTAGTTGCTGTTAATTGTGCAGCGATTTCCGAATCTTTGCTGGAAAGCGAATTATTCGGCCACGTTCAAGGAGCTTTTACGGATGCCCGGGAGGATCGCGAGGGAAAATTTGAGTTAGCAAGTCGAGGCACGTTACTGCTCGATGAGATCGGTGACATGAGTTTGTCTGGCCAGGCAAAATTATTGCGGGTACTGGAAGACAAAGTGGTCGTACGAGTAGGAGGTTCCACTCCGATCCACACGGATGCACGAGTCATCGCTGCAACGAATCAGGATCTTGGAGAAATGGTTCGCGAAAAACAATTTCGTGAAGATCTGTTCTATCGGTTAAATGTCATGACAGTCGAGATGCCAGCCCTGCGCGACCGGGGTGATGATATTCTATTGCTGACAGAGTATTTCCTAAAAGAATTATCGATTCGCGCCCGTCGGAAAGCACCAAAATTATCAGCGGGTGCCCGCAAACGTCTGTTGGCTCACCCGTGGCCCGGGAATGTTCGGGAATTGAGAAATATCATTGAGCGAATTATCTACCTAAGCGACTCAGGGCGGGTGGATGCGGAGGATTTAACCTTTGCCAGTACGCAAGCCGACCATGGCACGGCGGGAAATTATCACGGAACCCTCAATGATGCGACACGTGACTTTCAGATTGATTTGATTCGCAATCAGATTAAAAAGTGTCGTGGCAATATGTCTGAGGTAGCAAGGCAATTAGGGTTACATCGCTCAAATCTCTATCGCAAGATGGGACAGTTAGGAATGGCCCTGGAAGACGAATAGTTGGAGAAATCGATAACCCCTTGCCGGTCTATTGCTTTGGGTTAGGATAGATAACTCAGCCCCTATAGCTCAACTGGCAGAGCATCTGACTCTTAATCAGAGGGTTCTAGGTTCGAGTCCTAGTGGGGGCACTTGGCTAGTTTGTAGTAGGTTGCACAGAAGTGCAGACACTTGCATACTAGCCTTTTCTAATTCCTCCGGTGACTCCGTGCAGCTCTGTTGCCCACCATTGGTGTGTCATATTTGTGTCAATTGCACAGGCCTTCTTCTTATGCGAGCGGCGAGGATGGAAGCTGTATCGGTTGGTTGCTATTGCGCGTGAGTCATCAACTCACCGCCAGGTAACTGCAACTGGATTCGAGCAGATGCCAATTCCTTAAAACGTTGCACCACCTGGTCATCGATCGCTGGACTCTCAATCGTAATTGCAACTTTCTGCCCTAGGTTATCATTGGAGGCCAGCATTTCAAGCAACTTGACTAGACCCGCTGAGGAGAC